>DVHF01000152.1 GCA_018712265.1 Candidatus Gallacutalibacter pullicola
GAAAAAGAGAATACCGAGCAGAATCAGCAAAAGAGTGAGGAAAGAGAGAAAAACACAAACGCCGCGCCGGCATTTTTTCCATAGCCTGGAGTCCTTTTTATTCAAAAAAGCAAATACATAATTTTCGTATAGTTTTACAAAAACATTCACAACCAGAGCAATGCCCATTCCGGCGCGGCGTTTGTGTTTTTCTCTCTTTCCTCACTCTTTTGCTGATTCTGCTCGGTATTCTCTTTTTCGTGATTCCGGAGCTTATCAGTTCTATCACACGCTTTACTGCAAACGCGCCCTCCTATGCGGCACGCTTCTCCCAGGAAGTCTACAATCTGCTTTCCTCCCTGAACATCACGCAGGATCAGATCAACTCCCTGCGCCTGGATTGGAGCTCCCTTATCTCACAAGCAACACAGTTTACTACCAATCTGATGACATACGCAGTCAACGCAACTATGACGGTGGCAAACGGCGTTTTTATCACCGCGATGAGTTTTATTTTCTCCTGCTATATGCTGTTCGGCAAAGAACGCCTGACTACCAATCTCAAGCGCGTTGTGTATGCTTTTCTGCCTAAAACAGCGGCGCATCAGGTGGTGGAAATCGGTATCCTGAGCAACCGAATCTTCTCCAATTTTGTGCGCGGCCTGCTTACAGAGGCGGTGGTCTGGTTCTTTCTGTGCTACATTTCCATGTCGCTCCTTGGTCTCCCCTACGCGCTTTTGCTCAGCACATTGGTGGCATTGTGCAGCATGATCCCCATCATTGGGCCTTATATTTCGATGTTTACCGGTGGATTCATCCTGCTGCTTGTAAATCCGTGGAACTGCGCCACTTTTATTGTCATGTTCCTGATCCTCCAGCAAATTGAGGGCAATCTCATCTACCCGCGCGTCGTGGGAACTTCCGTCGGTTTGCCCGGGATCTGGGTATTGCTTTCCATCATCGCTTTTGGAAATCTGCTGGGGATCGTCGGCATCCTGCTCGGAATCCCGATTACCTCCATTGCCTATACGCTCCTGAAGAACGCCACTGCCTACCGTCTGCGTGGCAGGAACATCACTACGGAGCAGATCCTGCGCAATGATCCCGACTGGTCCCCCGAGGATGACAATGCAGGCTAAGCCTGCACGCACCTGCGGTGAGCAGAACGCGCCGCGGCAGGCTAAGCCTGCACGTAATACGCGCCGCGCGTCGTGACCTCCGCGGGAATGCCGATATGAAAAAATACTCTGTCGCGGTGGGAGGTTGGTCAGGGATCTGTTCGCAGAAAAGTAGCAACGCGGGCATCATAGCCTAATCAACCATCGGGCCAGGCGACCGGAGGGAGCGGGCGCGTTCTGCCGACCGCAGATCCGCGCCGCGCGTCGTGACCTCCGCGGGAATGCCGATATGAAAAAATACTCTGTCGCGGTGGAAAACTGGTTGGAAATATGATATAATATCCGCAGAAAGGCTGCAACGCGGGCAAGGCTAAGCCTTGACGTAAACCGCGCCGCGCGTTGTGATCTCCGCGGAAATACCATCCGCGTTGGTACTCTGTCGCGGCGGCAGGCCGGTCAGGGATATGATACAATATCTACGGAATACCGTAAACGCGGGCATCTCAGCCTAATCAAACACCCAGTCGGGCGACCGGAGGGAGCGGGCGCGTTTTGCCGACCGCAGGTCCGGGCGCGTTCTGCTGACCGCAGGTCCGGGCGCGTTCTGCCGACCGCAGGTCCAGGAGAATTTTTTAGAACTTAGAAAGGGAAGATTCCAAATGTCTTATGAACCGTTGATTTTACCGGACGGGTATCACTCCCGCCTGAACATAATGGATACAGAAGCCGCCATCAAGCTGGCAAAGGACACCTTTGAACGTGAGCTTGCTGCTGCGCTCCATCTGACGCGTGTCTCGGCCCCTCTGTTCGTCCGGCCGGAAACCGGGCTCAATGACGATCTGAACGGTGTAGAACGTCCTGTGCAGTTTGATGTGCGCGATCTCCACGCCGATGTGCAGATCGTCCATTCCTTGGCCAAATGGAAGCGTATGGCGCTGGGACGTTACGGCTTTTCGGCGGGAACCGGTCTGTATACCGATATGAACGCCATCCGCCGCGACGAGGAGCTCGACAACCTCCATTCCGTCTATGTGGATCAGTGGGACTGGGAGAAGGTCATCACCCGCGAGGAACGGAACATGGAAACGCTTCAGGATACGGTACGGCGGATTATGCAGGCGCTCCGGCGCACACAGGCCGTGCTGACGGAACGCTTTCCGGCGCTGGATCCCTATCTGCCGGATGATATTACATTCCTTACCAGTCAGGAGCTTGAGGACGAATATCCGGATCTGCTGCCGAAGGATCGCGAGCACGCTGCCGCGCGGAAATACGGAGCCGTCTTTATCTCTCAGATTGGCGGGAAGCTCCGCTCCGGCAAACCGCATGACGGCCGCGCACCGGACTATGATGATTGGAGCCTGAACGGCGACATCCTGATCTGGTATCCTGTGCTTGGCCGTTCGATGGAAATTTCCTCCATGGGAATCCGCGTGGACGAAAAGACGCTTCTTGCGCAGCTTGAGGAGGCCGACTGCATGAACCGGCTCTCCCTGCCGTTCCACCAAATGCTGCTTAACGGGGAGCTTCCCCTGACAATCGGCGGCGGAATCGGACAATCGCGGCTGTGCATGGTACTTCTGGAAAAAGCGCACATCGGCGAGGTACAGGCATCTGTATGGCCGGAGCTGATGTATCAGGCCTGCGACGGCGCAGGAATTCATCTGCTTTAACATAGAGAAATTTATTGGTTGTCTCCCATTTGATAATTCAAAACAGCCTGACGGCGATGATTTGACCCGTCAGGCAAAAGCTTTTTATGGGGCTGTATGGATTTTCAAGTGAGAGCGAATGGAACAGGAGGTTTGCATATGACTGTTTATCAAAAGCTGGATTTGCTTTCACAGGCCGCTAAGACGGATCCCGTACTGCGGGAAAAATTTCTCGCCACACGCAATGCGCCGGATCCTATGGATGCTTTCTGCCGACTTACCGAAGAAGCGGGATATCCGATCTCTGTGGGCGAGTTATTTGCCGCTGGCCAGGAGTACAGCGACAACCAGTGCAAGAGCACCAACGGCGGCAACCCCTCCCCCTACTCCTCTTTTGAGGATGAATACGAAATTTTTCTTTCTTCTCTGTGAAAAAAGAATTTCGTGCCACAAAGAGAATTGATTCAAACAGATGTCATTCTTAAAACATAAGTAAATTTTTATTGGAACGAAAACGGCAAATTATAAGGAGCATCCCTACAATGAGGCTGCTCCTTTCCTCTTTTTATAGGCAGACCGATTGAGTGGCGTTGATTGAAAAGGATACAAAGAGTTTTGTATATGACAAGTTCTTTGTTCCTGTCAAGGCGAGGACTTGAAATAGGAGCGTTCTTTCATACTGCGCCGTACGCGAATCGCCAATACCGTTTCCCTTTGCCCTGTGTTTTATTGTCGTGCTCGGACAACGGAAATTCACAGCTGAAGGCAGAAAGGGAGCCTGAAATACCGCTTGGAGGGTAAGCGATGATTGGATTAAAACGAGGGACTGTAAAACTGTGTGATCACCAAAAGGAATGGGAAATTGAAGCACAAAATACGATTTCCCGTTTACAAAAAATTTTGGGCAGCGTCATTAAAGGGATTCAGCATGTGGGAAGCACCTCTGTACATTCCATAAAAGCAAAGCCGATTATTGACATTGCGCTTGCTGTTGATAATTTTGACGACATTCTTGCCTTTGAAAAGGAGCTCAGGGACAACGGTTTTTATTACAGGCCGAATTCCAATATTGAAAACCAGCTGTTATTTGCATCCGGCAGCATTTATGACGGTACGGGGGATTTGCAGACGCATTTCATCCACGTTGTCCTTACCAATAGTATGGAATGGATCAATTACATAAACTTCAGGGATTATCTCAACAGTACGCCTTCCGCCGCAAAAGCATACGAAGATCTCAAGATATCCCTTGCCCAGAAAGCGCCTGTCGATGGGGGCAGAGAAAAATATCTCAAAGGAAAGCATGATTTTATCGTCTATACTTTGAGGAAAGCTCTTGTAAAATCCTATCTTGGGAAAACAGTCTATATCAAAATAGACCGGCCCATTGGAAGCGCGCACCCCAAATATCCCGAACTCATCTACCCCATCAACTACGGGCACATTCCCAATATCCTCGGCGGCGACGGCGAAGAACTCGATGTGTATTTGCTCGGCATCGATATTCCGGTCGAAGAATATAAGGCCCGCATTATCGGAATTATCCATCGCCATAACGACGTGGAAGATAAACTCGTGGCCGCACCAGAAGGATTTGAATTCGCTCAAAAGAAAATTTCAGAAGCGGTTCATTTTCAAGAACAATATTATGAAAGTGAAATTGAGCTATGTAACTAGGGCGTCTCAGAAAAGCCCTCAATACTGTTAAATTCACCTGAAAAACAGCGTCTGCTGTGCCCGTCACCCCTGCAATAGAAAGTATTGCTGCGGATTCGCGCCTTGCATCCACCGCTTTTCAGGGAATTTTCCAGCACTTTTGACTTTTTAGATATACCCTAAAGCATAGTAGTGATAGGGATACCCTACAATTTATTGGCGGCTGTTATTTCATATACCCCTATTACAAATAAGCTAATGGATAATCGCAGCGCGGAATCCATAAATATGGGCGGATCGGTTTAACAGCAAAGTCCGATCCGCCCATTCATAAACTATGGATTTTCCACAAAACTTGTGGCATCCTCCATAAGGAAGATGCCACAAAGCATTTTTGATATCTTATTCAGAAATTAACCGAGGATGCTGAGGAGCACGCCAGCAGCAACTGCGGAACCGATAACACCGGCCACGTTCGGGCCCATTGCGTGCATCAGCAGGAAATTGCCCGGGTTCTCACTCTGACCAACCTTCTGGGAAACACGCGCCGCCATCGGGACAGCGGATACGCCAGCCGAACCGATCAGCGGATTGACCTTGCCGCCCGAGAAGATGTACATCAGCTTTCCGAACAGGACACCGCCTGCCGTACCTACACAGAACGCAGCCAGACCAAGGATAATGATCTTAATGGTATTCAAATCGAGGAACACCTCGCCGGTCGCGGTAGCACCGACAGTTGTGCCCAAGAAAATGGTGATGATGTTCATCAGTTCGTTCTGAGCTGTATTGGAAATACGGGAAACAACGCCGCTCTCACGGAAAATATTTCCGAGCATCAGCATACCGACCAGCGGGGCGGCATCCGGCAGAACGAGAGCGATGATGATCGTTACAATGATCGGGAACATGATCTTTTCCAGCTTGGTGACAGGACGAAGCTGCTCCATCACAACCATGCGCTCCTTCTTTGTGGTGAGAAGCTTCATGATCGGCGGCTGGATGATCGGTACAAGCGCCATGTAGGAGTACGCGGCAACCGCAATCGGCCCAAGAAGCTCAGGAGCGAGCTTGGAGGTCAGCCAGATAGCCGTGGGGCCGTCCGCACCGCCGATGATGCCGATAGAACCTGCCTGCTGCGGGGTGAAGCCCAGGAAAATCGCGCAGATAAATGTAAAGAAAATACCAAGCTGTGCCGCCGCACCGAGCAGGAAGCTCTTGGGGTTGGCAATCAGCGGGCCGAAGTCGGTCATTGCACCGATTCCCATGAAGATCAGCGGCGGATAGATGCCCAGCTTTACGCCCAGATACAGGTAATACAGCAGACCGCCGTTTTCCTGAATCTGATAATAATCGACGCCGGCAATTTTCACGATATCAGCGACAGGCTCCACACCGTTATGCGCGGCAAGATACGCCTGCACTTCCTCGTAAGAAACCTGCGGATGAGCCATGATATCCGGGAACAGGTTGACAAGCAGCATACCGAATGCAATTGGGAGCAGGAGCAGAGGCTCGAACTGTTTCCTGATAGCGAGATAAATCAGTATGCAGGAAATGATGATCATGATGTAATTTCTTGGGTCGTTGGAAACAAAGCCGGTGGACTGAAGCAAGCCGGTAACCGCGACGCCAAATTGACCTAAAATATCCACAAGCGTCCTTCTTTCTGTTTGATATTGGTTTGCAGTGAATTTTTGAAAGCCCGCTTAGAAAGGACGGGTGCTTTCAAGCAGTCCGGCTGCCGCCCA
>DVHF01000153.1 GCA_018712265.1 Candidatus Gallacutalibacter pullicola
AAGAAATGCGGGTATTTTTTCATGGTATTTTCAAATCTGTTTTTTCTCTTTTTATTTCTTCCCTTAAACCTTATATGCTATTACCTTGCCGGAAGCATTAAATCGAAAAATATTGTGATGCTGCTGTTTTCGCTGTTCTTTTATGCGTGGGGCGAACCTGTTTACGTCTTTCTGCTGATCGGTATGGCTTTCGTCGACTGGTTCCTCTCCCGCATCATCGACGCCAATCGCGGCAGGCCTCTTGCAAAAGCAGCGTTAATCGTCTCTCTATGCGTCAGCCTCGGACTTCTGGGCGTTTTCAAATATACCGGGCTTGTTCTGGATACCTTCCATCAGTTGTTCGGAATCCCGTCGGCTATCCCGCAAATCGCACTGCCGATCGGCATCTCTTTCTATACCTTTCAGTTGATTTCCTATGTGATAGACGTGTATCGCGGTGAGGTCCGGGCACAGAAAAAATTCTGGCTGCTGCTGATGTATATCAGCCTGTTTCATCAGTGTATTGCCGGACCTATCGTCCGCTATCAGGATGTCAACCGCGAAATTCTTTCCCGTCAGCCAACACGGCAGGAAATCAGCCGCGGAATCTCCCGGTTCTGCACAGGGCTTGCCAAAAAGGCTCTGCTCGCCAACAGCTGCGGTGCGCTTGCCGACAGCCTCATCCTTTCAGACGCGGCTGCTTCCAACGCGGCGATGCTCTCCCAAAATATAGCTGTGCTGTCAAGCCGTCCGGCGCTCTCCCTGTGGCTCGGCGTATTCGCGTTTATGCTGCAAATTTATCTCGATTTTTCCGCCTACTCCGATATGGCGATCGGCATGGGGCTGATGATCGGCTTCCATTATAAAGAGAATTTTGACTATCCCTACCTGTCAAAATCCGTCAGTGAGTTCTGGCGGCGGTGGCATATCTCTCTGGGCTCCTTCTTCCGGGACTATGTCTATTTTCCGCTGGGAGGCAGCCGGTGCAGCCGCGGACGGATGGTATTGAACCTGCTGGTTGTCTGGTTCCTGACGGGGCTTTGGCACGGCGCAAGCTGGAATTTCGTGCTTTGGGGGCTGTATTTCTTCTTGTTCATTGCCTTGGAGAAGCTGTTTCTGGGCCGGATTCTGCAAAAAATCCCACCCGCATTTTCCCACATTTATCTGCTGCTGATCGTCTTTTTCGGCTGGGCGCTGTTCCGGTTCCGGCAGCCTGCGCTTTTGGGCACAGTGCTTCGGGGAATGTTCTGCCTCAATGGAAATCCGGCTGTTTCCTTTGAATCCCAGATCATTTTCCTCAATTATATCTTCTTCCTGATTGCCGCTGTGATCGCCGTCACACCTCTGCTGAAATCTATCGGCAGCTTTTGGGAATGGCGGGCTTCCCTGCGCGGTGGGACAATTTGTTACAGCACCGTGCAAGTCCTCCTGCCGCCTCTGCTTCTGCTTCTTTCTACCGCCGCTCTGGTCGGCAACAGCTACAACCCGTTCCTCTATTTTCAGTTTTAAAAGGAAGTTTTCTTTATGAGATATCAAAAACGCCGTTACCGGCCCGTCCGCAGAACGGAGCTTCACAGACGTTTCTCCAACATCAAGATTATTGTATTCTACTTTGTCCTGTTTGCGACTGCATTTCTTTCCCTGCTTCTTCCCCTGCGTCCGACTTATTCGGATTTTGAAAAGCGGGAGCTGACCAAATTCCCGGAATTTTCTCTGGAAGCACTTTGGAGCGGGGATTATTTCAGCCAAATCGACCTTTGGTTCTCCGATACTTTCCCGTTCCGTGATAACTTAATCACACTGAACAGCTATCTGAAAAACCTGTATGGCGTGCAGCCCGTCCAGGTAAGCGGGAACCTTGAGGAGGGCGACGCAATCCCCACTGCTCCCACGCGGCCGTCCGGATCCACTTCGGAGTCCCCCTCCCAGCCCGCAGAAGAACCGTCCTCGCCTGCTTTGGAAAGCGGTATCCTTTCGGAAGAATCCTCCGCAGAGGAAGGCTCTGTTCCCTCTGCGGAATCCTCTGCACCAGATACCTCCTCCGCTCCTGAAAGCTCTGAGGAGCCGCCTCCGGAACGCGACGTTTCCAACGAGGTCACGCAGAGTCTTGGCGCTGTCCTCATCGTGGGCGACGCCGGTTATGAATATTACAATTTCTCCCAATCCACCGCCACACAGTACATCGACCTCATCAACCATACGGCGCAAAACCTCTCCGGAAAAGCCACCGTCTATGATATGATTGTCCCCACAAGCATGGATATCCTCCTGCCGGAAAGCTTCCGTGCAGGCATCAACACTTCCTCGCAAAAGGACGCTATCGACTATTTCTACGGTTCTTTCTCCGATTCTGTCCATACAATCCCCGTTTACGACACGCTCCGCGCTCACAGCGACGAATATATCTACTTCCGCACGGACCATCACTGGACCGCTCTCGGCGCATATTACGCTTATGTACCGTTTATTGAGGCTACCGGGCGCCAGCCGCTGGAACTCTCCGCCTTTGAGACACGCAGCTTTGACGGCTTCCTCGGCGCGTTTTATTCTGATACCGGGAAAAATCCGGCGCTTGCACAGAATCCCGACACTGTCACGGCTTACGTTCCCCCGGTGGACGCCGATCTCACCTTCACCGATCGCGACGGCAATCAGCGCGACTGGCCCATCATCTCCGACGTTTCCTCCTGGGCGGCTTCTTCCAAGTACAGCACGTTTATCGGCGGCGATAATCCTTACACTGTCATCCACAACAACGAGCTGACCGACGGTTCCTCCTGTCTGGTGATCAAGGAATCCTACGGCAACGCTTTTATTCCTTTCCTCGTTTCACATTACCAGACGGTCCATGTGATCGACTACCGCTACTGGAGCGGCAATATTCCTGATTTTGTCACCCAAAACGGTGTGCAGGATGTCCTGTTCCTCAACAATATTTCCGCTACCCGCAATTCCTCCCTTGTCGGAAAAATGGCTCAGCTAGTCGGGCAGTCAAACTAAGTCTGGACGCACCTGCGGTGAGCAGAACGCGCCGCGCTCCCTCCGGTCGCTGAAATTCCAATAAGAAAAAATACTCTGCCGCGGCGGCAGGATCGCTGATGATACTATCAAAAACTTTTCATTAAAAATGCACCCCATTTGCTGGACACATCCAACAAATGGGGTGCAATCTTTTCTATAAAAAATCTACACATCCAAAAGGCTCCGTCTCGACTGCGAGACCCGATAACCACAGCGCCCGGGCGGCGGTGGGGTCTGGGGGGCTTGCCCCCCAGCGGGGGTACAGGGGGCGGAGCCACCTGCCGCAGGTGCAGGAGCGCGGAGCTCCTGCTCGGGGGCTACGGGGGCGGAAAGCCCCTGTCACGGGAGCCGCACCAGCTGGCCGCCGCGTTCGATGAGGGGGTAGAATTTTGGACGTTCTTCCGGCGTCTTGTTGGGGGAATGGAGCGTCAGATAAAGCTGGCCGTCAGGGGTTTGGAAAATCATGCCGTGGCCGCCGTCTTTCTCAAAGAGGGGCGTTTCATCCTGCGTCCAGTTTCCCGTAATATCTCCGTTGTCAGAACGCGCGATCGCTTCCGCATACCCGTCCTCCCCAAAGCCAGACCACAGGAGAAGCAGCTCTCCGTTTTCGCAGCGGTGCAGGAACGGGCCGTCTGTCACGTAGGTGGCTTTTCCCGGGAACCTGTAATTCTCCCTGCCCTTGGTCCAGCCGACCGCTTCGGAGGCATGGAACAGCACGCGCGGCTCGCCTGCCGCCGCTTTCAGATCCTCCGTCAGCGGGATGGCGCAGATCGTGCCGTCGACAATCTGCACCCATTCATGACAAAATACCATGTAGGGCGTGCCGTCCTTTGAAACATAAAACGTCCCGTCCAGACATTCCCAGTCACGGGGCGTGACCGGGCCGTCGCTGTGCGGCACAAACGGGCCTTTCGGATTATCCGAAATCAGGATCTGCGTGCCGCGGCATTCCGTCTCGTTCTTGAAGCTGGCAAAAATATAATATTTTCCGCGGTATTTGTGCAGCTCCGGCGCCCAGTAGTTGCGATCCGCCCAGAAGCTGCCGTCGTTATGAAAAATTTCGTGGGGACCTTCCCAGTTTTCCAAATCTGTCCCCCAGTACACGTCAAACCCGTCGGCAGGGCCCCAGCACGTCTTGGCGCGCGTCCCATACAGATAATATACGCCGTCCTCCACATAAATGAACGGATCCCGGATATTGATTTCTTCTGTTTTCATCGGTCGCCCTCCTGATCTTTCCGGAGACTGTCTCCCTTATTTCCGGGCAGCCTCCGCGATTTTTTGAAGCTCCTCCCGGCTCAGCCGGTACACCTTGCCGCAGTATTGGCACTTGGCCTCCGCATATCCAGTCTTTTCATCCGCGAGGGACAGGATCTCCTGCATCGGAAGCGTTGAAATCGCACGCACCACCCGTTCCCGGCTGCAATCGCAAGCATATCCCACCTTGTACTCGTCGAGGATCTCCATCTCAAATCCAGCCAGCGCCGTGCGGCAGATCTCCTCGATCGTCATCCCCTTGGCAAGCATCGTCGTGACCGGCTCCAATGTGCTGACATTCTGCTCGAGCTTGGAGATCGCCGCGTCGTCCGCGCCTGGCAGCACCTGGATCAGCAGGCCGCCCGCGAGCATCACACGGTGATCCTCCCGGCCCACCAGCACGCCCAGCGCGCAGACCGTGGGGATCTGTTCGCTGACCGCGTAATAGCTGGTGATGTCCTCGGCAATCTCTCCGGAAACGATTTCCACCTGCCCGGTATACGGTTCGCCGCTGCCCATATCGCGGATCACAGCAAGCCGTCCGTCTGTGCCGATTGCACCTCTGACATCCAGCTTACCGTCCGGCCGCAGCGGGAGATCGACCTCCGGGTGCTCCACATAGCCGCGGCAGTACCCACGGCTGTCTGCGATCGCCGTCACCGTACCAAGGGGGCCGCCGCCGTTGATCCGCAGCGTCACGGTCGCGCCGTTTACCTTGAGCATCGCGCCCATCACAGACGACGCCGTCAGCAGACGTCCCAGCGCCGCTGTGCCGACCGCCGAAGTTCCGTGGATCCGCTGGGCGGTATCCACCAGATCGGAGGAGTCAATCGCCGCCGCCATCACAGCGCCGTCACTTGTAATACATCTGATAATTCTATCCATAACTTCATCCTTTTCAGAAAATAAAACTTTCAGCAGATCGCGAAAGGAAACCCGGAGGCCGCCCATCCGGGATCCCCGCAGAGAGACGCAGGGAAGATTCCCCCACCTGCTGGGCAGGCGCAGCTTTTAATTTTCAGGCTTGTGCGCCACAACGATCACGCGCTCCTCTGTTTCCGAAGGAGGCTCAAAGCTCTGATCGCCGTACACAGCCGTCAATTCCAGCCCGGCCTCCCCGAGCCATTCCCCGATCTGCTCAAGCGGGTAAGCGCGTTCATAAAATTCCTCCGTGGCGCGGTGATAGATCGATCCGTCGCGCCCAAAGAAATCCAGTACGATATGCGTGCGGAGCGTTTTGGGATCAAAATGGTTCTGCCACGCGCAGAACACCTCGTCCGTATCATAAATAAACACGTTATCGCCCAAAACCTCGCGGTGCTTATAGGGCGTGTTCAAATCAAAAATGAAATACCCGCCCGGCGCAAGAAACAGCGATACGCGCTGGAACGCGGCCAGCACGTCCTTTTCCGTCGTGAGATGGTTGATGCTGTCCAGCGAACAGACAACAGTATCCACCGTGCCGTAAAGATCGATGCTCTGCATCCGCTGGCACAGGAACAGCACGTCGAGCCCCGCCTCCGACGCTTTCTGCTTCGCCACAGACAGCATCTCCAGAGAGCCGTCCACGCCGTAAACGTCAAGGCCGCGGCGCGCCAGCTCCAGCGTCAGGCTTCCCGTGCCGCACGCCAGATCCAGCGTGATGCCCGGCTCGTGGCCCAGCCTTTCCAGCAGGCGGTAGAGATAGTCTGCCCGCGCGCGGTAATCCACGTTTCCCGTCAGCGCGTCATAATAAAACGCAAACGTCGAATAGCTCATTCTTCCGAACCTTTCTTTTCCTGATCAGCGGCGGCATCCCCTGCGTCCAGACGCGAGAACACCATCGCATAGCCGTCACAGCCGTAATTGAGCGAGCGGTTGACGCGGCTGATCGTCGCGGTGGACGCGCCTGTATGCGCCACAATATCGCTGTACACGCACTTTGTGCTGAGCATATGCGCCACCAGCAGCCGCTGGGACATCGCCTTGATCTCCGGCACCGTGCAGAGATCCTCAAAAAAGTTATAGCATTCCTCGACCGTTTTCAGGGACAGTACCGCCCGGAACAGGAAATCTACGCTGTCGTCTTTGATTTTTGAATTCATATTTCACCCGTCCTTTCCCTTTTACTGCAATAAAATTTTAGCACAGAAAAGTGAAAAAGTAAAGGCAATCCTACACAATTCTGCACGGCGGACCGCACCGGAAAATTCCGAAGCAGACCGCCGTGCAGGCTTTTCTCTGTGAATTGTGGGATATTCCCTGAAGGCAGGGCGTTATACGTCGTTTCTCACGAGATCCTCGAAGGATTCGCGGCGGACAATGACACGCGGCTGTCCGTCCCTGATCATCACCACGGCGGGACGCGGGATGCGGTTGTAATTGGACGCCATCGAATAATTGTATGCCCCTGTGGACAGGACCGCCAGCAGATCGCCCGGCTCCAGCTTGGGGAGCATCACATTTTCCTGGATCAGATCGCCGCTCTCACAGCATTTCCCGGCAACCGTCATCTTCTCGGTGCAGGGGGCGTCCATCTTACCGGCGGCCACCACCGTATAGCTGGACTGGTACAGCGCGTACCGCGGGTTATCGCCCATGCCGCCGTCGATGGACACATAGGTGCGCACCCCCGGGATCTCCTTCACGCCGCCGACATGGTACAGCGTGATCCCGGCCTCGCCGACAATCGAGCGGCCCGGCTCAATGAAGATATACGGCACGGGCAGGCCGTACTCCCCGCACTTGCGGTGCACGGCATCGGACACGCTGTGCATATAGGCGTCATACTTCGGCGGGGTATCCTCGTCCACATACTTGATCCCGAAACCGCCGCCGAGATTCAGCTCCGTGAGCGCAACGCCCGTTTCCTTCTGGATCTCATGGATAAAATCCACCATGATTTCCGCCGCCAGCACAAACGGCGCGACATCGAAAATCTGGGACCCGATATGGCAGTGAACGCCCTTGAAGTCCAGATGCTCCGCTCCGGCCGCTTCTTTGGCCGCGGCGAGCGCCTCGCCCGTTTCCAGCGCAAAGCCGAACTTGGAATCGATCTGGCCGGTGCGGATAAACTGATGCGTATGCGCGTCCACCCCCGGCTTGATCCGCAGCAGCACGCACGCCCGGCAGCCCTTTTCCCCGGCCATGCGGTTCAGCGTTTCCAGCTCCGTGAGGTTATCCACCACGAAATGGCCCACGCCGGAATCGAGCGCAAACGCGATCTCCTCCGCCGTCTTGTTATTCCCGTGAAAATGGATCTTCTCCGCCGGGAAGCCGGCCTGAAGCGCTGTGTAGAGCTCGCCGCCGGAAACGACGTCCAGCCCGAGGCCCTCCTCGTTCACAATGCGGCAGATCTCCTTGCAGCTGAACGCCTTGCTCGCGTACAGGGGCATCCCCTGCCCGCCGTAGTATTTTTCAAACGATTCCCGGTACATACGGCACGTCGCGCGGATTTTTCCCTCATCCATCACATAGAGGGGCGTCCCGTACTCCTTTGCCAAATCTACGGTATCGCATCCGCCGATGGTCAGATGTCCCTTTTCATTTTTTCCCAAACAATTTGAAATCATGGCAGTTTACTCCTTGATCAGCATTTCTATTTTCCCGCGCAGCTCCTCGCAGCCCTCCCCTTTCACAGAGGAGAACACCAGCAGTCCCGCGCCATACTCCGCGGCGATCTCTTCATAGCGCGCCTTCTGGTTCTGGTACTCCGTCCTGTTCAGTTTGTCGCTCTTGGTGGCGGCAAGCAGGAACGGGAAGTCCCCGGACGACAGGAATTCCAGCATGTGCAGATCGTCCCTCGTGGGATCGTGGCGCATATCCGCGATCTGCACCACCAGCCGCAGATCGCGCCCGGCGGCGAAATATCCCTCTACCAGCTCCGCCCAGCGCAGCTTTTCCGACTGGGACACCTTCGCGTAGCCGTAGCCAGGCAGATCCACCAGACGGCAGCCCGGCAGACGGTAAAAATTGATCGTCCCCGTCTTGCCGGGCGACGCGCTGACGCGGGCCAGCGACTTCCTGCCGAGCAGCCGGTTGATCATCGACGATTTTCCTACGTTCGAACGGCCGGAAAAGACGATCTCCGGCAGCTCCGGGGCGGGGAGCTGCGACGGACGGCCCACCGCCAGTTCAAAAAAAGCCTGATTGTAATTCATCGCACAACCTCCCCGCAGGAAAGCGGCGCGCCCGACGGGGCGCCCACGGGCGGCGGCAGCACAGCCGTCCCTTCCCGGCGGCACGCATCCTCCGGCACGGGAACAACCGGAAGCTCCGGACACCGCACCAGGGCAAAATTCAGCACCTCATCGATCCGCGAGACGGGATGGAACTCCACCGCCTCCTTGACCACGGGATCGACGTCCGCAAGATCCGGCACATTATCCTCCGGAATGAGCACATGACGGATCCCGGAGCGGTACGCCGCCATCGTCTTTTCGCGCAGTCCGCCGATCGGCAGCACCCGGCCCCGCAGCGTGATCTCGCCCGTCATCGCAGTATCGTGGCGGATCGGGATGCCCGTGAGCGCGGAAACCATCACCGTCACCATAGCGACGCCTGCCGACGGTCCGTCCTTCGGCACGGCTCCCTCCGGCGCATGGACATGGATATCGCATTTGGTGTGGAAGTCATGCGGGATCCCCAGCGCCGCCGCCCGCTGCCGGATGCAGCTCACGGCAATCTGCGCCGATTCCTTCATCACATCGCCCAGGCTGCCCGTCAGCTCAATCTTGCCGGAGCCCTCCATCACAGCGGCCTCCAGCTGCATCACCTCGCCGCCCACGCTTGTCCAGGCCAGGCCGTTCACCAGGCCGATTTCGTCCGTCTTTTCCAGCGCGTCCGGCTTGAATTTGCGCGGCCCAATCAGCCGTTCCAAATCCTTTGGCTGCACTGAAACCTTTGCGTCCGGATTCTCCACAATCTCTCTGGCGGCCTTTCGGCAAAGCGACGCGATAGTGCGTTCCAGAGTACGGACGCCCGCCTCGCGCGTGTAGCCGTCAATCAGGCTGTGCAGCGCCTCCCTGCTGATGCGCAGCTGCTTTGCTGTAAGCCCATGCTTTTTGATCTGCTTCGGCACAAGGTGGCGCGACGCGATCTGGAATTTTTCCTCATGGGTGTAGCTCGGCAGGTTGATCACGTCCATGCGGTCGTACAGCGGTCCCGGAATGGTGGACGGATCGTTTGCCGTTGTGAGGAACAGCACCTTGCTGAGGTCAAACGGCATATCAATATAATGGTCATAGAACGCGGAGTTCTGCTCAGAATCAAGCACCTCCAGCAGCGACGATGCCGGATCGCCGCGGAAATCGTGGCCCAGCTTGTCGATCTCGTCGAGCAGGATCAGCGGGTTATTGACCCCCGCCTGACGCATTGCGTGGATGATGCGCCCGGGCATCGAGCCGACATAGGTGCGGCGGTGGCCCATGATATCGGATTCATCGCGCACGCCGCCCAGCGACACGCGCACATATTTGCGCCCGATCGCAGAGGCAATCGACCGCGCGATCGACGTTTTTCCGACGCCCGGAGGTCCCACCAGACAGAGGATCTGGCCGCTGCTGTCCGGCGCAAGCTTCCGCACGGCGAGCGTCTCGAGGATCCGCTCCTTCACCTTTTGCAGACCGTAGTGATCGCGGTCCAGAACGCGCTGCGCCTTTGCCAGATCGATCTTTTCGCGGCTCGATTTATTCCACGGCAGCGCAAGGCACGTCTCCAGATATGTACGGATCACGCTTCCCTCCTGTGAGGAATACGGCATCCGCGCCAATCGATCACACTCGCGCAGCAGCTTTTCCTCCTGCTCCGGGCCGAGCTTCAGCGCCAGCACCGCTGTGCGGAATTCGTCCGCCTCCTGCCGCGGATCCTCTCCCTCGCCCAGCTCGCTGGAAATTGCCTTGAGCTGTTCGCGCAGGAAATATTCCTTCTGATTCTGGTCGATCTGCTCGCGCGTCTTTTCGTTGAGCTCGTTCTCAATCTGCAGCACCCGGATCTCGTTTTCCAGGATTTTATCGAGCCTTTCCAGACGCTTGGCCGGGTTGAGCTCCTCCAAAATCTCCTGCTTGAGGGTAAAATCAAGCATAATGTTGGCGGCGAGATAATCCGCCAGTGTGCCGCACTCCTTTTTCTGAAGCACATTGAGGATGATATCGGGCGGAACCTTGCGGTAGTTTTGCAGATATTCCTCAAACAGCGACTGCGTGCGGCGAATCAAAGCCTCGCTGCGCGGCGTGGACGGCGCTTCCGGCTCTTCCAGCTCCACCACTTCCGCGATCAGGCAGGGATCCTCCTGCACCACCTTCATGATGCAGGCGCGCCGCTCTCCCTCCGCAAACAGGCGGATCCCCTCGCCGCTGTGGGTGATCACCTGCTTAATCGAAGCTACGACCCCCATGCGGTAAATCTGATCCCCGCCCGGCTCGTTTTCGGAAAGATCCTTCTGCGCCGCCAGCAGGATGGTCTGATCGCCCTCCATCGCCAGATTCAGGGCGCGGATCGACCTCTTGCGGCCGACATCGAACTGCAGGAGCATTCCCGGGAAGATCACCAGCCCGCGCAGGGCGAGCACCGGCAGTCTTCTGACCGGCTTCGTTTCTGTCAAGCTATCTATCTTTATACTCATTTCTTTCTCCTGACTTTTTTGGGATAAAACGGAAAAAAGGCCGCCGGGGGCTGGGGAGACGCCGCTCCTTTGCCGCACAACAGCCTTTTTTACTTTTTAAGACGCCGTATCCTTGCGGCCACGCTTTTTCTGCGTATTGGAGGCCGTAATTTTAATTTTTACAGGCTTCCTGTCCGGGTTGCGGACAAGCTCTGGGTCCGCGCCGTTCTCTACAACATCCTTTGTGATGATTACCTTTTCCACTGTGTAATCGCTCGGGATCTCGTACATCAGCTTTGTGAGCGTCTCTTCCATAATCGCCCGCAGTCCGCGCGCGCCTGTATGGCGTTCCATCGTCTTTTGGGCAATCGCAGACAGGGCTTCCGGTGTGAATTCCAGCTCCACCTTATCGAGTGCAAACAGCTTCTTGTACTGGTTGAGGAACGAATTTTTCGGTTCCGACAAAATGCGGATGAGGGCCTCCTCGTCGAGGCCGTCAAGCGCGGCGATCACCGGCAGACGTCCTACCAGCTCCGGGATCAGGCCGTACTTTACCAGATCGTGCGGCACCACCTGCGACATCCATTTTGTGGATTCCAGATCCCGCTTTGTGTGAAGCTCCGCGCCAAAGCCAAGCCCCGAGGATCCAATGCGCTTTTCCAGAATCTTCTCGAGTCCGTCGAAAGCGCCGCCGCAGATGAACAGGATGTTTGTGGTATCCACCTGGATGAATTCCTGCTGCGGATGCTTCCGGCCGCCCTGCGGCGGCACGTTGCACACGGAGCCCTCCAGGATTTTCAGCAGCGCCTGCTGTACGCCCTCGCCGCTGACGTCGCGCGTGATGGACGGGTTCTCCGATTTCCGGGCGATCTTATCGATCTCGTCGATATAGATGATCCCGCGTTCTGCGCGCTCCACATCGAAATCAGCTGCCTGAATCAGGCGCAGCAGGATATTCTCCACATCCTCGCCGACATAACCTGCTTCTGTGAGCGTTGTGGCGTCCGCGATAGCAAACGGGACATCCAGCATCTTTGCGAGCGTCTGGGCAAGGTACGTTTTTCCCACGCCGGTCGGCCCAAGCAGCAGCACGTTGCTCTTGGAGAGCTCCGTGTCGTTGAAATCCTGGCTCTGCCCGTAATAAATCCGCTTATAATGGTTATATACCGCGACAGAAAGGGCGATCTTCGCATTTTCCTGCCCGATCACATATTCATCGAGCCTGTGCTTGATCTCCTCCGGCTTCGGCAGATAGCCCACCGTCTGTGCATTATACGCCGCCTTTTTCCGGCCTGCCATGCTGCCGGGCTCGTCCTCCAGTATGGACATGCACAGCTCGATGCACTCGTCACAGATATAAACGCCCGGACCTGCTATCAGCCGGTTTGCCAGCTCCTGCGGCTTACCGCAGAAGGAACAGCAAATTTCCCTGTCTTTGGTTTCATCATGATTCGGCATTCTATTCCACCCGTCTAAAAAAATTATCGATGTGTGATAACCTTATCGATCAGGCCATACTCCATCGCCTGCTGCGCCGTCATGAAATTATCGCGCTCGGTATCTCTGGCAATCACCTCAAGCGGCTGGCCGGTGCGCTCGGAAAGAATCTGGTTCAGTTTTTTCTTGGTGGCGATGATGTGATCCGCATGGATCATGATATCGGTCGCCTGACCCTGCGCGCCGCCGCTGGGCTGATGGATCATGATATCGCTGTTGGGCAGCGCGAACCGCTTGCCCTTCGCGCCCGCTGCCAGCAGGAACGCGCCCATGCTCGCCGCCATGCCCATACAGATGGTGGAAACATCACACTTGATATAGTTCATGGTGTCGAAAATAGCCATACCCGCTGTAACCGATCCGCCGGGGCTGTTGATATAAAGGCTGATATCCTTCTCCATATCCTGCCCTTCCAGATACAGAAGCTGCGCCACAACAAGGCTCGCGGTAGTATCGTTGACCTCGTCCGTCAGCATGACGATGCGATCGTTCAGGAGACGCGAAAAGATATCGTAGGAGCGTTCGCCGCGGCTTGTCTGTTCAACTACATAAGGTACTAAACTACTCATAATAACCACCATTTCTCCGCGTGGGAAATCTCAAGCCCTTGCCTGCCGTCCCGCGCGGAGGACGGCAGGGGCTGTTCTGCAAAAGCCGTGCAGGGAAAAGGATTGACCGTTTCAGAGGGATTTATTCAGCCTCTGTGATCTTTGCGCTGTCACGCACAAGCTTTACCGCCTTTTCCACAGCGAGATCCTTGCTCAGGTTCTCCTGCGGGATAAAAGCGCGCACCTTTTCTTCCTCAAGCTTATAATTCTCCGCCAGCTTCTTGTACTCCTCGGCGATCTCCTCCTCTGTCGCGGAGAGGTTCTCCTGCTTCGCGATCTGCTCGAGAGCAAGGCGGATCTTCACCTGGCGCTCTGCCTGCGGCATAAAGGAATTGATCATACCGTCGGTGTCCATGCCGGTATACTTCATGTAGGTATCCATGTTCAGGCCCTGTGCCTGGAGACGGTAGCTGAACTCACGCAGATCCTCTCTGGCCTGGTTGCGGTACATGGCCTCCGGGATCTCTGCCTTCATCAGCTCAATGATCTTGTCGATCATCTGATTGTCGGCGTCATCGTCCGCCTCGTGCTGACGGGCCTCGGTTAGATGCTTTTTCAGATCCTCTTTATACTGATCCAGCGTATCGAACTCGCTGACGTCCTTGACGAAATCGTCATCGATCTCCGGCAGCTCCTTCGTCTTGAGCTCGTGCAGCTTCACGGCGAACACCGCAGCCTTGCCCTTGAGCTCCTCTGCATGGTAATCCTCCGGGAACGTGACGTTCACATCGAACTCATCGCCGATGTTGTGGCCGATGATCTGATCCTCAAAGCCCGGGATGAACTGGCCAGCGCCCAGCGTGAGGCTGTAATGCTCAGCCTTGCCGCCGTCGAACGGCACACCGTCCACGGAACCGTCGAAGTCGATCACAGCGATGTCGTCCTTTTCCGCGGCGCGATCCTCAACGCTCACAAGGCGGGAGTTGCGGTTCTGAACCTTCTTGAGCTCCTCCTCGACATCCTCGTCCGTCACATTGACGGCCTTTTTGGTGATCTCCAAGCCCTTATAGCCGTCGATCGTGACCTCCGGCTTCGTGGTGATTGTCACCTTGAAGTGCAGGCCGTCCTTGCCCGCGCTGATCAGGTCGAAATCGACCTTGTCGTCCACATACTCCAGGCCGGCCGCATTGACGGCATCCTCGAGGGCCTCCGGATACAGCTCGTTGATCGCATCCTCATAGAACACCTGATCGCCGTAATACTTCTCGATGAAAGCGCGCGGAGCCTTGCCCTTGCGGAAGCCCGGGATCGAGATCTTCTTCTTCTCCCTGCTATATACATGATTGACCGCAGCCTCAAAGGCGTCACCGGCAATCTCAATCTCCAGCTCGTAGCGGTTCTCTGCCACTTTATTCGACGATTTCAAACTCATTTTGTCTTCCTCCTGCAACCGGCGCGCTTCTGCCCGCCGTTGTATTTTTTAATAGTATTAACAGGCTAAGCCTGCACATAGATCGCGCACGCGTCGTAACCTCCGCCCGGCTAGGTGCGTGATTGGGCTGAGACGCCCACGTTTATAACGTGCTTCTGACATTATACCACACCTGCGGTGAGCAGAACGCGAACGCTCCCTCCGGTCGCCCAGTTTGGCGGTTGAGCGTGCTAAAACGCCCGCGTTTATAACATGCTTCTGACATTATACCATAGAAATTCCGCGGATTCCAGAGTTTCCGCAAAATATTCATAAAAAATTCTTACACCGGAACGGTGCGGTATTCGGTTCAGCGCACCAAAACCGGCATGAAGTTTACATAATCACAGGCCACAAGATGCAGGCGCGTCCCGTGATATTCACCCTGCACGGCGCGGCGCGCTGCCTGTGTGCCATGAATATGGCCAAAATAGCAGTCCCTGATCTGACGCTGCTCAAGAATGGACAGGATTTCGCGGCATTCCATCCCATCGTAAACGGGAGGATAGTGCAGGAACACCACCGGCTCCGCGCCCAGACGCTCCGCCTCGTCGAGAGAGGCAGTCAGCCGCCCCGCTTCCCGCCGGACGATCTTCTTATCCTCCTCGCTGGCGGAATTATACAGCCAGCCGCGTGTGCCGCAGACGGCGCGTCCCTCCACGACAACCGCGTTGTTATGGATAATTTGCAGGCTGGAAAAGCCCTTTTCCTCAAAGAACGATTCCATCTTCCGGCGCGTCGTCCACCAGTAATCGTGGTTTCCTTTCAGCAGAAGCTTTTTTCCCGGCAGGGAATCCAGAAACGCGAAGTCCTTCTCGGATTCCGGCAGCTGCATCGCCCAGGAAATATCGCCCGCCACGACCACCGTATCCGTTTCCTCCACCAGCGCGCGCCAGTTCGATTCGATGCGCGATACGTAGTCCTTCCAGCTTGGAAACACGTCCATCGGCTTATCGCTGCCCAGCGACAGGTGCAGATCCGCGATTGTGTAAAGCGCCATTGCGCACCTCCTCCGCGGGATCAGCCGATCCCCAGCAGACGCAGCACGGCGCGATCCATCTCCTGCGGCGCACAGCTGTCCTCAAACCGGACGGCTTTATCCTGAAGCGCGGCGATCGGCGCCGGGATCTGCGTGCCCGTCAGCGCGGAGAGCTCCGCCACCTTGTCAAACTCGCTTTCCCCTGCCGCAGGGCCGTCGGACACGGCGCGCAGGACGCTGTCTGCGAATTTGTACGGGCTTGCCGTGGACGCCACGATCGACGGAGTGGCGCTGTCGCCCGTCTCCTCCACGTACTGCCGGTACACATCCACCGCCACAGCCGTGTGCGGATCGCACAGATAGTTCTCCGTCCGGTAAAGCTCCCGGATCGTGCGCAGCGTATCCTCCTCGCCGCAGTATCCCGCGTAAAAGAGGGCGCGCAGCTTCTCGAGAAGATCGCCGTCCACCTGATAGCGGCCCGTCTCGGACAGCTCCCGCATCCAGCCGGATACCTTCGCGTCATCGCAGCCCGTCATATCATACAGGAGCCGTTCCAGATTGCTCGAAACAAGAATATCCATCGACGGCGACATCGTCGTATAGAACGGGCGGTTCCTGTCGTAAACGCCGGTGCGCAGGAAATCGGTGAGCACGTTGTTGGAATTGGACGCGCAGATCAGCCGCTTGACCGGCAGGCCCATCTTCCTCGCGTAATAGGCCGCGAGGATGTTGCCGAAATTCCCGGTCGGGACGACGACATTCACCTGCTCGCCGGCGTAGTCGATCTCCCCTGTGCGGATCAGATCGCAGTAGGCCGAGAAGTAGTAGACGATCTGCGGGAGCAGGCGGCCCCAGTTGATGGAGTTCGCGCTCGAGAACGCCATATTGTGCGATGCCAGACGATCGCGCATCGCCGGATCGGTGAAGATGCGCTTCACGCCCGTCTGCGCGTCGTCAAAATTGCCCTCGATCGCGCACACGCCTACGTTGCCGCCCTCCTGGGTGCACATCTGGCGCTTCTGCATCGGGGATACGCCGTTCTCCGGGTAGAAGGTGAGGATCCTTGTGCCCGCGACATCCTTGAAGCCCTCCAGCGCGGCCTTGCCCGTATCGCCGGAGGTGGCCACCAAAATTACCGATGTCTTGCCGCTGCCCGTCTTGCTGACCGAGCGGGTGAGCAGATGCGGCAGGAGCTGGAGCGCCATATCCTTAAACGCGCACGTGGGACCGTGCCACAGCTCCAGCAGGTACATATGAACCGCCCCGTTCTGAACCAGAGAAAGCGGTGCCGGGTTCCCGCCGGAGAATTTTTCCGGCGCATACGCCTGCGCGACGCAGTCCTCGATCTCCTCTTTGGAAAAATCCGTGAGGAAATCGCCGAGGATCTTCACCGCCCGCTCCTGATAGGTGCAGCCGGCCATAACCTCCAAATCCGCGTGGGTATATTGGGGAAACGATTCCGGGACAAACAGCCCGCCGTTTTCGGAAATCCCCTGGGCAATCGCCTGGGCTGCCGAAACGGTCTGCTGACTGTCGCGGGTACAATGATAATGCAAAGCAGTTCCTCCTTCCAGACGGGGCGTGCCGCTCCGCCTGCTGATCTTCCTCTATTTTATAATAGAAGCATCCTTATGTCAATTTTTGTCAAGCGTATTTTCAAAAAACCTGCGCGCGTTTCCGTAAAAAATCTTTTCTATCAGCGAATCCGGATACCCGTGCTGTGAAAAATACTCCGCCAGCATCGGGATAGTGCCTATTCCGGGAATGTCCTCCGGCATCGCCGCACCGTCGAAATCGCTGCCGATCGCGAGCGTATCCTCCCCGCCCAGCGCGAGGAAATGCTCCGCGTGCGCAAGGATATCCTTTCTCCCTGCCTCGCCGGACCCATGCAGGAACACCGGATAAAAATTCAGGCCGACAAGGCCGCCGCTGTCCCGGATGATTTTGAACTGCTCATCCGTAAGATTCCGCGGATGAGGACACAGCGATCGGGAATTGGAATGGGTCGCGATGATCGGTCCGCGCGCCAGCTCCGCCACGTCATAGAACAGCGGATCGCTTGCGTGGGAAACATCCAGCGCGATCCCCGCGTCCTCCAGGCGGCGCACAGCTTCCCGTCCGAACGCAGTCAGGCCGTGCGGCGACGGCTCCATCGCGCCGCTGCCGATCTCGTTTTCGCCGTTCCACGTCAGCGTGACGGCTTTCACGCCGTATTTTGAAAACAGTCCGACGTTCTCCAAATCCCCACCGAGCGCGGCGCCGCCCTCCACAGTAAAGACGGCCCCTGTTTTATGCTCCCGTTCCGCCCACGCAAAATCCCCGGGCGAGACGCACTGCATGATCCGTCCCGGCGTTTTGTCGATTTCTCTGCGGAGCCTGCGGTAAATCTGCCGGAACCGCTCCACGGCGGCGTCCCTGCGCAGGGTATCCGGGATCCACGCGGCGAAGCACTGGAACCACGGGGACAGCCCCGCTCCCGCTTCGAGCGAAAGCTGGAGATTATTTTCTGCGAGCGGCTGGTCCCGCTCCAAACATTCCGTGATGGTATCGCAGTGCAGATCGAAAAATTTCACAGCCATCCACCTCCGTCAAACGCATCCGGCAGATAATCCGCCTCCATGCGGCCGTCCCGTTTCCGGATCACGGCGCACACATCGAAACGCGGCTGAAGCCCCGACGGATTTTTCAGCAGATACGCCTGCGCCGTGCGGACAATCTTTCTCCGTTTGGCGGACGTAACCGCTTCCAAGGGTGAGGAAATACTCCCCTCACGCCGCGTTTTCACCTCGACGAAAATAATATACTGCCCGTTTTCTGCGATAATGTCAATTTCCCCGAAGCGGCTGTGAAAATTCCGCGATACGATCCGAAAGCCCTCCGCGGCCAGCAGGTCCGCGGTATAGTCTTCCCCGGCGCGCCCCTCATCCATCATCTTTCTCCGCCAGAATCTTTTTCAGAAAGGTTTTCCGGTGTACCGGGCACGGCCCGCGTTCCAGCAGGATCTCCCGGTGCAGCTCCGTTCCGTAGCCCTTGTGTTTGGCGAACTGGTATTCCGGATAGAGCGCGTCTATCTCTTTCATCACGCGGTCACGGCTGACCTTCGCCAGAATGGAGGCCGCCGCGATGCTTGCGCTGTTGGCGTCCCCTTTGACGATCAGCTCCGCCGGGATCCCCAGCGGCGGCATACGGTTGCCGTCCACCAGAGCGAAATCCGGACGTACTTTCAGGCCGTCGACGGCGCGGCGCATCGCGAGAAAGGTCGCCTGCAAAATATTTACCTCATCGATCTCCTGCTCTGTGGCAAACGCGATAGAGCACGCAATCGCCGTTTCCTGAATTTTATCGAACAGCTCCTCGCGTTTTTTCTCCGTCAGCTTTTTGGAGTCGTTCAGCCCCTCTATTTCCGTCCCGCACGGCAGGATCACCGCGGCGGCGAACACCGGGCCTGCCAGCGGGCCGCGGCCGGCCTCGTCGATGCCGCAGATCGAGGAATATCCTTTCTCTGCCGCCGCTTTTTCATAGGCGTACCAGCCGCCGGGAGGCGTATATTTCTTTGCAGTCATCACGCGTCCTCCAACGTAATCCGGCCGATCTTTGCGCCGCGGAATTCATCCAGCACGGCGGCGGCGGCGCGTTCTGTATTGACTTCCCCGCCGGAGACGAGCATCCCGCGTTTGCGGCCGATGGTTTCTAAAATCTCCCAGCCCTGTTTCCCGTCCAGATCAGCGTCGTCCATTTTATAACGCTGCTTGAGCGGTTCGGGATATTTCTTTGCAAGAATTTCCAGCAGGCGCGACGCCAAATGTTCCGTATCCACCACGTCGTCTTTGACGGCGCCGGTAAAGGCGAGGTGCTCGCCCACTTCCGGATCCTCAAACTTTGGCCACAGCACACCGGGCGTATCGAGCAGCTCGAAGCCCTTGCCGATGGTGAACCACTGGTTACTGCGCGTCACGCCGGGCCTGTCAGCGACGTCGGCCTTGCTGTTTCTGCTCAGCTTGTTAATCAGCGACGATTTTCCCACGTTCGGCACGCCGACGACCATCACGCGGATCACGCGTCCCGTCATCCCTTTGGCGTTCCATGCGGCGATCCTGTCTTTCAGCAGTTCCCGCACGGCTGGGATCAATCCCTGTAAATTCTTCCCGGTGCGGCAGTCGATCGCGATCGCCGCGATCCCCTGGGATCGGTACGATTCAATCCAGCGCGATGTCTGCACCGGATCCGCCATGTCGCATTTATTCAGCAGCACGATGCGCGGCTTATTCTGGATGATTTTATCCAAAACAGGATTCCGGCTGCTTACCGGGATCCTGGCGTCAACGATTTCCGCTACGGCATCCACCAGCTTCAGCGATTTTTCAATCTGGCGGCGTGTTTTTGTCATATGACCCGGAAACCATTGGATAGACTGTGCCTCGCTCATTTATTCAACCCTCTCTATTCTGTCAAATGGAAAGACGATCCATTCGGCTTTTCCAAAAATATATCTCTGATCCACCATCCCGACGGAGACAAACCGGCTGTCCTCGGACACATCGCGGTTATCTCCCAGCACGAAGATGTGTCCCTCCGGGACCGTCTGCGGGAATTCCAGCAGCGGTTCGCTGGTTAGCGGGCGCAGCGTGAGTTCTCCATGCAGATACGGTTCCTCCAGCGGTTCGCCGTCCACGAGGACGGTGCCCGTTTCGTAATCGATATCGACGATCTGTCCCGGCAGCGCGATCACACGCTTGACTATCGGCTTTGCCAGTCCGGAGGTGCGCCGCAGCACGACGACGTCCCCCTGCTGGGGCTGATAAAAAAAGCTGGAAACCAGAAGCTTGTCCCCGGAAAACAGGGTCGGCTCCATCGATGCGCCGCTCACTGTGACCACCCGGATCAGAAAGGTAAAAATCAGCACAACGGCAATCACCGCCATGCTCAAGGATTCCATCCATTCAAAGCAGCTCACCGTTCCTCTCGAGAGCTGC
The DNA here is from genome assembly GCA_018712265.1 of Candidatus Gallacutalibacter pullicola. Lineage (GTDB taxonomy): Bacteria > Bacillota > Clostridia > Oscillospirales > Acutalibacteraceae > Gallacutalibacter > Gallacutalibacter pullicola. The sequence goes on from DVHF01000153.1 coordinate 20,306, forward strand.
GTTTTTCTCGCATAACGGCCCTCCGGTGGGCTTGACCATCCCACCCGGGGCTTTCCATCCCTTTTCATCAGATTCCCATCAATTCCCCCTTTCCGGTTGGGGCTCTGCCCCAAACCCCGGCAGGGGCTGCTCGCCCCTGCACCCTCGCTGGGGCGCAAGCTCCCCAGACCCCATCCCATTTCCAACGTTCGTTGGAAATGAAGTTTTTGCTGTTTTATTTTTACATTACTGTAGTTCCGCGCGGGTCGCGCGGAACATCCCGTAATTTCCCCCAAGCAATCCCAAAAAATCCCCTCAATAGAAAGAAGATCCGTCTCGACACTATGGATCGATGATCTCCGCGGTACGGCGGAAACGGGGTCTGGGGACAAGTCCCCAGCCGGGGGATACGGGGGCGGGCAGCCCCCGTCCCGGGAGAAGCCCCTGCCGGATCAGAAGAACAGGCGGAAGTGATCGAAAGGAAAGACGATGGCACGGACTTTTCCGATAATATAGCGGGTGTCGATCATGCCGACCTGGGTGCTGCGGCTGTCCATCGAAACGTCGCGGTTGTCGCCAAGCACAAAGACGCAGCCCTCCGGGACTACCTGCGGGAACTGCATATCCTCAAAATGAGTGGTGCTGCCGTTTTCTATATATGCCGATTCGTCCAGCGGCTCGCCGTCTACATAGACGACGCCGGAAGCAAAATCAATGTCTACCGTTTGGCCCTCTGTCGCAATCACACGCTTGATGATCCGTTCGCCCAGCTGCGTCCCTCTGGCGTCCACCACAACCACATCGTCCTGGTTGAAATCGCGCTCCAGACAGGAAATCAGCACCCGATCCTTTTCCTCAAAATTCGGGAGCATCGACGTACCGAATACTTCCGGGATCCGGAACACTACCGAGAACAGCAAAACTACCACAATAACGGCCAGCGCCAGGGAATCAAACCAGTCAAACGCCGACAGAACGCCTCTGCCTGGCTGGTTGTCTTCCTCATTTCCCGAAATTTCTTCTGTCGCTACTTTCTTTTCTTCCAAATTGCCTCACCCTTACGCCATAATTTTAAAAGCAAAAAAGGGGACACCGTAATGTCCCCTTTCCCCTCTTACTTTATCTGCTCTTTTACCTTAGCAGCCTTACCAACTCTGTCACGCAGGAAGTAAAGCTTTGCTCTGCGGACGCGGCCCTTGCGGACTACCGTCACATTCTTCACGTTCGGAGAATGTACCGGGAACACCCTCTCAACGCCAACGCCATAGGATACGCGGCGGACAGTAAAGGTCTCGCCAATGCCGCTGCCCTTGCGGGCGATTACCGTACCCTCGAAGGCCTGGATTCTTTCCTTGTCGCCTTCCTTGATGTTTACGTCGATTCTTACCGTATCGCCGATTTCAAACTGCGGGATTTCCTTCTTTATCGAAGCTTCCGCGATGTGCTTCAAAGCATCCATTCTGTTTTCCTCCTTGGTAATTCAGACATTCGTACCCGTCAAGCGGGCAGAGGACTGTCCAGCTTTCATGTCTTGAAGTGTTCAAGGCATCAACCCCCACTGGCTTCAGCCAGCGGACCTCAAATGCCTGTATATCATATCATACCGTCACAGATCTTGCAAGTTTTTTCTGCAAAAATTTGCGATCTTCTTTCCCAGAACCCGGGTGTTCCGTCACGCAAACGGCGTCATTTCCGCGTCATACAGATTCGTCCGGGCGGCCGTTTCGTAAAAATCAAACCCCAGATACAGCCGGATCGCCGTCGTGATGAGATATGGATTTACGTTCTCTGTGCTCCCCGCCGGGAGAATGGAGGAAATGCGGAGCTTTCCATCCTCCTGCCACACCTTTGTCCTCGTCAGGTACGGCGCGAGATTGATAAGCTTCGGGCCGGTCTTTGAATGTTTCTCCACCAGAATGTCGTCCCATGTCAGGAGATCTTCTATTTTTGAAAGGGCTTCTTCGCAGGAAAGGGTTTCCGGTTCCAGCGTGAACTCAAACGAAGCAAACGCGATTTTTCCGGGCTTCATCACAGGAGCCGTCACCGCAAACACCGGCAGATCCGGCGGGAGCGCCGCGTTCAGCCGGGAGACGAGTTCCTCCGGCGCCATATCCTGTTCCAGACGGATGTCGAGCGATTCGCGTTCCCCGCGGATCCCCAGCGAGAGCGGCAGCGCAAACACCATGTACGCGCGTGGGCTGAACCCCTCCGTGTACCACAGCGGGATTTTGGCCTTGTGCATCGCGCGGGAAAAACAGCGGGTCAGATCCAGATGGGAAATGTACCGCGCGGATCCCTCCTTGCGGAACCAGATTCTAACGGGCTTCAAAGCAGATCCCTCCCCCAAAGCAGGCTGCGCCGCACGCGGAGCATTTTTCACGGCAGTTCGGCGTGGTGGTATCCCGGTAAGCGCGCTTACATTCCTCGATCAGGAACGATTTCCGGATGCCGTAATCGAGATGATCCCACGGGAGGATCTCGTCAAAATCACGGCGGCGGCTCGCGTAAAATGAGGGATCAATGCCGAGATCATCGAACAGCTTCATCCATGCGTCAAAGGAGAAGCAGTCCGCCCAGCCGTCAAATTTGAAGCCGCGCCGCTGGGCCTCCTCCAGCACAGGCCCGAGACGGCGGTCACCGCGCGCGAATACGGCCTCCAGGAAGCTTGTCTCCGCGTCGTGCCAGTTTGCCTCGATTTTCCGCGTGTGGATCGATTCCACCAGATGGCGCTGCTTCTGGCGCAGCACCTCGATAGAATCCTGCGGCTCCCACTGGAACGGCGTGAACGGCTTCGGCACGAACGACGACGCGCTGAGCGTCACACTCACGGAGCGGCCCTTGGGCCTGTCCGGCGTATCGTAATAAACGTCCACAACCTTTTGGCCAAGCTCCGCAATCCCCGCCACATCGTCAAGCGTTTCCGTCGGCAGGCCGATCATGAAATACAGCTTTACCTTGCTCCACCCGCCGGAAAACGCCGTGCGCACCGTCTTGAGAAGCTCCTCCTCCGTGACGTTCTTATTGATCACGTCGCGCAGGCGCTGCGTCCCTGCCTCCGGCGCGAACGTCAGGCCGCTGCGCCGCACCGTTTTGATCTTCTTTGTCAGCTCGTTGGAGAAGCCGTCCACGCGCAGCGACGGCAGGGAAATACTCACCTTTTCGCCCTCCGTCCAGGTGAGAAGCTCGTCGAGCAGGGGGTTAATCTCCGAGTAATCGCTCGTGCTCAGGGAGGAGAGGGAAACCTCGTCGTAGCCGGTGTTTTCGCAGAGATCGCGGCACTGGCGGCTGACCGTATCCACCGATTTCTCCCGCACCGGACGGTAAATGAATCCCGCCTGACAGAAGCGGCAGCCGCGGATGCACCCGCGGAACACCTCTGCCACCGCCCTGTCGTGCACAATATCCAGAAACGGCACGACAAAATCCTTTGGAAAATAGGAGCGATCCATATCCATCATGACGCGCTTTTTCACCGTCGCAGGCGCGCCGTCTTTCGGGGTGATGGCCGCGACGGTTCCATCCTCATGATACGAGACATCATACAACGCCGGGACGTAGACGCCCGGGATCTGCGCGGCCGCAGTCAGGAATTCTCGTTTGCTTCTCCCCTCATCCCGGAATCGCCGGTAGAGATCGATCACTTCCAGATCGACCTCCTCGCCCTCGCCGAGGAACATCAGATCGACAAAATCCGCGAGCGGCTCAGCGTTACAGACGCACGGTCCGCCCGCCACCACCAGCGGCGACAGCTCCGTGCGATCCGCACTGCGCAGCGGCACGCCCGCCAGATCCAGCATATTCAGCACGTTTGTGAAGCTCAGTTCATATTGGAGCGTAAACCCGATGAAATCGAAATCACGGATGGGCTCCCCGCTCTCCAGCGCAAACAGCGGCATCCCGATCCGGCGCATCTCCTGCTCCATATCGGTCCAGGGGGCGAATACGCGTTCGCACCAGATATTCGGCTGGGCATTGAACAGCCCATACAGAATTTTCATGCCGAGATGGGACATTCCCACCTCATATACGTCCGGGAAACAGAATGCAAACCGGACGTCGACGTCCTCTTTCCGCTTGACGACGGCGTTTACCTCGCCGCCTACATAGCGCGCGGGTTTCTGTACCCGCTGGAGCAGACGCTCCAATTCTTTTGAAATCATAGCACACATCCTAAAACGTAAAGTTTTCGCCGGCCTTTTTCAAAAGGCCGCGGGGGCGTGGGAAGATTCCCCCGCAGCGCGGGGGAAATGTCGCAAAGCGACAAAAGGGGACGGGCCGTGTACGGCAGGCCCCCGTAGAAATGGGACGCAAAGCGTCCCTCAGGAAAGGTAAGCAAACAGGGAGGGCGAACCATCCGGTGGATGGTTCGCTTGACCGCCTTTGCGGACCCCCAGGCGGAGTATTTCTGAATACGGAAATCTCCTGCATCATGTTTGGATTTTACCCTGTGTTTTTAACTTTGAACCACAAAATTACAAAGCAGATTCAGTATACCTGTTATTTGCCGTCCTTTTCCAAAAGGATGAGGGATCGGGCTTTTGAGGGAACGGCTATTGCCGCACACTTGCCGCTTGGGGGATCGTAAAGGCGTTCCGGGAAACCATCCACCGGATGGTTTCCCCTCTCTGTTTACTCACCTTTCTGGGAGGAACGCTTCGCGTTCCTTTGGGCTTGTGGGGGCTCCTCGCCCCCACACCCCGTCGCAAGCTTTTGAAAAAGCTTGAGCAAAACTTTTATGTTTTGCTTCCCAGCAACGCGGTGACAATCTCGTCCGTTTTCATCCCTCTCGACCCTTTCACCAGCACGGCGTCCCCCCTGCCAAGCAAAGCTTTCAGTTCCCGCACAGCCTCCTCATTCGACTGGCACACCCGGCAGTCCAGCGACGGGTTTTCCGCCAGCGCGCCCCGTGCGATCGCCTCAGCACGATGTCCAACCGTGACGAGGAACTGGATCCCTGACTTCGCCGCCTCGCGCCCGGTATCGTAGTGCGCCTGTTCTGAGAGATCTCCAAGTTCGAGCATATCCGCCAGCACCGCGCCGCGTTTCCCCTCACACGGCAGAGACGCCAGCACATTCAGGCTGCTCCTGACGGAATCGGGGCTTGCATTGTAGGAATCGTCCAGCACCGTCAGGCCGTCCGCGCGGCGAATCTGCTGGCGCATGGCCGGGGGCCGGTATGTTTCCAGCGCCTTTGCGGCGGCTTTCCGATCCACGCCGAGCGCATCCGCGACAGCTACCGCAGCCAGCGCATTTCGCACATTGTGATCCCCAAGGCACGGCAGACGCAGCTGCAGCGTTTCCCCATCCGGGACACGCAGCAGGAATATGGTGCTTTCTCCGTCGGTGTGAATCTCTCGCGCGCTGTAATCGCAATTCTCTCCCAGGCCGAACGAAACGGTCCGGAACGGGAGTTTTCCGGAAAGCTCCGACAGGAGCGGATCGTCCCCGTTGAGGAACAGGATCGACGACGGCGTGAAACGGTCGGTAATATGCAGCTTTTCGGAGCGGATATTCTCCTGCGTTTTGAGGTTCTCAATATGCGAGATGCCGATATTCGTCATCACGGCATACTGCGGCGCAGCGATCGCGGCAAGCCGCTCCATTTCCCCAAACTCGCTCATGCCCATTTCCAGAACCGCCGCGTTATATTCTTCTGAAAGGCGCAGCACCATCAGCGGCAGGCCGATCTGGCTGTTGAGGTTCCCTGCCGTTTTGAGCACGGAGGAAAATCCTGCCGAAAGGGCAAGCGCCACCATCTCCTTTGTCGTCGTTTTGCCGACGCTTCCCGTAATCCCGACCACCGGGATGGAAAATTCCGCCCGGTACGCCGCTGCCAGCTTTTGCAGCGCCTCGCGCGTATCGGGTACGGCGATCCACGGCTTTTCATCGCTGGCTGTCTCGTGCTCCTGCGTCAGGACTGCCGCCGCGCCGTTTTCCAGCACCTGTTCCAGAAAGGCGTGGCCGTCCACGCGCTCCCCCTTGATGGGCACAAACAACGCTCTGTCCCCAAGGGAGCGGCTGTCCGTCGTGACGGAGCAGACCTCCGTCTCCGGCGCGCCGCACAGAAGCCGTCCGCCGCAGAGATCCGCAATTTGCTTTGCTGTCATTTTCATACCGTCTGCCCCAGCTCCTTTAAGATTTCCGCCGTCACAACGCGCTCGTCGAACGGGTATTTTTTGCCGCGGATTTCCTGATAATCCTCGTGCCCTTTTCCGGCAAATACGATGATGTCGCCATCCTGCGCGTTCTCGATGCACCAGCGCATGGCCTCACGGCGGTCCGGGATGACGATGTATTTCCCGTCTGTTTTTTTCGTGCCGATCAGGATATCGGCGATAATATCGTTGACATCCTCGAACCGGGAATTATCCGCTGTGATGACGGAAAGATCCGCCAGCTTGCCGCATACCTCCCCCATCTCATACCGCCTTGTGCGGGAACGGTTGCCTCCCGCGCCGAACAGGCAGATCAGACGGTTGGGATGGTAAGCGCGCAGGGTGGTGAGGATATTCTCCATGCTTACCGCATTGTGCGCATAGTCGATGAGAAGGGTATAATTGCCCGGCACGCTGAGCGGCTCCACGCGTCCCTTGACCTTTACGGTGTTGAGACCATCGCGGATCGCTTCGTCGGGAACGTCGAAATGCAGGCATACGGCCATTGCGGCCAGTGCGTTGTATACGCTGAAATGGCCCGGAATGTCCACATCGACCGGCATCTCCCTGCGGCCGCGCAGTTCAAAATGAACGCCCACATAGCCGGGTTTCGCGATCAGGTTCTCCTGCTCCGCGCGCAGCTCCGCCTGCGGGGAAAAGCCGTATGTTTCCAGTGTGCAGGTATGGTTCCTGACAATCCCCTGCCAGTTCGGATCGTCGATATTGACGATTCCCGTGCGGCACTGGCGGAACAGCATACTCTTGCATTCCATGTATTCCTCCATCGACTGGTGCTCCGTGCCGCCGATGTGATCCTCCGAAAAATTGGTGAACACCCCAATCTCGAATGTGAATCCCGCGAGACGGAAATCGCGCAGGCCGATGGACGACGCCTCCATCACACAGCACTGACAGCCGTCCTCTATCATATCGTTCAGGAATTTCTGCACCTCGTACGATTCCGGGGTGGTGTTCTCTGTGGGGATGATCCTGTCCCCGATGGCGACGCCGATCGTCCCGATGAGCCCGGTCCTGATCCCGGCCCGCTCCAAAATTGCGCGGATCATGTGGGCTGTGGTGGTTTTTCCCTTCGTCCCGGTGACACCGATCACGCGGATACGATCCGCCGGATGATGGAAATACGCGGCCGACAGATACGCCAGCGCACGCCGGGTGTTTTCGACAATCACAACCGGACAGCCGCCTGCATCCACCTCGTGCTCCGCCAACACTGCGACGGCTCCGTTCTCTACCGCCTGACGCGCGTATTTATGACCGTCCGACGCGGCTCCTTTCAGGCAGACGAACAGATCGCCCGGCCCAGCCTTTCGTGAATCGTACACAATATCCCTGATCTCCGTCTCCAGCCCGGAGGGGCATTGATATTCCAGCCCATCCAAAAGCTCCCTCAGCTTCATGGCCATGCCTCCTGTCTTAACATAAACGGCAGCGCGCTGCCTCATTCCAGATAGGTGAGCAGCAGATCGGCCTGCCCGCTGATCGCATACGCGCCCAGCCCGGCGGGCAGGAACACCGTTTCCCCTTTGCCGATGCAGTATGTCTTTCCGCCCGCGTTCAATCCCGCCTCCCCGTCAAGGCAGAGCAGGCAGTGGAAGCTGCTTTCCCCGGCGTTCAGAGATGCTTCCCCGTTTAATTCTATGTGTTCCGTCGTGAAATATTCGCAGGAGGCAAGGAGCGTGCGCACCGCACCGCCGTCCTTATGCGGCTCTCCCTTCGGACGGGAATCCGGCACGACAGGATGCAGATCTGCCGCCTGAGAAGCCTGCTCAATATGAAGCTGGCGCGGCTTTCCGTCCGTCCCCAGACGGCCGTAATCATAGATTCGGTAAGTGACGTCGGAATTCTGCTGGATTTCCGCCACCAGGATCCCCGCGCCGATCGCATGAACCGTCCGCGCCGGGATGAAGAACACATCACCCTTTTTCACCGGAACGGCATTGAGGGAATCCAGAAGCGTATTTTCGCGGATCTGGCGGGAAAATTCCTCCGGCGTCAATTCCTTGGAAAAACCGTAAAGAAGCTTCGCGCCCGGCTCGCAGTCCACAACGTACCACATTTCCGTTTTGCCGTACTGCCCCTCATGCTTGAGGGCGTAGTCGTTATCCGGATGCACCTGAATAGAAAGATCCCGTTTGGCGTCGATCAGCTTGATCAGGATCGGAAATTCCTCAAATTTCGCGCAGGCCGTCCCCAGCGCGGCGCGGTTTTCCGCCAGATATTCCGCAAGCGTTTTCCCGGCGTATTCCCCGCCGCGGATCACGGACGGCCCGTTCGGATGGCAGGAAAGCTCCCAGCTTTCCGCCACGCGCTCGCCGCCCTTTTTGCCAAATTCGTCCTTGAGCCGCGTCCCGCCCCAGATAGCGTCCTTACAGCTCGGATCCAGAAAAATCGGTTCCATAAAAAAGCCTCCTAACAGCAACGGTTTCCGTGATCAAGGAACCGTCACAGATTTTCTTCAATTTTGATTTCGCTTTTCATAAAAAAGCTGTCATGTTCCGGCTTTTTTCCGCTCACCAGATAATCATAGGCCAGATGAACAGCCTTATTCCCCTGTGTAAACGGCTGCTGGCAGATGATGGCTTTCACCATGCCCGCCCGCAGCAGCTGCTCGGAGGACGGCGTTTTATCGAAGCACACGATCGCCATATTGCTCTGCGGCCGGAAATTCCGCACGGCGCGGCAGACTCCCATCACGCCGGCGGCCACAATGAAGATGGTATCGATTTCCGGGTGGATGCGCAGCATCTTTCCGGTCATTTCAAACGCCTGATCGTCATCGTCGTTCGTCTCCTGGATATCCGCCACCCGGATCCCCGGATATTTCCGGCGGATAACGTTGCGGAACCCGGCAATGCGCTGGTTATGCCCCAGCACCTTGACTGATCCCGTCACAATCCCGACGTTTGCTTTCCCGCCGGTCAGCAGGCCGAGCATCCCGCCTGCCGTCTCCCCGCCGCGTATGTAATCGCTGCCGACATAGCACAGCCGCCTGGTATTTTCAATATCGGTGTTCACGGTGATCACACAGACGCCGCTTTCCGTCAGAGCGTCGATTTCGGCGGCCACCTGCGGATCGTTGATGGGATTCACAATCAGCGCATGGACGCCGCGCCCCACCTCGCGGATCATCCGGCACTGCTGGGAAACGTCATAGCCTTTCATCGTGTGGACGCTTACCCGCACGCCGTAGTCGGCAAGCTCGCGTCCCGCCTGCCGGATCCCGGAGAGGACATCGTCAAAAAAAGCGTTTCCTTTCGCCACCAGCGCGACGCCGATTACCAGATCGCGTTTCCGCGCGGCAAGCGCCTTGCCTGCCATATTCGGCGTATAGCCAAGCCGATCGGCCACCTCGCGCACCTTCTGCTCCGTTTCGGGCTTTACCTTGCCCCGATTATTCAGGACACGGTCCACTGTCCCGCGGGACACCCCGCAAAGTTCTGAGATCTGCTTAATTGTGACAGACATATTATCCCCTTCCCCGGAGCATTCGGAAAACAGATACGTTTTCCAGTCCTCGCTTTATTGTACTATATTGGACGAGCTTTTTCAAGAAAGCAATCGCCTTGTTTGCAAATTCCCCCGAAGGAGCTGCCCCTCCTCCAAACAACTTAAAAGATCGGATTTCCCCGCTTTTTCCGTCAGCCGGCGCATATATTGGAACAGTACGGTGCGGATCGCGTATATTTGACACCCGCGCCGCACACCCTATCGCCGAGGTGATGATTCATGGCACTTTCTCTGGAAGATCTGTTGGATCAGGACTCCGTCATTGAGCAATACTTTTTATCGCTCCCGGAAACCGTTCAGCGGGAGGCTGCGGCACATTCTGAGGAAATCCATTCCGAGGCTGACTTCCGCTCCTTTCTCCAAAGCCTGCATCTGGGATAACCCGTCCGCAGCGGACAAATTCGCACTGCGGTTCTTCCGGCCGCAGTCCCCTTCTTGACAAACGCGGACAGTTTTTTTACAATGGAACCAGATTCAAAAAGGGGTGGTTTCATGGAACAGTCCGATTGGAGTTTTCCGCGGATAGACTACTATGTCAACGAGGGGATACATACCGGTTCCCGCCTTTTGACGGAAAAACGGGATTACACAAAAGAAATGCGCTACCGTATTTTCAAGAAAGACGATCATCTTCATGTGTTTATCTGGCGGGGGCCGTACAGCTTTGAAAAAAGCGAAATGCTTCTTCAAAACGAGTTCCCGCTCGACAGCGACGGCGTACAGGCCGCCCACGACTGGGTGATCGCCCAGTACCATGAACTCTCTCAATCCGCTCAAGTCCAACCAGACTAAGTCTGGACGTAATACGCGGAGCGCTCCCTCCGGTCGCTGAAATTTCGATAACCTTTAATACTTTGTCGCGGCGGCAGGCTGGTCAGGAATATTATTTTTTTATTATGAGGCTATAAACGCGGGCATTTCGGCCCAATCGTGCGCCCAGCCGGGCGACCGGAGGGAGCGGGCGCGATCTGCTCACCGCAGGTGTGGTATCATGTCCGCAGAGTACCATAAACGCGGGCGTATCAGTTCGATCATACCGCCAAGCTAAGCGGAGGCACGACGCCTGCGCGATCTGCTCACCGCAGGTGTGCTGCGGCAAGAAGGAATTTGTAGATGGGCGCAAAGCGCCGGAATTCTTCCGCAAGAAAATCGGCGAAACTGTCGGAAAACAGCAGGTCAAAATCTACGCTTTCCGCATTGACGCAGATCTTCCTGCGCTCCAGCCAGTTCCGCTGGCTCTCCGGCTTATCCGGGTACCGCGGCCGTTTATAGCAGTCGCCCGTCACCCGGAAACGCTGCTGGCTTTCCAGAGCCTTCTGCGCTTGCTGGAACTCTTCCCCGTTTTCCAAAACCAGCCTGCGCAGCGCCTCCATATACCGCGGCGACGCGTCGTAGAAGCCGCTGCCGTACTCAAAGCCGTCCGGCCCGAAATCCAGATACAGGCCGGGCACCTCTGTCCCGTACATGGGACCGCGCTTGAAAATAATCCACATATTTTCCCGATACAGCGATTTATCCTTGGAGAACCGCGTATCACGCCGGATGCGGCTGATCGTCTTGCCGACGCCGGGATCGACCGTCAGCTGCGGATCGATTTCCAGCATCGTGGGACCGAGCCGTCCGACCAGCTGCTGGAGCGGCTCGAGGACGGTTTCCCGGTATATCTGGCGGTGCTCGTCAAACCACGCCTTGCTGTCGCGCAGGCGGTTTTCCATCAGGAAATCGATTGTCTTTTTTGAAAGCGCCATAGCCTCATCCCCTGTGCCCGGCCAAAACGGCCGGGTCAATTTTTGTTATATCCAAATTCGATGGATCGCAGCGTTCCCTTCCACCATATCTCGCGTTTCAGGATATAACCGTCGTCCATCCTTGCATTATAATTTTCTAAAATAGAATATTGGAAATTCTCCTGAATGTACTCGAATCCGTTTTGGCGGACGAGTTCCTGCAATTCTACATTCCCGCCGTGGCCGTTGACTGCGTATTCCGACCATCGCTGAAGCAGCATCCCGGTCTGCGCCGTCGCGGAACCCACATATAGTTTTCCGGTTTTGTTGTCTGTAAGCAGATAGACGGCCTTTTGATTTTGCAGCTCCGCTATCCAGCCCGGGAGACGGCGTTCCACAATGTTTTTCAGCTGCCGGTACGACAGCCTGACATTTTCATAGCCGGGAAAATCATCGCCAGTGAACCGATCGTTCAGAATTTCCAGCACTTCCAGATCGTCCGCCACCGCTTTGAAGTCCCGTACCATCGTGCGGGTTTCGTTATGATATTTCACCAGGATCCTGCCGAAATATTTCCGGTATTCTTCCACCTCGCTGGCTTCGTACCCGATCCCGCCTGTCTCCGGATCGACTTCGAGTTCCCGGGTGATTTTTTTGATGGTCGTCAGCAACCAGGTATCCCATGATACTTTCAGAAAGCAGACGGCGATCTGTCCTGTGCGGAAGTAACCTCTTTTCTTCCGCCACAGAAGCCATTCCACATTGACCTTGTCGGGATCCTCCTTGTACAGATCCATCGGATCGTGGTAACCGTTGTAGATGTTGAATTTTACCCGCACATTGGGCAGATCTGTCGGGGGGATTTTCAGAATATCGTTGAGCCATATTTTTTCCATGCGCTTCTCCTGTACCGGAAAATTGGCAAAGATTCAGCAGAGGGTTTCCAGCTCCTGATTGACCCGCTCCTCGCAGGAACGCATGGCGAGAATCACCTTTTCAAACAGCGTGTCGAGCTCCCAGCCGAGCATTTCCGCGCCCTGACGGATCACATCGCGCGAACAGCCTGCCGCGAACTTCTTGTCCTTGAATTTCTTTTTCAGGCTGGAAACCTCCATATCCATCACGCTGTGGGAGGGGCGCATCTTTGCCGCCGCCCCAATCAGTCCTGTCAGCTCGTCTGCGGCAAACAGGAATTTTTCCATCTCGCACGACGGTTCCACATCGCTGGCAAGCCCGTATCCGTGGCTGCACACCGCGTGGACAAGCTCCGGTTCCGCGCTGATCTCCGTGAGAAGCTCCGGCGCTTTCTTGCAGTGCTCCTCCGGGTACTTTTCAAAATCCACGTCGTGCAGAAGTCCGGCAAGTCCCCAGAAATCCGCATCCTCGCCGATTTCCCCTGCGTACCAGCGCATAACGCCCTCCACTGTCAGGCCGTGCAGCAGGTGGAACGGTTCCTGATTATATTTTTTCAGGAGCGCGATCGCGTCCTCCCTTTTTATCTGTGTTTTCATAGAGGTATCCTTCTTTCTGTCAATTTTTGTCCATATAAGCAGCGATGGCTTTTGAAAGCTATCCATTTTATTTTACCTCATTTTTACCAGAAAGAAAAGACCCTCAGGGCGTAAAAATGCCGCTCTGGAAAATTCCAGAGCGGCACAAGGCTAAGCCTTGATGTAATTCGCGCCGCGGCAGGCTTAGCCTGCCTTAGCGGCGGCGCAGGTTGCCGTAGAGCGGGCCGTAATTCTGGCAGGCGCGGAAATCCTGGCCCTCTTTGTCCATACCGAACGCGTTCCACGCGGCCGGACGGAAGATCTTTTCTTCCGGAACATTGTGCATACATACCGGGATGCGCAGGATGGAGCACAGCGTGATGATATCAGCGCCAATGTGTCCATAGCTGATTGCGCCGTGGTTCGCGCCCCAGTTGTTCATTACGTCATATGCGCTCGCAAACGCACCCTTTCCGGTCAGACGTGGTGCAAACCAGGTGCACGGCCAGGTGTAGTCTGTGCGCTTCCAAATCTTATCGGAAACCTCGTCCGGCAGCGCGACGGTCCAGCCCTCTGCCAGCTGCATCACCGGGCCGATCCCCTCCACGAGATTCAGGCGCATCATAGTGCAGGGCATCTCTCTCCTTGTCAGGAAGCGGGAGGAATATCCGCCGCCGCGGAAGTAGCCAAGATCGGCTTCGTTCCATGTGGTCGCATCCAGGCACGCCTTGATATCGCCCTCTGTCATCTCCCAGAACGGCTTGATGCAGGCATTCCCGTCAGCGCCGTCCACTTCGCCGCACGCATCCAGGCAGGCCGCGCCGGAGTTGATCAGATGGATGAAGCCCTTAGCTTCCTTTGCCTTGCCCTCCAGCTCATAGCCGGTCGCTTTCTTGACGGCCTCGGGGCTCCAGTAAGTACGCACATCCGCGAAAATCTGGGCGCGCCCTGTCAGCAATTTACCGAACAGCATCGACACGCCGTTGAGCGTATCGTTTTCCGTCGCCATGATGTACGGCTCACGCGCGCCGTCCCAGTCAAAGGAGGAATTCATCAGGGATTCCGCAAAATCCGCGTTGGGATAGAAGTCCGTCCACTGGCGCTGACCCTGGAAGCCGCCGGCAATCGCGTTGTGGCCAACCATTTCTTCCTCGCAGCCCTCCGGCAGGTTCGGGTTGCCGCAGTACAGATCCTTGAGGATGCACATCATCTTTACGACAAATTCCCAATCCTGGTCCTTCTGCTCACGGGACTTCTGGAACTGCTCCGGGTTCTTATCGAAGCCCTCTTTGCAGTACTTTTTCGTCCACTCCATCGCCTTTTCAAATTCTTTCTGATCGTAGATCCCTTTCTCCATGCGGCGGATGATCTCGACCTCGTCGATGGATTCGACGCGCATCCCGAGGTACTCCTCAAAGAAGCGGGGATCCATGATGGAGCCGCCGATTCCCATGGTGACGGAACCGACCTGCAGATACGACTTGCCGCGCATGGACGCCGCCGCTACAGCCGCCCGGCCGAACCGGAGCAGCTTTTCGCGCACATCCGCCGGGATTTCGGTATCGTCGGCGTTCTGCACGTCATGGCCGTAGATGCCGAATGCCGGGAGACCCTTCTGCGCGTGTGTAGCGAGGACGCTCGCAAGATAGACCGCGCCGGGACGCTCTGTGCCGTTGAAGCCCCACACACCCTTGATGGTGGACGGATCCATATCCATTGTCTCAGCGCCGTAGCACCAGCACGGTGTAACTGTCAGCGTGATGTCCACGCCGCATTTTTTGAACTTTTCGGCACAAGCCGCCGCCTCTCCGACGCCGCCGATGGTGGTGTCGGAAATGACTACCTCGACCGGCTCGCCGTTGGAATAAAACAGGTTCTCACGGAAAAGCTTTTCCGCGGCCTTTGCCATTCCCATGGTCTGATCCTCCAGCGATTCGCGTACCTTCAGCACGCCGCGCCGTCCGTCAATCACGGGCCGGATGCCAATCACCGGATATCCGCCTGTACGTCTTTCCTGTTTCATCTTAACTCCTCCTGTTCTCATTGTGTTTAAGCAGGGATTAGGGGTGCCCTTAGGGTGTATCTGCAAAGTCAAAAGTGCTGGAAAATTCGCTGAAAAGCGATGGATGCAAGGCGCGAATCCGCCGCAATACTTTCGTATTGCAAGGGTGAGCAACGACGCAGACGGCGTTTTTCAGTAGAATTTAACAGTATTGAGGACTTTGTCAGATACACCCTAATAATCCCTGTGGAATTTTTCTTATTACTTGTAAGTTTATCATATATTTATGAGAAATACTTGCCAAAACACCCGCGAAAATAGTATAATATTCACATGAGAGGAGGAACCGCCATGCAGGTTTTTCGTTTTCAGGAAAGCAAATCGCGCGGGACCGCAGAATTCCCGATCGCCTATTATTATATTGATGAAACACATCCCCGGTATCAGATGCCGTGCCACTGGCATACAGAATGTGAGATCGTCCACATCCGGCAGGGTAACTTTACCGCCCGGATCGACGATACCGAGTATGCTATGGAGCCGGGGGACACACTTTGGATCCGCGGCGGTGCGCTCCATTCCGGCGTATCCAGGGATTGTGTTTACGAATGTATCGTGTTCGATCTCGATCTTCTCCGCACGGATCTGGGAGCCTGCCAGCCGCTTCTGGAGGGACTGCGGCAGAATCTTTCCGAGGTCGTGCCGCTCCTGCCGCATACCTGTACGGGGATTGTCCGCGCGGCGGAGGATTTGATCCGTTCCGTCCGTGAACAGCCGGTCGGCTATGCTTTTTTAGTGCTGGGCGGGCTGTACCGTCTGCTTGGTGAAATCCAGCAGGCAGGCTGCATCCGCGCGGCGCGGCCGCAGTTCCCGGCAGCCTATCGTTCCACCGCCGCGCTCAAGCGCGCCCTCTCCTATATTGAGGAGCATTTCTCCTCGGAGGATCTGACCCTGGACACTCTTGCGCAGGAGGCCGGGCTGAATCCCCGGTACTTCTGCCGTTTTTTTCAGCAGATGACGCGAAAATCCCCGATGCAGTATGTCAACTGGTACCGCATCGAGCAGGCCGCGTGGAAGCTTTCCCACACCGACTATTCTGTCACGGAAATTGCGTTCCAGTGCGGATTTAACGATTTGAGCTATTTTATCCGGTCCTTTAAGAAGCACAAGGGCGTCACCCCGAAGCAGTTCTCCATCAACTACAAAAAGACGGGAGAGCATTTCTCCGCATAAGGAGGAATTTTTATGAAAATATTTATTCGCATTATAACATTTATTATTTTCATCTGCCTTTTAGCCGCCTGCAACGGAAACGATCCTGCGGCTCAGGACAGACTTGAAAGGATGCGGGCACTGCATTCAGGACGCACATATGAAGATCCGGAAAAAGGCTTTCAAGAGGTTTATGAGCGTGACGAAGCCGACCGCATGGAAAACATTATTTTGTGGAACGATCGGGAGGACGGCACACTCCCCGTCTCTGAATCTTACGATCATATTTACGTTGAAAATGTCGGGGATGAGGATTTTTCCTACGGAGATACTCAAACTCGTCTGGAATTTTTTGATAATGGTAAATGGTACACGTTTCCCTATCCGGCCAGTATGCATCTTGATGTTGGCCATATGGTTTCACCCGGAGAAAAATATTTACTCGTTTTTGCGTTTGACTTAGACAAGCTGGAAGTACCGGGACATTACCGTATTGTTTTAGAGAATCTCTATTTTTCCGAAGAAGCAAACCGGAAATGGCGGGAATATGTAGACACGCACGACGGTAAATATCCTCAATTTGAGTTTATTGCTGAAATCGCAGAACTGAAATGGACCGCTATCGAGGTTGATGTAATCGACGAATAAAAGTCCGGTGCGGAAGCTTACCCTCCGCGCCGGACTTTTATTCTGCTCATATAAAAATATGCTTTCCCCAGCCGGCCTCCCACCGCGACAGAGTGTGAAAGGTTATCGCAATTTCCGCGAAGGTTACGACGCGCGGCGCATTTTGCTCACCGCAGGTGCGCGCAGGTTTAGCCTGCCGCAAAGGCGTTCCAGCCCACCATCCACTGGATGGTGGGCTTTCACTGTTTGCTTACCTTTTTGGGGAACGCTTCGCGTTCCTCTTTGCCTATGGGGGCTTCTCGCCCCCATACCCCGTCGCAAGCTTTTGAAAAAGCTTGAGCAAAACTTTTATGTTGTTGTGCTCGGTGTGTTATCTTGAGCCAATGCGTCCGTTTCCTCCGCGTGCCCCGAATAATTCGGAACCAGATTATGGATAACCTCCATCATCCTCACGTTGTCCACCCCCGCGTATTTGCGCAGCTTCTCCAAATCCGCGAGGAACGTCTCCTCATTAAACGGGATCGGCGTGCCGATGTAAATCAGCTTATGCGCCGTCTTTTCACAGCCGCCCTCGCTGTCGAGCAGCAGCTCCTCATACAGTTTTTCACCCGGCCGCAGTCCCGTGTAGACAATCTTGATGTCCTGATCCGGTTCCAGACCGGAAAGACGGATCAGGTTGCGGGCCAGATCGACGATCTTCACCGGCTCGCCCATGTCGAGGATGAAGATCTCCCCACCCTTCGCCATGCCGCCCGCCTGAATCACCAGACGCGCCGCCTCCGGGATCGTCATGAAGTAGCGGATAATATCCGGGTGCGTCACCGTCACCGGACCGCCCGCCGCAATCTGCCGCTTGAACAGCGGGATCACGCTCCCGTTGCTCCCCAGCACGTTTCCGAAACGCACCGCGACATATTCCGTATGTGCTGAATGGCGGCTGCAATACTGAATAATCAGCTCGCAGATTCGCTTGGTCGCGCCCATCACGTTCGTCGGGTTGACCGCCTTGTCGGTGGAAATCAATACCATACGGCGCGCGCCGTACTTGTCCGCGGCCTGCGCGACGTTCAGCGTGCCGAATACGTTGTTCTTCACAGCCTCGCCCGGGCTGAGCTCCATTAGCGGGACGTGCTTATGCGCCGCCGCGTGGAACACCACATCCGGACGGCAGACCTCAAACACGTGCTCAATGCGCGCCTTGTCGCGCACAGAACCGATCAGGACCTCCAGATTGAGATCCGGGAAATTCATCAGCAGTTCGTTTTGGAGATCGTAGGCGTTGTTTTCGTAAATATCGAAGATGATAAGCTTCTTGGGACGGAAGTACACAATTTGCCGGCAAAGCTCCGAACCGATCGAGCCGCCCCCGCCCGTGACAAGCACCGTTCTGTCGCGCAGATAGCCGCTGATCTCCTCCACGTTCAGCTTGATCTCGTCGCGGCCCAGCAGGTCGGTGATATCCACATCGCGCAAAGAGACGTGCCCGGCCTCGTTTTTCTCGATCATCTCGTAAAGTGCCGGGACTGTTTTCAGCTGACAGCCGGTTTTCGCGCAGATGCTCAGGATATCCTGCTGATCCTTCTTGCGACTCGACGGCATTGCCAGCACGATCTGATCCACATTGTACCGCGTGGCGATCCTCGGGATGCTCTCACGTCCCCCGGCCACACGCACGCCGTGGATCCGGATGCCGCGCTTTGCCTTGTCGTCGTCGATGGCCACCACCGGGATCCCCTTGCTCTCCGGGGCGCTTTTCATCTCCTTGATGACCATAGAGCCCATTTCCCCGGCGCCGACTACCATGACGCGGTTGAACTCCGACTTATCGCGCGTGCCGCCCAGCTGCTTGCGGCGGATGCGGCGGACAATGCGGAAGCTGAACCGGAAAAAGCCGATAAAGAACAGGGAAAGCAGATAGCCGATTACGTACACGCCGTTCGGGAAACGCGGGTCTCCCAGCGCGTATCCCATAAGGACAACTATAATATTAGCGGCCGTTACGCCGAAAAAGATTTGGAGCAGCTCATCCAGACTGGCAAACTGCCACATGGTGCTGTAAAATTTCACCACGGCAAACACGCACACACATGCCAGCACACACCACGGCATCAGCTGGTGGAACGACTCCCAATAGTAACTCGGGACACCCCGGGATACGGAAAAGCCTTCCACAACCTCCCATGTCTGGCGGATTCCGTCAAAGCGGATGATAAACGCAAGAAAATAGCTCAGATACATCCCAAAAATATCTACCAATATTTGCGGGAGAGCATGGATCAGGCTTACTTTTCTGTTTCTCATGAAGAATTACCCCTATATACAACCGTTTATTTTTACTCATATGACTTTGAGTATATCACAAATGAAGAAAAAAATAAACAGCCTTTTTTATACAAAATTAAAATTTCGCACTGCCAGCCTTACAGATTCCGCCTGACTGCATCAGTGGAATATTTTGGCTTCCTCTTCGTTTTGTCCCCATAAAACGCGATTATTCCATCATTTTCAGGAAATCCTCTTCGGAAATGACAGAAACTCCCAGCTTCTGCGCCTTTGTCAGCTTGCTGCCTGCATCCTCTCCGGCCAGAACATAGGTTGTTTTTTTCGATACGCTCGACGACACCTTGCCGCCCTGCTTTTCTATCATCTCGCTGGCCTCCGCCCGCGTCAGGGATGGCAGCGTACCTGTCAGCACAAAGGTCATCCCCTGGAACTTCTGGCCGCGGCTCTCCGTGCGGGAGGTCATGTTCACGCCCAGCTCCTTCAATCGTCCCACCAGATGGAGCGTGCCGGGCTGATCAAAAAATTCGCGGACGCTTTCCGCCATAATGCCGCCAAAGCCGTCGATGGCCGATATCTCCTCAGCAGACGCCGCTATCACCGCATCGAGCGTGTGGAAATAATCCGACAGCAACTTTGCCGCTTTCAGTCCAATGTGCGGGATCCCGAACGCGAACACCAGCCTGTACAGATCGTTGTCCTTGGTTTTTGCGATGGCGTCGATCAGGTTCTGCGCTGATTTTTCCGCTTTCCTTTCCAACGCCGCCACCTGCTCCAGTGTCAGCGTATAGAGATCTGCGGGGGATTTCAGAAGATCGTTCGCCACAAGCTGCTCGATCACTGCCGGACCCAGGCCGTCGATGTCCATAGCGTCGCGGCTGGCGAAGTGGATCAGATGCCGCACCAGCTGTGCCGGACATTCCGGATTCACACAGCGGATTGCCGCTTCATCGCCCTCGCGCACCGCCGGTCCGCCGCAGGAGGGACAGATCTCCGGAAGCTGGAATGTCTCTGACTCCTCTGCGTGTGAAACGACAGAAACAACCTCGGGGATGATCTCACCGGCCTTGCGCAGGATGACCGTATCGCCGATACGGAGATCCTTCTCCGTGATGAAGTCCTGATTATGCAGAGTGGCACGGCTGACGGTCGTGCCCGCAAGGAGTACCGGCTCAAAGACGCCGATCGGCGTCAAAACACCGGTGCGTCCCACATTGACTTCGATATCGAGCAGCTTCGTTTCTTTTTCCTCCGGCGGATATTTGAACGCCTCTGCCCATTTGGGAAATTTCGCAGTACTGCCCAGCAGTTCCCGCTGTGCAAAGGAATTTACCTTTACAACAGCGCCGTCGATGGAGTAGCCGTATGTGCCGCGCTGCTCCCCAATCCGGCGTATCTCCTCGATTGCCTTCTCGATTGTCGCGCACTTTTTATAGAACGGCGAGACTGTAAAGCCCAAACGCTTTAGATAGTTGAGTGATTCGTCGTGGAAATGAAGCTCCTCCCCGTTGACTTGCTGCACATTGAACACGAAGATATCGAGCACGCGCTGCGCCGTAATGCGCGGATCCTTCTGTCTGAGCGAACCTGCGGCGGCATTGCGGGGATTTTTGAACAGCTTCTCCCCATTCAGCTCCTGGCGGGCGCAGAGCTGGAAGAAGCTTTCGTGCGACATATACACCTCACCGCGCACCTCCAGAAACGGCACCGGTTCCCGGAGTGTAAGCGGTACCGTGCGGATAGTCCGGATATTTTCCGTCACGTCCTCGCCGACAAGGCCGTCGCCGCGTGTGGAACCGCGCACGTACTTCCCGTCACGGTATTCCAGCGCCACCGACAGCCCGTCGAATTTCGGCTCCACCACATATTCGGGATCCGGGATGACCTCGCGGACACGGCGGTCGAAGTCGCGCAGCTCGTCCTCTGAAAAGGAATCGTGCAGGCTTTCCAGCGGCACCTGATGCACCACCGGATCGAATTTATTCATTGCTGGAGTTCCAACCTTCTGCGTGGGGGAATCCGGCGTCACCAGCTCCGGATGCTGCGCCTCCAACGTCTGCAGCTCCCGGTACAGCATATCGTATTCAAAGTCGTCAATTTCCGGGGCGTCCTCCGTATAATATTTTTTGTTATGGTAATTGATCTGCTCCCGCAGCTGTTCAATCCGTTCCTTCACTTCCTGAATTTCCAAAATTCTCACCTTTTTCCTTATTAAAGTGCTTTCTTTTTATTATACATCCTTTCGGGTTAAATTCCTATCATATTTTAGGGAAAATTTGCAGGGGATATGTGAAAAGTCAAAAATGCTGGAAAATTCACTGAAAAATGACGGAAACAAAGCTGTGAATTCTCCTGCAATGCCTCTGGCCGCGGAAAGCGTCCAGAGGCACAGAGGCTGTCTCTCAGACAAATTTCGGACGTGCCCTCTAATCAGGCATACGAAAGGGCCCGGCATTTCGCCGGGCCCTGATGATTTTTAGGAAATTCAGACGGGGTGAACCATCTTGGCAGCATCGCCATGCTTGCTGTCCACGCCGTATTTCTTGTCGCGGCGCTTCTTGAAGAAGTCCGTCGCCACCTTCGGGAACTGCGCATAGGAGAGGACGTCCTCGTCCTGCTCGATCCATTCAGCGCATTCCTTGCGCAGCGTCTCAAGCTCCGGCTCAAGCAGGTCTGCCGGACGGCAGGTGATCGGCTCCTCGTCACCGATGATCTTCTTGCGGAATTCCGGATCAATCGGCATCGGCGTGGTGCCGTACTTACCGGCAACAAGGCCCTTGAACTCGTTGGTGCACATCTTATAGCGTTCGCCCATAATTACGTTGAACACAGCCTGCGTACCGACGATCTGGGAGGTCGGGGTAACGAGCGGCGGATAACCGGAATCCTCGCGCACGCGCGGAACCTCCTGCAGAACCTCCTCCAGCTTGTCCGCCTTGCCGGCGTCCTTGAGCTGCTTGAGCAGGTTGGAGAGCATACCGCCCGGAACCTGATAGACCAGCGCCTTTGTGTTGGTGGCAAGCATACTCTGATCGAGCAGGCCGCTGTCGATATACTTCTTGCGCAGGCCCATGAAGTACTCACGGATCTCGTTGAGCAGCATCAGATCGAGGCCGGTGTCATACTCCGTGCCCTGAAGCGCGGCAACCATCGACTCCGTCGGCGCATGGGACGTACCCAGCGCAAGCGGGGACATCGCGGTATCCACTACATCCGCGCCGGCTTCGATGCCCTTCATCAGGCACATGCTCGCCAGGCCGGAGGTGTAGTGCGTATGGATCTGGATCGGCAGATCCACAGCCGCTTTGATATCCTTCACGAGGCTGTATGTGTTGTACGGCGTGAGCAGAGCCGCCATATCCTTCAGGCAGATGGAATCTGCGCCGGCATCAGCAATCTGCTTGGCGTACTTCACGTAGTAATCATTCGTAAAGACCGGGCCGGTGGTGTAGGAAATCGCTACCTGAACATGAGCGCCTTCCTTCTTGGCGGCCTTGATCGCGGTCTGGAGGTTCTTGATATCGTTCAGCGCGTCGAAGATACGGATGATGTCCATACCGTTCGCCACGGTTTTCTGCACGAAATATTCCAGCACATCGTCCGCATAGTGACGGTAGCCCAGCATATTCTGGCCGCGGAACAGCATCTGCAGCTTGGTGTTCGGGCAGTGCTTGCGGATGGTGCGCAGGCGCTCCCACGGATCCTCGTTGAGGAAGCGCAGGCAGGAATCGAACGTCGCGCCGCCCCAGCATTCCAGGGAGTGGAATCCGACCTTGTCCATCTTATCCAGAATCGGAAGCATGTCCTCGATCGGCATACGCGTCGCGATCAGCGACTGGTGCGCGTCACGGAGCGTTGTATCTGTAATGCCAATTTTTTTTGCCATGTCTGCGTACCCCCTTACTGGAGGGAAACAAGCGGAGAACCGGAGTCAACACTGTCTCCCTTGTTCACATGGATAGCGGCGACAGTAGCGTCGTGCGGAGCCATGATCTCGTTTTCCATCTTCATAGCCTCAAGAACAACAAGGACGTCGCCCTTCTTGATAGCCTTGCCGGGCTCTACATTGACAGAAACGATGGTGCCAGGCATCGGAGAGGAAATGACCTCTGCGCCAGCCGCCGGAGCAGGAGCGGCAGCGGGGGCAGGAGCAGCCGCGGGAGCGGGAGCCGCTGCCGGAGCAGGAGCTGCAGCAGGAGCCGGGGCAGCAGCAACGGGAGCGGGAGCAGCTGCAGGAGCAGCTGCCGGAGCCGCGTAACCGCCGACTTCCTCAACCTGTACATCATAAGCTGTACCATTTACTGTAATCTTAAGGTTTTTCATTTTCTTTATCCTCCTAAAGATTTATGGAACATTCCTGAAACAGAAATTACATCTGGATATTTGCGTGCTTCTTGGGCAGTCTGGAAACGCGCTTGCCGGACAGCATTTCGAGGTTGGCGACTACCTTTGCGCGGGTCTCCGCGGGAAGGATAACGTCCTCCACATAGCCCTCTGCCGCTGCCTTGAACGGGCAGGCTTCCTTTTCCTTATACTCCGCGATCAGCTTCTTGCGATCCTCGATCGGGTTGGAGGAACCAGCCAGACGGTCGTTCCAGAGGAACATCGCGCCGGTTGCCGGGGAGATCGGGGAAACAGCTGCGCTTGCCCATGCCATTGTGACGTCGGCAGCCGCGCCGCGGCCAGCCACCGCCATGTACACCGGGCCGTAGGCCTCGCCGGTCACAACGGTAACCTTGGCTGTCGTCGCCTCGGAATAGGAGCTGGAAAGCTTGGACGCCTCGCGCAGGGAGGTGAATCCCGCCGCATTGACAAACGAAACAACCGGGATCGCGAACGCATCGCAGAAACGGACAAATCTCGCGGCCTTTGCGCACGCGTCGGCGTCAATCTCGCCCTCGTAGGCGACAAGGCCCGCCGTGGAGCCCGCAACCTGTGCGATCCCCGTAACAACAGCCGTACCGAACTGCGCGCCAAGCTCAACGAACGTATCGTCATCAGCAACGGCGGAGATGACATCCTTCGCGGAAGCGCCGGCAGCAAGCGGAGCTGCGCTGCTCATGCCAAGCACATCCACCACCGGAGCGCCGGTCAGGTTATTCGCCGGGAGGGAGGTAACCAGAGCGCGAACCTTTGCGATCGCCTCGTCCTCAGTCTCTGTCACGATGTGGCACACGCCGATCTTCGCGGCTTCATCCGCGGAACCGTCAGCGCCGCCCGTCTCGATAGTAAGCTCTGCTTTCTTGGACATCACAACGATATCGGAACCCGCCGCAATCATGGCAGATGTGCCGATGCACGGACCGAGCACCAGTGCGATCTGCGGGACAACGCCGGAAAGGTTATTGCTGTGGAGAAGAATTTCACCGTAGGCAGCAACCATATCTCCGCCCTCATTAAGGCGGCCGCCGATGGAATCGTAAATTCCAATGACCGGAGCACCGGTCTTTACAGCCAGATCGTAGACCTTCTTGATTTTGGAAGCCTGAGCTTTGGACATTGCACCGCCGTCAACGTCGCTGTTCTGCGCGAATACGTAGGCCGGGCAGCCCTCAATCGTACCGAAGCCTACAATTGCTTCAGCGGGCTTATCGCCGGACTTTGCGAAAGCGTCGATCTCATTAAAGGTCCCTTCATCAAACAGAAGGCTGATACGCTTGTACGCACTCGTATTTTTTGCCGCATCACGAGAAGTTTGCAGTAATTCCGTATTGCTGGCAAGACTCATTATTGATTCCTCCATTTCTTTTGCTCCAGACCAAACCAGACAGGCCTTTTCCCCGGTACTGCTTATTCGGCTGCGGGAAACCAACCGTCATTTCCTCATAGCATGGCCCTACAAAATAATCAACTATTATTATAAGCGATTGATCCAAAATTGACAAGATCCTGACAAATAAAAATTGAAAAACTCCGGCATTTTTTCTGTAAAATTATAACGGCGCGTGCGCGTTCCGGGTACGGGCTCAGCCTGTAACATGGACAATATGTATCAGGTCGATTGTCACGATCCCGTTTTCACCCGTAAATCCAAGGGGACGCAGTATCGGCTCGATCGCTGGAATGTGGGAAGAGATCCGGTAGGCGCCGTGGTTCGCGCCGTATGACGCCGCCGCCCGCATCAGAAAATCCGCAAGGAACGCATCCTCCGGCGACAGCCTGTCCGCTGGGGCCGCACCCCCAAGCTCCATTGCGAGCATCCGCAAAACGGAGGACTTTATATCCACTGCCACCCAGCCAAGCTGCTTGTCCGCTTCCGTCAGCAGAAGGATCTGTGCGTCAGCGCCGGCCTCCGGAACGCCGCGCAGAATTGCCGCGCGGGCGTCTGCGTCCTTGATAGGGCTCACCTGAAGCATCCGATTCCCCCCTCCCTTTTTCCTGCTTTGCCGCGGCCGAAAGCCGTTTGACTTCCTCGCCGGTGAGACGCCGCCACTGTCCGGGCTGGAGCATCCCAAGCTTGACCGGGCCTATCGCAATGCGGCGCAGGCGCGCCACCTCCAAGCCCACGGCCTCGCACATTTTGCGGATCTCGCGGTTCCGCCCCTCACGCAGGATCATTTCCAGCACAACGCGGCCCGGCTCCTGAGAAAGCACCTTGACGTCCGCCGGGGCCGTTTTCCTGCCCTCGATCTCGATGCCCACGGCCATTTGCGTGAGCTGATCCTCCGTGACGGACGGGCGCACTGTGACGCGGTACGTTTTCGGCACGTGCATGGACGGGTGCATCATCGCGTTGGCAAAGGCACCGTCGTTCGTCATCAGCAGAAGTCCCTCGGATTCCCTGTCGAGGCGTCCGACCGGATACACGCGCTCCGGGATTTCCGAAACCAGTTCCGCCACGCACTTGCGGTCCATCTCGTCGCTCATGGTGGTGATGTAGCCGCGCGGCTTGTTGAGCATGATATAGACGGCTTCCCGCACCGGCTCGACCCGGCGGCCGCGCACCGTGATTTTATCGCGCCGGGGATCGGCTTTATCCCCGATCTGCACGATTTTTCCGTTTACCTTTACCTCGCCTGCCGCGATCATTTCCTCCGCTTTCCGGCGGGACGCGATCCCGCAGTCGGCAAGTATTTTCTGAACCCTGATTTTATTCTCCATGTCCATCTCCCAATGTCAAAATATGAAGCCTGCTCCGAAACGCGATCTCCACAATTTCCTCCGCCGTCGGTTCGCCGTCTCCGGTATAATCCTCGCAGAATTCCGGATTGAAGATCAGATCGGAAATGCTGGTATTCGGAAAGGTGCGGTCGAGCAGTTCCACATAATAATCTGCCATTTCATCTGCGGGATCCTCCAGAATCCGCTTCACAAGACACAGTGCTTCCTCTTTGGTGATATCCTCCACTACGGGGGCGTCCGGCAGGACCAGATCGCGCGCGAGCGTGGCCGCGTCCGTCCAGCCGAGGTAGGAAACGGCATCCTCCCACGTCAGCGTCCGCCCTGGCGGGAGAAGCTCCCGGATCTGTGCCAGAACCGGCTCCATCTGCTCCCTTCCGACTAAAACGTCCACCTGACGGAGCAGCGATTCCACAGCCGCTTCTTTTTCCGGATCCCGATCGGGGTACCGGAACACTTCTCTCAATTCCATATCATACATCCTTTTGTGCGTTTTATTTTCCCTGTATCCTGCCGAGCAAGGAGGAGATCCAGTCCAGAATGCCGTCGAGCCAGCTCTTTTCAATCTCCTGTGCCGTCACGTCCTCCCGCGCCAGAATAGGCGCTGTGAGCAAAGCTTCTCCGTTCAGGGAATATTCCACCTCGCCCACCTGTTCCCCCGTCTGCACGGGCGCGTAGAGGAACCGCGGCAGCTTCACCGTGCGCGTGATCTGGGCTTCTTCTCCAATCTGAAGCGTAACGCGTCCGGCCTTTTGCCCGACAGCAGTGATTTCCTCCACCACCCCGCCGACAACCGGGAGCGTCCAGATCTCGCCGCTGTCATCCGGAGAAAAGGTCTCAATCTGGGAAAAGCCGTAGTCGAGCATCACCCGATGATCGTTCCAGTCGTCGGGCGCGTTGAGCGTTGCCGCCACCAGCAGGATCCCATCCCTCTCCGCGGCGGTGACGAGGCAGCGTCCTGATTTTTTGGTATAGCCCGTTTTAATCCCGATGCAGCCGTCGTACAGGGAAAGCATTTTATTGTGGTTTGTCAGGTGATATGTCTGTTCCGGATAGGCAAAGGAAACCGTCATCTGCTGCTGGGAACAGATTGACCGGAACTCCGGATTGCTGATCGCGGCGGCACCCAGCCTTGCCATATCGAGTGCGGTGGAATAATGGCCGTCCGCGTCCAGACCGGAGGGCGTGACGAAGTGGGTATTTTCGAGTCCCAGCGTTTCCGCCCGGCGGTTCATCCTGTCCGCAAAGGCGGAGGGAGATCCGTCGATAGCGTACGCAGCGGAATTTGCCGCATCGTTTCCGGAAACGGTCAGCATTCCCACCGCCAGATCGTGCAGTGTCAGGCGGTAGCCGGGGAGCAGGCCCATCGAGGATCCCTCCACGCGCACCATTTCATCGGTGATCGTCACCTCGCGATCGCCTGAGGCTTCAATTTCCTCCAGCGTGAGCAGAGCCGTCATAATCTTGGTGGTGCTCGCCATGGACAGCTGTTCCGTTTCGTTCTTTGCGAAAACAGTCCTGCCGCTTTCCGCCTCGATCAGCGCGGCTGCCTGTGCCGACACCTGCGGCTCTCCTGCCGCCGCCACCGCCGGGGACACCGCCGTCAGCACCATCGCCATCCCCACAGCCAGAATCCTTCTCACCTTCATCCTCCTCTCTCTCCCGTGACGGGGCCTGCGCGGCCCCGTCGCCCCGCGCCGGGCCATCCCGCACGCGGGCCGTCCCCTTTTGTCACTTCGTGACATTTCCCCCGCACTGCGGGGGAATCTTCCCGGACCCATCTCCGCCTTACCACTCAGGTTATCGTCCCCCCGGTGTCGAGACGGGGGATCTTCTTATGAATGATAATTTTTATGGTCGTTTACCGGCAGCATACAGGAAGTTCCGCGCGGAGGTCACGACGCGCGACGCGTTTTACGTGCAGACTTAGTCTGCATATTTGTATGAGAGAGGATGGAAAAATAGTCGTCTTTTATAAAACAGGATCGTCTGCGCCGGGCGACTGCTTCGTTTCCGGCACAGAGGTCTTTTTGTCCGCGTTCTTCTTGCTCAAAAGACCGCTCACCTTGTCCACAACGTCGGGAATCATATTGATTACACGATCCGCCGAGGTATTGCACGGCTCAATGGATACCATCTTGACGTTCCCCTCAGAAATCACTAGGAACCCGATCGGGGTAATGGAAATTCCCGCGCCTGCGCCGCCGCCGAAAAATTCTTTCGCCGGCTGGGCCTTGGAGGGGAAATCCGAACCACCCGACGCAAATCCGTAGGCCACCTTGGAAACCGGGATAATAATCGTCCCGTCCGGAGAGGTGATCGGATCGCCCACCACCGTGTTGACGTCTACCATCTGCTTGATTTTTTCCAGGGTTGTATTCATCATGCCTTCAATGGGATGATCGCTCATAAACAGCACCGCCTTTTTGATATTTTGTGGAAGCCTTGGCCGCGGCGTCCATCCCTCCAAAAGAATGAACGCTCCGGCCAGGGCTCCCTATTGTTGTGTCTCCTGTCCGGAAATTTTCTTTTTGAAAAATGCCAAAACCAGCTTTGCCAGAAAGCCAATCCCTGCGGATAACAGAAATACCGGTTTTATCCGGAGCCTTGCCTCCATATGCGCCTTTGTCTGCGCTCCCTCCGAAAAATCCGGGAATACGCTCACGCCGTAATGCTTCGTTTTCGCCTGCGACACCAGCACGCTCACCGCCGGATAGATTACCGCGCAGAGCTTTCCGTAAGTCAGGGCCGTCTCCGCGGCGTCCTCCCCGCCCGCCGACACATCCAGCGAGAAATCCGCAATCACAAGATGGCGGAATAGCTTCTTCAGGCTTCCTGCCGCAAGCACGGCAAGCTCCCGCAGAAAGTCAAAAAGCCCTGCCGCATTGTCCTCCCCCGTTAGTTTGCGCAGCTTTTCCAGAGTGCTTTCAGATTCTTCCTCTGATTTTTTCTTTTTCTGGGAAGCACGTTTTTTCTTTCCGGTTGATTTTTCCTTTGGTGGAAGTAGCTGGAAAGAAAAGAAAAGATATTTGAGCCTGACGGAAAATCCGTTCAGAAAGGATAGACGAAGCGTAATCGGACAGCATAAAAGCAGGATGAGCAGGAGGACAATCCCTCCAAAAACAAGCATGTTATTCCCCCTTTATCTGAGGATATCCGAGGAAATTCCAGCAGCCCCGACCGGCAAATCTCCGGCGGAGTTCATTCTGCCGCTATTCCTCTGGCTGACGGAGATCTTCCGGCACGGAGGAGCCAAGACCCGTCTGCTCTGTCCTGTTGGGCACTGCCTTTTCCGGCAGGGGCGGAAGCTCCTCCGGGGAGGAAAGTCCGAAGCAGCGCAGAAAATTGACGGTAGTCCCGTAAAGGAGCGGGCGTCCCGGAAGTTCCAGCCGTCCGCGTTCCTCAATCAGTCCCTTCGTCATCAGGCTGCCGATCACGCCGGAGCAGTCCACCCCGCGCACCTGCTCGACAAACGCCTTTGTCACCGGCTGGTTATATGCGATTACTGCAAGCACCTCCATTGCCGCCTGCGACAAAGGCGCATTTCTCCGGATTTCCAGCGCGGCGCGCACCTTTCCGCCGTACTGCGAATTTGTGCACATCTGATAGCTGTCCTCCAAATGCAGGATCCGCACCCCGCGATCCGGGCGGTTATACTCCGCCATCAGCTTTTGCAGAAGCTTCGACGCAGTCAGCTTGTCCAGCTCCAGAGCCTCTGTGATCCTGTCGAGCGAAACGGGTTCCCCGCTCGCAAATAAAATGGCCTCAATCGCCCCTTGCAGCTTTTTCAGCTCCAACCGGTTTCCCGCCCTTCTTCTTTGAAATCAACCGGATCCGCGCGTTCTCACGCTCTCCCTCCACACGGATCCTCTTTTCCTTTACCAGTTCCAAAACTGCAAGGAACGCCGCGACACGTTCAGATTTTTCTTTCTTCTCGCGGAAAAGATCCACATACCGGATCTCGCGTTCTTTCCAGAGATGACGCAGGACGGAGATTGCCTGCGATACCACCGAAACGATCCGGCGGCTCACAATTCCGGAGAAAGATTCCGCGGGCGGCGGCAGGAACCGTTTGCCGCGCCCCACCGCGCACAGATACGCCGCCAGAAGCTCCCGGGGATCGTGTGTGCGCGCATATTGGCGATCCGGGATAAGCTCCTGCGGCGCGCGTACATACAGATCCGGATTCATGCAGGCCGCGAGCCGTTTTGCCGCCTCTTTACATTCCTGATATTCCAGCAGCTGTCCCGTCAGCTCCTGCTTGAGCGCGTCCGCCTCCTCGTGCTTCGGCAGCAGCGAAACTGTTTTGATATACACCAGCCGCGCCGCCATTTCCAGAAATTCGCTGGCGACGTCCATATCGAGATCCTTCATCCGGTTGATCTGCACCATGTACTGATCGCAGAGCTCCGAAATCTGGATGTCGAAAATATTCAGCTTGTTTTTGGTGATCAATGTGAGGAGCAGATCCAGAGGCCCCTCAAATTTTTCCAGCTTATAGGATAGCTTTTCCATCGTCCCGCCCGCTATTCAAATCCAGAACCGGAACGGCAGCGACGCCACCCAGTAAACCGCTGATTCCACCAGATTATCCACGACCGCAAGCGGGCGATCCAGCACCCCTAAAAACAGCAGCAGGAACAGCACAAGCACAATCTGCCGCTGATACCGGTAATACTGCCACATCATCCTGTCCGGCAGGAACGCCGCGACGATTCTCGAGCCGTCAAGCGGCGGAACCGGCAGCAGATTGAACACTGCGAGCATGACGTTGATACGGATATAGTACGTGAAAAAGATCAGCACAAGCACATGAGACACACCGAAAAAAGCCAGAATATTCAGGATCAGAGCGCCGGCAAGGGCCGCCAGAATGTTTGCAACAGGCCCAGCCAGCGCGGTGAGCGCCATTCCCTTTTTGGGATTCTTGAAATACCGCGGATCGACAGGGACCGGCTTCGCCCAGCCGAATCCAAACAGCAGGATCATCAGCGCACCCATAGGATCGAGGCTGGCAAGCGGGTTGAGCGTCAGGCGCCCCTGAAGCTTCGCGGTATTATCGCCAAGCCGCTGCGCCATCCAGCCGTGCGCAAACTCATGCAGAGGGAGAATACAAAAGATAATAAACGCCACCGCCAGAATCTGCATCAGTATACTGTACGGTGAGATCGCCCTGCCGCTGGCGGCAGCCTGAATGACCTGATAAAGCATAAACATTCTCCTTCATGCGTAAAAAGTAGCCGGGAGTCTGCCCGGATAAAAAATGCGGATGGCATAATTCCCCATCATATTATGACTATTATAATACGTCCAAACAAGAAATACAAGCCCGGCAGGCCAGGTGCAGCTGAAAAGTCAAAAGGCCGGAAAATCGGCGAGAAGTAGTGGAACCGGGGGGTGAGAATCCGCCGCAATATTTTCGCGACAACGGACATGAAAAAAGAGGCTGTCCCATACAAGGGAGAGCCTCTCGAAACTTTTGCGAATTTGCCAAGTTTTAGATAGCGCGCGTAACCTTACCGGAACGCAGGCAGCGGGTGCAGGCGTAAATACGCTTCGGAGTACCGTTAACAACAGCCTTGACGCGCTTGATATTCGGTTTCCAAGCCCTGTTGGAACGTCTGTGGGAATGGGAAACCCTGATACCGAAAGCAATATCCTTGCCACAAATTTCACACTTTGCCATGTGTCTGCACCTCCTTTAAACCGCTATTGACGTTTACAACAGTGTTATTCTAGCAGATTTCACGAAAAAAAGCAAGCCCTTTTTCCTCTTAATCCCAAAATTTTTTCCGCCTGCGGTGAGCAGAACGCGCAGGCGTCGTACCTCCGCTTAGCTGGGTGGCTGATTGGGCTTAGGTGCCCGCGTTTATAACGTTCTGCGGATATTATACCACACCTGCGGTGAGCAGAACGCGAACGCGTCGCACCTCCGCTTAGCTGGGTGGCTGATTAGGCTTAGGTGCCCGTGTTTATAACGTTCTGCGGATATTAACCATATCTCTGACCAGTCCGCCACCGCGACAGAGTATTTGAAGTTACCAATATGTCAGCGGAGGTTACGACGCGCGGCGCGTTCTACGTGCAGGCTTAGTCTGGCCTAGCTTTGCTTTTTCATAGATGCTGTGATCTTTTTTTCTTCGCCGTGTTTCAGGCGGATAATGTTTGATTTATGCTTTGCAATTACAATTCCGCCAATTACCGCCGCCGTGATAAAGCCGAATATCATGCCTCCCACCGTGATCTCTCCCTGGCGGTAATCCAGAAAATACAGGACCAGGATCGTGAATATGGGATAAGCGGCCGCCCCGATAATTGAGGACAGCGACACGATTTTACTGCACAAAAACACAATCGCAAACACTACCAGCGTGCACAAAAATACCCGCCAGTCCAGAACGAGCATCATCGCAGCTGTTGTGAGAACGCCCTTTCCTCCGCGGAATCCAAAATAAATAGGATAAATATGTCCTAAAATCGCGGCAAGTCCCGCCAAATATGTGCCGTACTGCGCCCACGAGAGCGGGAACCCGCTCGCCGTGCAGACATACTGAAAAATCGTCCTCGCAATCAGCACCGCCAGCGCACCCTTTGCAAAATCGCAGATAAATGTCAGAAACGCCGCCAGCTTTCCTACTGAACGGAGCACATTCGTCATTCCGGCGTTGCCGCTGCCCATCGTGCGAATGTCCTGATGATTTGCCAAAAGCCGGGTAAAGATAATCGAAAAGCTGATGCTGCCCAGCAAATAGGCGATGACCGCCGATACCAGGCCCGGCAGTAAAAATGGTATGATATTGTTCACTTGTGATTCCCCCTGCCTGCTTTTTCTTATTTATTATTTTTCTCTCCGCGTTCCCGGATAATGAACCGGATCGGGGTGCCCTCCATTCCGAAAGTTTCCCGGATTCGGTTTTCCAGATACCGCTGATAAGAGAAATGAAAAAGTTCAGCAGAGTTTACAAAGAATACAAAGGTTGGCGGCCTGGTGGACGCCTGCGTCATGTAGTAAATTTTCAGGCGGCGTCCCTTATCTGTCGGCGGCTGTACACGAGCCATCGCCTGCCCCAGCACGTCGTTGAGCATTCCTGTCGCGATGCGCATTGCATTGCTGCTTGCCACGTGCTTGATCAGGTCAAACAGCCGGTCAATCCGCTGGCCTGTCTTAGCTGAAATGAAAATAAACGGCGCATACGGCATGAACGAGAAATCATTTTCCAGCTTTTTACGGAATTCCTGCATGGTGCGGTCGTCCTTTTCGATCGCGTCCCACTTATTGATGGCAATGACGCAGCCCTTGCCCGCTTCGTGCGCAAGGCCCGCTACCTTGGAATCCTGCTCTGTGAAGCCGACCTCCGCGTCTATCATGATCACACAGACGTCCGCGCGCTCAATCGCCATCTGTGCACGCAGTACGCTGTATTTCTCAATCGCGTCCTCCACCTTGTTTTTGCGGCGGATTCCGGCCGTATCGATCAGCAGGAACTGGCCGAAGGAATTTTCCACCATGGTATCGATCGCGTCGCGGGTCGTGCCGGCGATATCGGAGACGATGCAGCGGTTTTCGCCCGTGATGCAGTTAATCAGCGAGGATTTGCCGACATTCGGCTTTCCGATTACCGCGACCTTAATGATCTCGCCTTCCTCGTCCTCGTCGGTTTCATCGGGGAGATTTTCCAGAACTCTGTCGAGCAGATCGCCTGTGCCATGGCCGTGTACCGCCGATACCTGCACGGGATCCCCCAAACCAAGGTTGTAGAACTCATAAAAATCTGCGGACGGTTCGCCGAGGGTATCGCATTTATTGACGCAGACAATGACCGGCCTACCGCTTTTCTGGAGCATCG
The DNA here is from genome assembly GCA_018712265.1 of Candidatus Gallacutalibacter pullicola. Taxonomy (GTDB): domain Bacteria; phylum Bacillota; class Clostridia; order Oscillospirales; family Acutalibacteraceae; genus Gallacutalibacter; species Gallacutalibacter pullicola. Next base: position 54,272 of record DVHF01000153.1, read on the forward strand.
CCGCCACCTCTGCGTCGGTAGCCACAAGGCCGGACCGCAGATCTGTCACCAGCACGATAACATCCGCAGCATCGATGGCAAGCTGCGCCTGCGCCCGCATCTGCGATAAAATAATATCCCTGGAATCCGGTTCAATACCGCCGGTATCCACCAGAGAAAAGCGGCGGCCGCACCATTCGCATTCCCCGTAAATTCGATCGCGCGTTACGCCGGGGGTATCGTCCACAATCGAAACGCGCTTTCCAATCAGCTTATTGAAAAGCGTTGATTTGCCGACGTTTGGCCTGCCGACAATCGCTACTACTGGCTTTGACAAATCGCATCACTCCCTATCACTGCATCAAGCAGCTCATATCCATCATTTTTGACGCGGATGACCGGGATATTCAACTCACGCTCCACATCCGCAACGGAAACGTCGTCCAGGAACAGATCGCCTTCGTGCCGCAGCATCACCGACGGCACAAGCAGGGCCTCGCCCAGATCTTTCCCGCGAAGCTGACGGATGATGTCCCCGCCTGTCACAAGCCCTGTCACATCGATAGTATGCCCGAAGAAATCGTTTTGAATTGGATAGATATCCCATATAACAGTATCGCATTTTCTGCGCAATTCGTCAAGCAGTCCGCGCAGAAAAGAATACGCAGCCATACCTGTCACGGAACTGACACGGCGCGGTTTTACAGGAGGCTCCAGCGTTTCGAGCGCGTCGTCAAATTCCTGTTTCAGGGAGGCAACCAGACCGACCCCGTTTTCCAGCTGCGCAAAATCCCCATAAAAGGCGGCGTCCGGAATAGGACGATCCGCAATCAGATAAAATTCATCGGCTGCGTAGACAATGCGATCGCCAAATTTTTCGAGGAACCGCTCAGAAAAAGTATTGATGAGATCGATCACCGCGGCAGCCTCTTCCTTTTGGAACGGGCGCAGCGGGAACAGCCCCTGCCGGTGGCACGTCAGACCGACCGGGACGGCCGCGATACTCTGCACAGACGGGCACATGGATTCCAGATCGGAAAGCGTGCGGCGCAGTTCTTCGCCGTCGTTGATACCGGGACAAAGCACCAGCTGGCAGTTGATTTTGATTCCCGCCTCTGCGAACCTCCGGAGGATGCCGAGCGTCTCCCCGGCAAAGCGGTTGTGCATCATCTTCACACGAAGCTCCGGATTGGTGGTATGCACCGAAACATTGATCGGGCTGATGTGCATTTCAATGATGCGGCTGATCTCGTGCTCGCTGAGATTGGTCAGCGTAATATAGTTCCCGAACAGGAAGGACAGCCGGGAATCGTCGTCCTTAAAGTAGAGCGTCTCGCGCATCCCTTTGGGGAGCTGATCGATAAAGCAGAAGATGCACTTGTTCCGGCAGCTGTGCTGTTTATCCATCAGGTAGGTTTCAAATTCCAGACCGATGGACTCGTACTCGCCTTTCCGGATCGTTACCTCCCGCCTTTTTCCGGCGGGATCCTCCACCTCAACGGCAAGATGCTGGTTTGTCTCGTGAAACCGATAGTCAAGAATATCTACAATTTCATGCCCATTCATGGAAATGAGCGTTTCCCCAGGCCGGATCCCTGCCGCAAAAGCCGGACCGTCCGGGTTCACTTCTATAATTTTTACTGCCATATCTTGCCCCTTTCTCCCGTGACAAAGCCCAGATCGCGCGCCTGCGGCGAGCAGCAGGCTGAGCCTGCACCCAGATCGCGCACCTGCGGTGAGCAGATCGCGAACGCTCCCTACGGTCGCCCGGCTAGGTGCGCGATTGAACTGAGACGCCCGCGTTTATAGCCATCTACGGATATTATACCATATCCCTGACCAGCCCGCCGCCGCGACAGAGTATTAAAGGTTATCGGAATTTCAGCGACTGGAAGGAGCGCTCCGCGTTCTATGTCAAGGTTTAACCTTGAAAAAAATAGAGAAGGAGGGTAACTCCTTCTCTATCCAGGTTCAGAAAGCTGAACTTATGCCTCTTTCTTAACAACCTCACGGCCATTGTAATAGCCGCAGCTTCCGCATACTCTGTGGGGAGCTTTATACTCGCCGCACTGCGGGCATCTCATCAGAGCCGGAGCACTCAGCTTCCATACATTGGAACGTCTCTTGTTCTGCCTTGCACTGGACTGCTTTCTCTTTGGTACCGCCATCGTCAGCACCTCCTTAATATCAAAAAGACTAATCTATCAGTTTTTTAAGAACCTCCAGACGAGGATCCATCTGATGCGTGTTACATCCACAAGGGCCTTCATTCAAATTCCTGCCGCATTTCGGGCAAAGCCCTTTGCAGTCAGGACTGCATAAAAACTTAGTGGGCAGCTCCAGAAGGATATCCGCCCGGATAAGCTCATCCAGATCCAGCTGGTAATCCTGCACTTCAATATAGGAGTCGTTATCCTCCTCATTGAGCGACAATACCAGCAGATGCTCAAACCGGTAGCTGTAATGCCTGTCTATCTGCTCCGCACAGCGATCGCACGGAATCGAAAAATCAAACCCGGCCTCTGCCTCCAGCCGTGCCGATCCCTCGGAATTCCGGACAATCCCCTTGATCGAAACCGGAGAGACAAACGGTTTGGCACCGTCAATATCCGTTGAGGATAAATCCATTTCATAATCAAACGGGAGAGACGCGCCCTCCTCCAGAAAGACGTTTCTTAAATCTAAAACCATGATCTCACCTCAACGCTACATTAAG
>DVHF01000154.1 GCA_018712265.1 Candidatus Gallacutalibacter pullicola
ATCTGGTTTACAAGGCTGTCAGCTTCTCCATTCGACGACTTCTTCAAATTTTTTACGAGGACGCTCTCTGGGGAACTCATTCGGATACCCCAACGCAACCGCCGCAACGAGCTGGCCGTCGCTGTGCAGCCATTGGCACAATTCTGAATACGCAAAATAAATATCGCAAATCCACAAACTACCTATTCCTTTATCCTGCGCGGCAAGAATCATATTTTCTATGGAAGCTCCGATGGATTGAATATTACAGATTTCGTAAATCCGCTCTTCCGCATTATCTAAATTTTCCAAAACACTTTTTCCAAGCGAATTCACAACGAACACGATCACAGGAGCCTGCTCCATAATATCAACCGTATATTTCGCCCCGGAGATATGCTGTGCACTCTGCGGCAGCAAAGCATCCTCGTGTTCCTCTCTTGAAATTCCCTGACGGAAAGCCTTTATCATTTCCTCTTTCTCCCTGCCCTGCACCACGATAAATTTCCAGGGTTGTCTATTTTTAGAGGACGGCGCTTTAATTCCGCTTTCGATGATCTCCCGAATATCCTGCTGCGATACAGGCGTATCCAGAAATTTTCTTGTACTCCTCCTATCGTAAATCGCTGAAATCATATCTTTCTCCCTTCCTATACAACAAAGGACACGCCATATGACGTGTCCTTTGTTCATTGAAAAACGGCATCCGCCCCGAACAGCTCCCGTCCCGGCAGCGCAGCCCGATTACCATCGAGGCCGGGCGGCGATGGGGTCTGGGAAGATTCCCCCACGGTGTGGGGGGAATGTCACATAGTGACAAGGGGGGACGGCCCGCGTGCGGGTGTAGTCCCTGCCGGGGGGTCCAGGGGGGCAGAGCCCACCTGGTTAGCAGTGGAAGCCGAAAAATTCGTTGGTGTTGTTGAAGGAAATATCCTGCACCATCTTGCCAAGGTACTCGATGTCGTTCGGATATTCGCCGTTCTCAACCCACTGGCCGATCTGGTTGCACAGGATGCGGCGATAATACTCATGACGGGTATAGGACAGGAAGCTGCGGGAGTCGGTGAGCATCCCGAGGAAGTTGCCCAGAACGCCGAGGCTTGCATAGGAAACCATATGGTTCACCATGCCCGGCAGAGAATCATTGAACCACCATGCCGCACCGTTCTGCACCTTGTTGCGGACACCGGCGGACGGGAAGCAGCCCATCGCAACCTGAAGCATTGCATTGTCGTTCGGGTTGAGGGAATACAGGATCGTCTTGGGCAGAGCACCCTTCTGATCCATCGCGTCGAGCAGCTGGAACAGAGCACCAGAGCAGTCGCGGCCGGAGATGGCATCTACACCGACATCCGGGCCGAGCTTCTTGAACAGGCCTGTGTTCGTGTTGCGGAGCGCACCATAATGGATCTGCATCACCCAGCCGTACTTTGCATAGCCAGCGCCCAGGTGCAGCATCATCGCAGTCTTGAACTTCTCCGCTTCACATTCGCAGATCGCCTCGCCCTTGAGCCCCTTCTGATAGATAGCCTCTACCTCGTCGTCAGAAGCAGGACGGTACATCACATAATCCATACCATGATCGCAGTTGACGCAGCCCATCTCGTTAAAGAACGCCATACGCTCGTCGAGAGCAGCCAGCAGATCCTTAAAGGTAGCCAGCTTCTTGCCTACGACATTGCCCAGCTTCTCCACGTAGCCCGGGAACGTGTCCTTGTCCACGTTCATGGCCTTGTCCGGACGCCATGCCGGAAGCACTTTCACATCAAAGGTCGTATCCTCTTTGATCTTCTTGTGCCATTCCAGCGAATCGGCCGGATCGTCTGTGGTAGCGATGCACTTGACGTTCGAGGACTTGATGATGCCGCGCACGCTCAGCTCATCGCTCTTGAGCTTCTCGTTGCACAGGTTCCAGACCTCCTCCGCGGTCTCGCCGTTGAGGACGCCGTCATACCCAAAGTAACGCTTCAGCTCCAGGTGGGTCCAGTGGTACAGCGGATTCCCGATGGCGCGCGGCAGAGCCTCGGCAAACATCTGGAATCTTTCACGATCGCTCGCAGCGCCGGTGATCTTATCCTCGTCTACTCCGCAGGCACGAATAATGCGCCACTTGTAGTGATCGCCGTACAGCCATACCTGGGTGATGTTGTCAAACTTGCGGTTTTCCGCGATTTCCTGCGGATTGATGTGGCAGTGGTAATCGATAATCGGCATCTTTTCCGCATAATCATGATAGAGCTTTTTCGCTGTTTCGTTGGAAAGCAGGAAGTCTTCGTCCATGAATTTTTTCATTGGGATCTCCTCCGTTTGAAATTTATTCAGGAAGCCTCGGGAACGATGCAGGCCATTTCCCGGGCCTCAACAGCAAGAATTAAGAAAGATTGGCCACGCGCAGCGTCTCACGCTCCACGAGCCGCGCAGGAATAACCACCTTTCTGGGGATCTCTGTCCCCGAAAGCAGACTGGTAAGCATGTCCACAGCAGTAGGACAAAGCGTCTCCAGACGGTTATCCACAGAAGTAAGCGCCGGTGTGGACGCCTCCGCGATCACAGAATTATTAAACCCGATCACCGGCATCCGGCATCCCCTGGCTGTCAGCGCCTTAAGCGCACCGGCCGCGAGCAGATCCTCCGACGCCATCACCGCGTCGAATTCCACACCGCGGGAGAAAAGCCCCTCCACGGCCCCACGCGCCCCCTCAATCGACTTCGGCACCTGTACGATCAGAGCCGGATCGAAAGGTACGCCGCATTTTTCCAGAGCACGTTTGTATCCCTCTATTTTAACGCAGCCGCTGTATGTCAGCACATCATAAAGATAGAGGATCCGCGTGCAGCCGCCGCTGCACAAAAGGGAAATATTATCGTAGGCGGCGGCGCCCTCGTCACAAAGGACGCAGTAAGTGTTTGGCAGCTCCACCAGGCCGTTGATAATCATAACCGGCGTCTGCTGTGCCGCGGCTTCAATATGGGAGTTGTCCGTATTCTCCTTAAAGGCCGAGCCAATCAGGATCACGGCGTCCACCCGTTTCGCCAGCAGGAGGTTCAAATATTTTTTCTTTTCCTCCAGACTGTTTCCCGTACAGCACAGAAGGGCGTCAAACCCCTTTTTTCGCAGGCAGTTCTCCACAAGCGAGACCGCTTTGGCGTAATACGTATCTGAAATATCGGTGCACAGAATCCCGATCATGCGCATCGTGTTCAGCCCAAGACCACGGGCAAAGGCGTTCGGTGTGTAGTCCTCCTCACGCATCACAGCGAGGATCTTGTCGCGGGTCTTTTGGCTGACATTGGGGCTGCGGTTCAGGACCCGGGATACTGTCGCAATAGAAAAACCGCTGCGCTCAGCAATATCATAAATATTCAACAAGACACCTCCGCATGTAAGGACTTACAATTAGAATATAGCACACATAAATCCAGAAATCAACAGCGAATTTCCGTTTTTTGAAAAAACTTTTTCCCCAGCGCACCGGCGCGCTGGACCGCCGCCGGGCCGAAGGCCCGGACCCATTTCGCGCCGCGCTCCCTGCGGTCGCTGAATCTCTGACAGATAAAAATACTCTGCCGCGGCGGCGGGCTGGTCAGGGATATGGTATAATATCCACAGAATATCATAAACGCGGGTATTTTAGCTCAATCGAGCACCTGACCGGGCGGAGGAACGACGCCTGCGCGATCTGCCCACCGCAGGTGTGGTATAATGTCAGCAGAGTATCATAAACGCGGGCATCTTAGCCTAATCAACCATCTAGCCGAGCGGAGGTACGACGCCTGCGCGGTCTGCTCACCGCAGGTGTGGTATAATGCCAGCAGAGTATCATAAACGCGGGCATCTCTGCTCAATCATACCGCCAAGCTAAGCGGAGGTACGACGCCTGCGCGGTCTGCTCACCGCAGGTGTATAATACGATGGAGGGATTTTTTATGAAATACCAATGCCCTTGCTGTGGTTTTTATACCTTTGAGGAACCACCGGACGGTAACTATGATATCTGCCCCGTATGCTACTGGGAGGACGATCCCGTCCAGTTGGCCGATGAGGCATATAGCGGCGGTGCAAATCATGTAAGCCTTGCGCAGGCACGCCGGAATTTCCTGGCCTTTGGCGCTTGTGAGAGAGAATGTATTCCGTATGTCCGCGCCCTTTAGAGGATGAAAAAGCGCCGCCTAACTAAAGAAAACCCCTTTGATTTTCAATTTTTTCCGGAGAATGTCTTGACTTTTGTGCGAAGCATGGTAAGATAATGATGAAAGGGCTTACATACCTGTTGTATACAGAATTAAATCAGTCAGGACATCCCAGCAGCCCGGGCTTTCCGGACTGCTGACGAAACAGACAGGAGGAATTTCCGATGAAAAAGATCAATGAAGTGCACAAGCGTACTCCCCGCGAGATCAAGGTTGTTCAGTTCGGTGAGGGCAACTTCCTTCGCGCCTTCGTCGATTATATGATCGACATCGCGAATGAAAAGGGCGTTTTCAACGGCGACGTCGCTATCGTCAAGCCGATCAGCTTCGGCAGCCTTGAGCGGTTCCATAAGCAGGATAACCTGTACACCGTCAGCCTGCGCGGCAAGCTGGACGGCAAAACCTATGTGGAGAACCGCGCCGTCACCTGTGTGAACAAGGTGGTCGACAGCTACAGCGAATATGAGGACTACGCGGCGCTCGCTAAGCTCGATTCGCTCCGTTTCGTCGTGTCCAACACCACCGAGGCCGGCATCGTATACGATCCGACTGACAAGTTCGAACTGACCCCGCCGAACACCTATCCGGGCAAGCTGACGAAATTCTTATATGAGAGATTCCAGGCGTTCAATGGCGCTACCGATAAGGGCCTTATCATTCTGCCGGTGGAACTGATTGAGAATAACGGCGGCAAGCTGAAGGAATGTGTCCTCAAGCTGATCGAGCTGTGGAACCTCGGTGACGCGTTCAAGGCTTGGGTATGCGACAACTGCGTGTTCTGCTCCACGCTTGTGGACCGCATCGTCAGCGGTTATCCGCGCGACAAGGCCGCTGAAATCTGCGAGGAAATCGGTTACGAGGACGAGCTTCTCGACAACGCCGAGCCGTTCGCGCTGTGGGTCATTGAGAGCGACAAGGACATTTCCGCTGAGTTCCCGATGGATAAGGCGCTCGAGGGCCGCGTCGGCATGGATGTGATCTTTACCGACAACCAGAAGCCGTACCGCGAGCGCAAGGTACGCATCCTCAACGGCGCGCATACTTCCACTGTGCTTGCCGGCTATCTCGCAGGCAAGGATATTGTCCGCGACTGCATGAACGATAAGGACATCCGCGGGCTGATGGAGGCCATCATCCACAAGGAGGTTGTCCCGACCGTCAAGCTGCCGACAGCCGAAGCTGAGGCTTTTGCGGCGTCCGTGTTCGAGCGTTTTGAGAATCCGTTCGTGGATCATGCTATTCTGAGCATCTCCCTGAACTCCGTCTCCAAGTGGAAGTCCAGACTTCTGCCGACCTTCCGTGATGATTACAACGCAAACGGCAAGTGCCCGAAGCTCATCACGTTCTCCTTTGCTGCGCTGATGGCGTTTTACAGCTCCGACGAAAAGGGCAAGGACTGCCTGATCGGCCACCGCGGCGACGGCACCTATGAGATCCACGACGATCAGGATGTACTTGATTTCTTCGCTGCCAACTGCAAGAAACCGACCCGTGAGTTTGTCACCGCGTTTGCTTCCGCAGAAGGATTCTGGGGCGAGGATCTCACCAAATATGAGGGCTTTGTCGATATGGTGACTGAGGATCTCGACTTTGTGAAGAACAACGGCATGGCTGCTGCGATCAAAGAAGTTTTGAAGGATTGATTTTATGGATAAAGTTTTTAAAATTAACCCAAAAGACAATGTAGTTGTCGCACTGGAGGATGTAAAGCAGGGCGAAACGTTCACAGTGGACGGCGCACAGGTCACGGCAAAGCAGGATATTACCCGCGGCCATAAGATGGCAATCCGCCCGATTGCAGACGGCGAATGCGTTGTGAAATATGGAAACCCGATCGGTACGGCCAATGGCCGTATCGAGGCGGGCGACTGGGTTCACATCCAAAACGTCAAGACGCGTCTGGGGGATCTGCTGGAATATACGTATGAGCCCGGCTTCCACGATCTGCCCAAAGTAGAGCAAAAGACGTTCCAAGGCTACGTGCGCAAGGACGGGAAAGTCGGTATCCGGAACGAGGTGTGGATCATTCCGACAGTCGGGTGCGTCAACGCGATTGCCAAGGCGATTGAGGATGCTTCTCAGAAGTTCCTCACCCCGGAGATCGACGGGATTTTCTCGTACAGCCATCCCTATGGATGCTCCCAGATGGGCGAGGATCATATCAATACGCAGAAAGCCCTGTGCGGCCTGATTCATCATCCGAACGCGGGAGCCGTTCTGGTCGTGGCTCTTGGATGCGAAAACAACACGATGGAGCAGATGAAGGAACGGCTGGGCGAATATGATCCGGATCGCGTGAAATTCATCGTCTGCCAGGAGCACGAGGATGAAATCGCCGACGGTGTGGAGCTTGTCGGTGAGCTGTGCAAGTATGCGGCGCAGTTCAAGCGCGAGACGTGCCCGGCCTCGATGCTGACGGTCGGTCTCAAGTGCGGCGGTTCCGACGGTCTTTCCGGTATCACGGCAAATCCGCTGGTAGGCGCGTTCTCGGATCTGCTCGTGGCGCGCGGCGGCACGACGATCCTCACAGAGGTGCCGGAGATGTTCGGCGCAGAAACGATCCTGATGAACCGCTGCAAGGACAAGGAGACGTTCCAAAAGACAGTGGATCTGATCAATAATTTCAAGCAGTATTTTATGGATCACCATCAGGAGATCGACTCCAACCCCTCCCCCGGCAACAAGGCGGGCGGCATCACCACGCTGGAGGACAAATCGCTCGGCTGCATCCAGAAGGGCGGTTCCGCCACGGTAAACGACGTTCTCACCTACGGCCAGCCCGTCAAGGAAAAAGGGCTGAACCTGCTTCAAGCGCCGGGAAATGATCTGGTGGCATCGCTGGCTCTGGCGGTTTCGGGTGCGCACATGGTGCTGTTCACTACCGGACGCGGCACGCCGTTCGGCTGTCCTGTCCCGACCGTGAAGATTTCCAGCAACACCCCGCTGAGCGTCCGCAAGGCCGACTGGATTGATTTTAACGCCGGCTGTCTGGTAGAAGGGACGCCGATGGAGGAGCTCTCCGAGAAATTCTTTGATTATCTGATGGAGGTCGCTTCCGGCAAGCACACGAAGTCCGAAAACTTCGACAAGCGCGACCTCGCCATCTTCAAGGACGGCGTCACCCTGTAATCTGCGGCTCCCAAGGGGCCTCCTCGGCCCCTTGACCCCCGGCAGGGACTAAAAGTCCCTGCACTCTCCCCCGAGGGGCTGCGCGCCCCTCGACCCCGCGCCGGGCCACCCCGCACGCGGGCCGTCCTCTCACGGAGGCCGTCCCCCCTTGTCACTATGTGACATTCCCCCCACACCGTGGGGGGATCTTCCTTTTGTCACTTCGTGACATTTCCCCCGCACTGCGGGGGAATCTTCCCGGACCCATTCCGCCCGGCCGCGGAGGTTGAGGAATCTCGCAGTCGAGACGCGGGATTCCAGTAAAAGGACACGTCACAAGACGTGTCCTTTTTGATTTGCAAATATAGGGGAAAAATCTTATAATAGGAGTAAGGGAGGTTATAGTATGAAAATCAGCGATGTAGTGGAAGCGATGATCCGGTATGAGGATGGAAATATCCATAACGTCAACCACGCCATGAAAGTATACGCTTATGCCCAAACAATCGGTGAAGCGCAGGGGCTCCCCGCAAACGAGCAGGAAACTCTGGAAATCGCGGCCGTCCTGCATGATATTGGGATCAAAAAAAGCGTGCTGAAATACGGGAGCAGCGCCGGAAACTATCAGGAACTGGAAGGCCCTCCCATCGCGCGCGCCATATTGCAGCTGCTGGGGGCGGATAATGAGATTATCGAGCGTGTCTGCTGGCTGATTGCACATCATCACACGTACCATACAATTGATGGGTTGGATCATCAGATTTTGATAGAGGCCGATTTTCTGGTGAATATGGACGAGGGCCGGATGCAGAGCGAGGAGATCGCCAGGGTGCGGGAAAGAATTTTCCGCACAAAAACGGGAAAGAAACTCCTGGATCAGATGTTCCCGAATCGCGGGAAGAAGCTTTCCGAGACGGAACGCCGCCTGCTGATCAAGGAGGCGCTTTCCGCGCGGGAGAAAGCGTACACACCATATTCCCATTTCGCCGTGGGCGCGGCGCTGCTGACCAATACCGGACGGATCTTCCGTGGCTGCAATATAGAATCTGCCTCCTATTCTCCGACCAACTGCGCAGAACGCACCGCGTTTTTCAAGGCCGTCAGCAAAGGGGAACGCGAATTTCGGGCGATCGCAATCACGGGCGGCCCCGCGGGGAAACCGGTGGAACAGCTGTGCCCGCCGTGCGGCGTGTGCCGTCAGGTGATGCGGGAATTCTGCGCTCCGGATTTTCTGGTATATTTTGCCGCTTCGGCAGAACAGTGGCAGTGCTTCACGCTGGAGAAACTCCTTCCCCATTCCTTTTCTCTGCGTGAGGAACCGTAGGGATACCTCATATTATACGTCGTCGGGACGCGGTACGATGATCGGGATGGGCAGCCAGCTTCTTTCCAGCGCCGTCTCGTAAAGCGGCAGAGAGGACGGAGAAAACAGATAGCGCATCGCCTCAAGATGAGAAAGGGAGCGATCGGGAGCGTCCGTTGTTTCGGATACCTGTGCGCGGTTGTTTTCTACGATGATGGCAAAGCGTCCGGCCCCCTGGATTTCCAATACGATTTTTCCGTCTGCCAGGGCAGAGTGGGAGCCTTTCAGATTCAGATACGCCTCAATCACGCGCGGATAATTCATCACGTAGACCATTTCCTCCGCCTGGACGGAGCAATCCTCCGCTATCCCGTCGAGCGCGCGGATCAGCTCCCGCTGATTCCATGTCGGGAAAAACTGGACATCGCGGCTGAAATGCTCTACAATGCGGAATACCGTCTCCTGCGCCAGAGAATTGTCATTGAGGATAAGCTCGTTCACCTCGGAGCCGTCCTCCGCAATGCTGGCGTAGCCGAGGAAACCGTCATTTTTCAGGATAACCCAGCCGCTGCTCGTTCCGGTGCGCAGAATTTCGCAAAAACGATCGGCATCCCGGACAGACGTTACGTCCTGCGCCCTGTACAGGCTGTGGCAGTCCTCTGTATATTCAGGATGATCTGCCAGAGGGATAAGCCGGATTTCCTCTGTGGAAATTTCCTGATGATGGCGGCGGTTGGTGGGGCTGACATGAAAGGAGATTTCCGTCACGCCTCTTTCAAACCCGAAATAGCCGTATCTCTGACGCTGTCCGCCCAGAAACATGAGATCGGTATGATCCGCGATAGCCTCGTCGATCTGACGCTTCATCAGAAGCTTCATATAGCCCTTGCCCCGGCTGTCCGGATGGACAGAGACTGTGCCGATCCCGCGCAGCTTCAGCGGTATGCCGCCGATCCGCAGCTCCAGCGGGAAAGATCCCACCAGCGCCTTGATCTGATCGCCTTCCGTCACCAGCAGATGGTACTCCGCCTGGTCAGGATGCCCGTGATACAGATTGGGCCTTACCTTGCTGAAATCCACCGAAAAGACCATTTCTGCAAAGCGGATCAGCTCCGCATAGTCTGCTGTGTCCGCCCTTTTGATTTCGTAGTCCATAGTATTCTGCCTCCCTGTCCGGTTTTGATATTATTATAAAAAAGCAGGAGGCTGGTGTCAAATATTTTTCGTCAGAAAGTGCAGAGAGGGAGACAGGATAGGTATCCTGTCTCCCTCATTTTTTCGTCAGGTTTTTATGCGGGAAAGAGATGTGATGGAAACGTCTCAGCCCTGAGAAAAGGGAACGACGTCCCGGACGGCTTCCGCGGGCGAAATCACCGCATCGTCATGGTCTGTATCAATCAGCTGGTAGCGATCGTTGCCCATGTGCAGCTCTTTCATATAGGTGAGCTGGCGCAGGCCGTGGCGGGATTCGATCCGTTCCACGAGATCCTTGTGATCCTCGCTGCGGAGGGCGTAAACGAGATCGATAGACGCCTGATCGATTGCCAGAATGTCGCGGGATGCGAGGATCCCGATATTCGGCGTGACAACTGGGGCGGCAGCTGTTCCCTCACAGTCGCAGGAGACGGACATATTGCGCAGCACATTGACAAAGCAGATGTGCTCCCCGAAGTGATCCACGACGGCCTTGGCCGATTCCGTCATGCGCTCCATGAATTCCTCCGTGCGGATATCCCACATATCCGAGGAGCCGGGCGTAGTGTGGATCATCGCCTTTCCGATACGGCCGTCGGCGCAGCCAATTCCGATATTCTTATTGGAGCCGCCGAAGCCGCCCTGGGTGTGCCCCTTAAAATGCGTCAGGACGAACAGGGAATCATAATTTGACAAATGCTTGCCCATGTGCATTTCCGTAAACCATTTGCCGTCCTTTACCGGGAAAGCGGTGTCGCCGTCCTCATCAAGAATATCCACCGGACAGAATGTCCAGCCGTTCACCGCAAGCGTTTTGCGATGCTGTTCCGTAGTATAGCGATCACCGGCGTAATAGGTGTTTGTCTCCACAATGGCAGCCCCGGGCAGATCGTTTTTGATCAAGGATTCCACCCACGGACGCGGAATAATGTTCGGACCGTGCGGCTCGCCGGTATGCAGCTTTATGCCGATCTTTCCGGACAGTCCCCCATTGACGCGGCTGAACATCCGCCGGAGACCCTCCGCGGAAAGATCTCTGGTAAAATAGACAGCGGATTCTGCACCGGTGCGCTCCTCATAGGGAATATAGTGCTCGCCGCCTGTCCCGGGAATAGGCTTCTGATTTGACATAAATGGATTCCTCCTTACTGAGACAACAAGCCGATGCCGCACCGGATCCTGTTTGAAAATAAAGAAAATTCCGAATTTTTCATCAGTGCGGGGCAGTCACAAAAACACAGAAATACCTGTCATATTCCAAGCATTTTTCGTGCTGTAAACGGCCTCCATCAGCCGAAACGGCATCTATAATTTTCAAACAGACCCGAGAACGGAATTGATCCGGTGTGGCGTTTTCATTCTTTGACTGTATTTAGTATAAACCTTTGAGTGCGCTCCAAGTCAAGGGATTTTAAAAAAATTTGCGTAACAGGGTGCGGATTCTAACAGAAGAAAAGCAGCCTCCCGGCTCAAATTTGCCGGGAGGCTGTAAATTATCCTTCGTACGTTTCAATAGAGATGGTTTCAATCACCACATCGGTGACAGGGCGGTCGCTGCTGTCCACAGTCACACGCGCAATGGAATCGACCACATCCATTCCCTCAAACACCTGAGCAAATACGGTATGGCCTGTGCGGTTGGTCGTGTAGGCCCCGTCCAGATGGGGATTCCCGCCGTTTTCGTTATACAGCTCACGCACGGAATCGGTCACGCGGCTCATATCGATCACGCCTACCCCCTGCGCGTCATACGCAGACTTGTTCGCCTTGTAATCTTCATATTGGTTCTCATAGTAGTCCCAGCCGCTGAAACTGCTGGCTCCCTTCTGATTCACAAAAAACTGGCTTCCGTTCGTATCCGGCCCGGAATTTGCCATCGATACAGAACCGCGGATGTTGAGCAGGTTCAGGTTGAATTCATCCTCAAACGGCTCGCCCCAGATGCTTTCACCGCCGCGGCCCGTACCGGTCGGATCTCCGCCCTGAATCATAAAATCATTGATTACGCGGTGAAAAATAATGCCGTCATAATAGCCCTGCTCTGCAAGGGTGGTGAAATTTTCCACCGCCTTGGGAGCTGCATCCGGGAACAGGCGCAGTTTAAAATCGCCCATATTCGTGTGGACAACGGCGATCTCCTCGCCCTCCTCCGGCAGATCCAACTGATAGCCGATCGGGTTGCCGTCATCCGGACGGACACGGGGATCCTCCTGCGAACAGCCGGCAAAAAGGCCCATCGACAGGACAAGAAGCCCCGCCAGGGCAGAACGCAAAAATTTCTTCATGGACCGAAAACTTCCTTTCCGAATTGAGATCCGCCATTCTCTGCTCAAAATTTAAAATCTGTTTCCCGCTCTTTGGGCGGGGCTGCGGCGTAATCTCTTTCCTAAAAATGTCTTTTCTATTGTATAATAGGATGGCCCAGGATGCAAGCTTTGTCCTGTTTTTCGGGAAAAATTTTCAAAAATTTTATTTTTCGCCATTCTTTCTGATCTCTTCTGAACCGGTGCGGGCGCGCATATAATGACTTATCGGGGCAGAAACTCAGCTTCCGCCGGGCGTCTGCCGGAAAAAGGAGGATAAAAGAATGCAAATGAATGATAAGCCGGAGGGCTGGCGCATTGATACACCGGAAAACCGCGCGGCGATGCAGTCCCCGTCCGCACTGGCGGACGCCTGCCGCGAGGAAAGAATTCTGGAGGCGCGCGCGATCGTCTGCGACAGCGCCCACAACCTCATCACGGATCTCGGCTGCATGAAGGGGATCATCCCGCGCGAGGAGGGAGCCATCGGGATCCGGGAGGGCACTGTGCGCGATATTGCCATTATTTCCCGGGTGAACCGTCCTGTCTGCTTTGTGATTAAGGGGTTCCGGAAGGATCCTGCCGGAAAGACGGTTGCTGTCCTGTCGCGCAGAGAAGCGCAGGAACGCTGTCAACGGGATTTTATTTCACAGCTTGTCCCCGGGGACGTGATCGATACGCGCGTCACCCATCTGGAAAGCTTCGGCGCATTCGCCGATATCGGCTGCGGGATTGTCTCCCTTCTGCCGATCGACGCAATCTCCGTCTCCCGGATCGAGCACCCGCGCGAGCGCCTTTCCGCCGGAATGGATATCCGGTCCGTCGTCAAGTCGATCGACAACGGACGGATCACACTCTCTCAAAAAGAGCTGCTCGGTACATGGGAGGAAAATGTGAGCCAGTTTTCTGCCGGAGAAACCGTCGCGGGGATCGTCCGATCTGTGGAGCCCTACGGCATCTTTGTGGAGCTCACGCCTAATCTGGCAGGATTGGCGGAGGTCAAGGAGGGCGTTATTCCCGGACAGCAGGCAAGCGTCTACATAAAAAGCATCCTGCCGGCCCGCATGAAAATCAAGCTGATTATTATCGATACCTTCGATTATCAGTACCGCCCGGAACCGCCCCGCTATTTCTTTACCGGCTCCCACATCGACCGTTTTGTCTATTCCCCGCCCTCTTGCGAAAAGCAGGTAATCACAGAATTTTCTTCTTCAGAATCATTGTTGTGACGGAAAAAGCCAAAAGCTCCCCTTTGAACGCTCAAAAGGGGAGCTTTTTACTTACATGAATATTCTGTTCAGGCCCTCTGAAAGCTGCGATACAGAAAACGGGACAGGTTCTACGGAAAAATTCACGCCATTTACAGAAATGTATCTGAGAATTTCCGAATCCGCATAAAAACAGATTTCATCCTCTGCGCCCGGCCTGAAAATCCGGATCGTCCCCCAAAGCGGCACAGACTCCGCCCGATAGGATACTGCCTGCGTTTCCTCAAAGCGATACTTTTCAAACGTCCGATACAGCAAGCTTTCCAGTAAAGATTTCGCCTGTTCCAGCTCCAAACGGACGGAACTATTATCCGGCCCGGTAAATTCTACGGCCTCTATTGAATAATCGGAAAGGCTTTCTTTAGGATAGTGCAGACACGCGCTCAACGACTGCACCGCATAAACTCCATGAAGATTCGCTTCATCGTAATAGCTTCTGGCCGTTCCCGCCGCAATCCGGCCCAGCTTTTCGCCAAGGCCCTCCGGCAAACCGAATGAAAGTCCCAGAACATCTACGGTGTTTTCTTCCGGATGGAATATCGCGGGAATCTGGCCAAGCCGCGGATTCGTTCCGTAAAATACTGCCGGAAGTCCCTGTTCCCCTGACGCCGGACCAAGATTTTCAGAATCCATCACTGTGTTTAGCTCTGTGACAATCACGGGGCCGGTGATCTTGTAAAAATCATAGCTGTCCTCACCGGTGTAAAGGTTTATCCCGGTAATTTCCAGCCCTACACTCCATCCGTTTCCGCTGGACAGCATCTCGGGCGGATCCACATACTGACGGATTGCCTCCCGGAGCGTCATAGTATCCGTATTTTCCATTAAGCCGGATTTCTCCAGCACATAGCTTTCCCCGGTGGGCGGTTCTATCAAATATACGGCGTCGCTTCGCATATCCAGACCATTCATTTCAAATACAGAACTTCCGGCCGGAATATTGTACCCAGAAAAGCCATCTTCCTCAATTTCTTCTATAGAAAGCAAAACATGGGACACTCTGCCTACAAAATCGCCCTTCCTTTTTTGACGCTTTTCTTCTGTATCCCAAAGCTGGTCAAATTTAGGCTCTTGATATAAAGCACCTTGATAAAACAATAACTTTTTCTCCGGTGCTTCTTTTATCTGGATGCTTCCGTCCG
>DVHF01000155.1 GCA_018712265.1 Candidatus Gallacutalibacter pullicola
CCCCTCCTTTTTCCTCCTCCCATCTAAAAAAATGCGTATGAATTTGCCGCAGGGCTTTGTTTTTACCGGAAAATTTGTTATAATGAAATGCAGGAATTTTCTTTTCCGGATGCAAATCCACACATAAAGGAGGCAGGCAGCCATGTCTCTCAACCACACTTTCCGCCGAAACAGCTTCTACGGCCGCCTTCTGATTTCCCATGCAATTATCGCGGCCGTATGCGTTTTTATTCTATTTACACTGTTCTCCTACTTTCAGGCCCAGCGCGGCCAGCAGATGGAGGAGCAGTCATTTGAAACCTCCTGCGACAGCTTCGAGGCCGAATTTTCCCAGCAGCTGGACGGTTTTCAGAGTATTGCCGACAACCTCATCTATTATCAGGACATCACCCCCTTTGATCTGCACGGCAACTATACGCTGGCACGCCGTGTGATCCGCACCCTGCACAGCTCCATCCTGTCGAACCCGGCGTTATCAAGCCTGTCCGTTTATTTTTTCCAGGATACCTACGCCTATTCGCACCAGCACAGCCTGCGGATATCCGAGCTTGAAAAAAACTGGGGGCTGGATTTCTCCCCGGACGGTCCTCTGGCGCAATCCCTTTCTGAAAACAACGGCCGTCCGATTTACCTGCCGTTTCTGCAATGCAGCGGCCTTTCCGGCGATCAGCTTCTCATAATATACCCATTCCGCTATAATTATGAAATCCGCGGCCTTATCCTGATGTCCATCCCGATGAAGGAGCTGGATCTCCTGCTCGGCAACCAGGAGGGAGACGGCGTACAGACCTTCCTGTTTTCCAACGGGGAACTGATCAGCACCCAGACCCCGCCGGGAGACCATTATTTCGCAGAAATCCCTGAACTCATCTCCCAGCTTCCCGAATCCGGCCTGCGCTGGGAGAACTCCCAGGTTCGCCTGCGTGCAGGCGAAGCCGCGCCCGGCCTGGTCTACGTCCGCACCGAGCGCAAATCCAATTCATTCTCCCGCCTGTTATGGAATCCCGCGGCCTATGTGCTCTTTTCTCTGCTCACCGCCGCAGTCATCGTCCTCGCCACCCTTCTTTTGGCGCGGCGGAGCTACCGTCCCATACGCGAGCTTCAGGAATCCCTGGAAGAAAACCAATCCTTTTCCGGCGGCCCGGACGAGCTCCAGACCATCTTTTCCAAATTCAGCACTCTTGAGGAAAAGAACCGACAGCTTGAGGACACCATCCGGAAAAAATTCGCAGCGGAGCAGGACTACATCCTGCGCTGCATCCTCGACGGCACAGCCGATGAATATGACGATTTTTCGGGACGCGCCCTCGATCTGGGCATCGACATGAACGCGGCCTATCATCTTCTTGTGCTGCTGCGTCCCTCCGATCAGGATCCCACGCGGCTGCTCCGTCCCCTCCAGGAATATGCCCACGGCGAAATCTACCATATCCAAATCCGCGCCGATTCCATCTATCTCATCGGCCTGGACCGCCGTCCGCCGGACCGTGTCCTCAAACCTATCCGGGAATCCCGCGGCGTGCGTCTGAGCGCCGTCACCGAATCGCTCTCTGATCTGCACCGTGAATATATGGCTCTCCAGATAACCCAGGGCGATCGGGGCGCGTTCCCGTTCCCCTCCAAAGACGCCATTCCGCAATACACACAGAAAATGCAGGAAATCGCAGATTCGCTGGACGCGCAGGATCCCGCGGCGCTGGCAGAAGCCCTCAAGCCGGCGCATGAGCTTTTTTCCTCCGACATACTTCCTCTGGAGGCGCAGAGATACATCTGCTTCCACATCCTGTATATCTTCCGCAATTATGCCGAGCTTCATCTCTCCGGCGAACCGCAGTTCCAGCCGGACCGCGCGCTCAGCCAGACCTCCACATCGGGACTTGCCTCCCTTCTTGCGGAGGAAAGCAGCAGGATGCAGGGACTTCTCGCCTCCCAGAAGGAGCAGGAAAGCAAGCCTCTGCTCTCTGTGGATCACGTTCTGGACTACATCCGCGATCATTACACGGAGCCGGATTTCTCCCTGCAAAAGACGGCGGTTGCCTTTGGGGTATCGCAGTCGTATCTGAGCACCTTTTTCCGCGACAATTACAGCATGAAGCTGCTCGATTACTGCACGATTCTGCGCATGGAAAAGGCCAAGGAGCTCTTGCAGAACACCACTCTGACGCTGGAAAAAATAGCGGAGCAGATTGGGTATTTCAACACCTCAAGCTTTATCCGCCGGTTCAAGCAGCTTTACAACCTCACCCCCGGCGAATATAAACAACTCAAAGCCAAGGCTAAGCCTTGACGCACCTGCGGTGAGCAGGCCGCGGATCGCTCCCTCCGGTCGCTGACAAGGCTAAGCCTTGACGCACCTGCGGTGAGCAGAACGCGGATCGCTCCCTCCGGTCGCTGAAACGCTGTTGCTGCGGGCACGGTGTCGCGGTGGGAAGCACACCGCAGTTTAGCTTTTCGCCCTGCCCGGACGGGGGTATAATTTTGAAGCTTACAGCTTCACTGAGTGCGGGGGCGCTCGAGCCGCCCCCGCCCCCCGGCTCATCCTTTTCTTATGGAAGAAAAGGATGCAAAAGACCATTCAGGGGGAGTCTGTGGAC
>DVHF01000156.1 GCA_018712265.1 Candidatus Gallacutalibacter pullicola
AAATTGATATATTCCTGTTTATTTGCTATAATGTGACTATCAAGATTTTACAGGTTCTTCCTGTAAGGATGGTGCTGACATTGAATAAAAAGAAAAATGTGAAGGTCGCCGCTGTCATTGATATTGGATCAAACATGCTGAAAATGCGGGTTTCCCAGTACCGGCGTGGGGAAATCGTCGATCTGGACCGCCTTGAATATCCGATCCGTCTGGGACACGAGGTATTCAACAGCGGGAAGGTCAGCTTTGAAACCCTGCGTGAGATCTCCGGCGTCCTGCACGGATACAGCGGAATCATGTCGGAATACGGCGTGACAGACTTTCGCGTTGTTGCGACAACCGCCCTGCGTGAAGCCAGGAACCGTGAATATGTAGCGGATCAGCTTCGGATCCAGAATGATATCACGGTCAATATTCTGGAAAACGATCAGGAAAAAACGCTCATCTATTCGGAGGCTGTCCGCTCTATGGAGGAACAGCCGGAGCTTTTAACGGGAAATGCTCTCATCTCTTACATCGGGACGGGATCGATCGGCATGGCGATCTTTGACGGAAAAAATATGCGGTATTCGCAGAATATCTCCATCGGATCGCTCAAGCTGCACGATATGCTCAGCAGCATTGAATCGGAAACCGAGGAATTCCCCGCCGTTATCGAGGAATACCTCGATCTGATCATCGGCCACATCGCCCTGCCTCATTCCGATTCCCGCATCACCAACCTGATTCTCATCGGAAACGAAATCGAAATTATCGCGCGCCTGTGCGGCGTAGAGCTGGAAAACGGCCGCTATATTATCCCCGCTGAGCTGGTGACGAACCTCTTTTTCAAAATGCGCGCCCTCACCCCGGAGAAAATCGGCGAGAAGTTCCGCATCTCCGAGGACACGGCGGAAATCCTCTATTCTGCGCTCGTCATTTATTACCGCCTGCTCAAGCTGACCCATTCCGACCGCATCATCTCCCCCAAAGTGGAGCTTTGGGACGCCGTTATGCGCCACATGCTTGTGCCGAAGAGCCTGGAGGAGTATAATGATCATGTGACGGAAAACGCAATCTCCTGCGCACAGGTGCTCGCCCGGCGGTATCACTGCACGCAGTCCCATTCCGACAACATCCGCCGCTTCGCGCGCCGTATTTTCGACCGTCTCAAGGGCCTGCACGGCCTCGATCAGAAAATGCGCCTGATTCTGGAGCTTGCCGTCATCCTGCACGACTGCGGCTATTATGTCAATTCCAAGGAGCATCTGGACAGCTCCTTTGCCCTGATCAATCACACGGATATCTATGGCCTCACGGACGAGGAGGTGCGGATCACCGCCTGTATTGCCGGCTGTGACGAATATCACACGCCGCGCGCAGGGGATCCGGAGCTTAGCTTCCCGCGCCCGGAAACGGCCCTCGCTGTCTCCAAGCTTACTGCGATTTTCCTGCTTGCCAACGCGCTTGATAAATCCCAGAAGCAGAAGCTTGATGATATCAAGGTCCGCATCGATAAGGATCATCTGATTATCACCGGCAAGACAGACGAAAACATGGTGCTGGAAAAATGGGCCTTCCATCTGTGCGCCCCCTTCTTCCAGGAAGTGTTCGGCATCAGCCCCGTACTCACTATCAAATCCCAGATGCTATGAAAGGCGTGACAATACATGAGCCATACAAACACCCCCGCGAAATTCCCCTACCTGAACCGGGAACTGAGCTGGATGGACTTCAATGCCCGCGTTCTGGAAGAGGCTTCCGACCGCGATAATCCTATCATGGAGCGTCTGCGTTTCCTCGCCATCACCTCGTCCAACCTGGACGAATTCTTCATGGTGCGCGTGGCGGGCGTCAAGGAGCAGGTGCGCTCCGAATACCGCACGCCGGATCCCTCCGGCCTGACGCCATCCCAGCTTCTGCCGAAGCTGACCGAAAAAATCCGCATCTTTGTGGAAAAGCAGTATTCCTGCCTGCACCGCTCCATTCTGCCTGTGCTGCGCCGTCAGGGGTTTTATTTTCTCACCCCGGACGAAATGAACGATCAGCAGCGGCAGTTTATCTCCAATTATTTTGACAAGGTGCTGTTCCCGGTCCTCACCCCGCTGGCGGTGGACCGCAGCCGTCCCTTTCCGATGCTTGCCAATAAAAGCCTGAATATCGCTATCCATCTCGAGGATCACGACGGCGCGTGCTTCGCCGTCATTCAGGTCCCGTCCATCCTCTCCCGCTTCCTCGAGCTTCCCTCCGAGGACGGGCGCGCCTTTGTGCTGCTGGAAAACGTCATCATTTATAAAATGGAGGAGCTGTTCGAGCTGCATGAAATCAAGGCCTGCTGCCCGTTCCGGCTCACCCGAAATTCCGATTTGGAGATCGACGAGGAATCCGAGGATCTGCTCATTGAGATCCAGAAATCCATCAAAAAGAGGAAGCGCGGCCGCCCGGTCCGTCTGGAGATCCTCCAGAAGTGCGACGCTGAAACGCGCGATTTCCTGGTGGAGATGCTCGGCATTCACGAGGACGATATCTTCGAGCTTCCGGGACCCATCGATCTCACCTTTTTCTCCAAGTTCGCGTCGATCCCCGGCAGCGGGCCGCTCTGCTTTGAGCCTGTCGTTCCCGTGAACCCGCCCGCCGATTTCTGGGGCCATGACGATATTTTTGAGGCTATCCGCGAACGCGACCGCATGGTGCACCATCCCTACGACAGCTTTAACTGCGTTGTGGATTTTGTCCGCCAGGCCGCGGAGGACGCCGATGTTCTCGCCATCAAGCAGACATTGTACCGCGTCAGCGGCCACTCCCCCATCATCGCGGCCCTGATCCGGGCGGCGGAAAACGGCAAGCAGGTCACTGTTCTGGTGGAGCTCAAGGCGCGCTTTGACGAGGAAAACAATATCATCTGGGCCAAAAAGCTCGAAGAAGCAGGGTGCCACGTCATTTACGGTCTGGCCGGGCTCAAGACCCACTGCAAAATCCTGCTGGTGGTGCGGCGCGAGGAGGACGGCATCCGCCGCTACCTGCACATGGGCACCGGAAACTACAACGATTCCACCGCCAAAATCTACACCGATATCGGCGTTTTCACCTGCAAGGAGCCGTTTGGTATGGACGCTTCCTCCCTGTTCAATTCGCTCACCGGCTATTCCAGGCCGCCCGAATACAACAAGTTTGTCGTTGCGCCGCACGATATGCGCACTTTCTTCCAGCGCATGATTGAGCGCGAGATCTCCAACGCGCAGAGCGGCCTCCCGAGCGGGATCACCGTCAAGGTCAATTCGCTGGTGGATCCCGACATCATCGAGCGCCTTTACCGCGCTTCAAAGGCGGGTGTGACGGTCAACCTGATTGTCCGCGGCATCTGCTGCCTGATTCCGGGTCTGGAAAACATCAGCGAAAATATCCACGTTCACAGCATTGTCGGGCAGCTGCTCGAGCACAGCCGCATTTTCCGGTTTGAAAACGCCGGGAATCCCAAAATTTATATGGGCAGCGCCGACTGGATGCCCCGCAACCTCGATCGCCGCGTGGAGCTTGTATTCCCCATCGACGATCCCGATCTCAAAACACGCGCGTTCCAGATCCTCGATCTGATGTGGAACGACAACAAAAATACCCGCGTCATGCAGCCGGACACCTCCTATCTGCGCATCGACCGGCGCGGCAAGCCGCTGTGCAACTGCCAGCTCATGTTCGCGGCGCTGTCCCGGCAGGCTGTAAAGGATCTGGAAAAGCTCGACAAAAACGAGCCGTTCCAGCCGATCCACAGTGCGGATTTGAAAAACTGAAGAGGTTATCTTATCAGCCGGCATCGTTTTCTCCTCCTATATTATTTTCCTTGAGATCCGGCATTTATCATATATCAGAAAAGAGGAATCAGTCATGAAGAAAATCGGCATTTTGACAAGCGGCGGCGACTGCCAGGGCTTGAATGCCGCGATCCGCGGCGTAGCAAAGGCCCTCTATGAGGAATTTGGCAGCGACGTTGAGATCTACGGGATCCGGGACGGCTACCGTGGACTCATCGAAGGGGATTTCCACCGGATGCACCCGGAAGATTTTTCCGGTATTCTGACGCTGGGCGGCACCATCCTCGGCACCTCCCGCCAGCCGTTCAAGCTGATGAAATCGGCCGCTGAGGGCAGCGAAACAACCAAGCTGGAAAAAATGAAGGATACCTATTCCAAAATGGGACTTGACTGCCTTGTTGTGCTCGGCGGCAACGGGACCCATAAAACGGCGAACCTACTGAGCGAAGAAGGGCTGAACGTCGTTTCCCTCCCCAAAACCATCGACAACGATCTTTGGGGTACGGATATGACCTTCGGCTTCCAGAGCGCCGTGGACATCGCCACCCACGTGCTTGACTGCATTCATACCACCGCCACCTCACACGGCCGCGTTTTCATCGTGGAGATCATGGGGCACAAGGTGGGCTGGCTCACCCTGCACGCCGGCATCGCAGGCGGCGCCGACGTCATCCTGATCCCGGAGATCCCCTACGACATCACCAAGATCGTGCAGACCCTTGAGCAGCGCAATCAGGCAGGCAAGGGCTTCTCGATCCTTGCCGTGGCGGAGGGCGCGATCTCCAAGGCAGAATCGAAGATGAGCAAGAAGGAATTCAAAGCTGCCCGCGCCGCGATGGCTGAGCCGTCCATCTCCTACCGGCTGGCGAAAGAAATCGGCGAGCTTACCGGGCAGGAAATCCGCGTGACTGTACCGGGCCATTTCCAGCGCGGCGGCAGTCCCTGTGCTTACGACCGTGTGCTCTCCACGCGGTTCGGCGCGGCGGCGGCACGCTTGATTCAGGAAAAGAAGTACGGCAATATGGTGGCTCTGCAAAACAACCGGATCGTCGCCGTACCGCTCAGCGAGGTGGCCGGAAAACTCAAGGCTGTCCCAACGGACTGCGATACGATCCAGAGCGCCCGCGATATCGGCGTATCTTTCGGCGACTAATCCGGAAGCCCTTTTCCGAACACCGCTCAGAACACGCAAAAATTCAGGCGAACCATCTTATGGATGGTTCGCCTGTTCTTTTTGGATACACCAGCCTTTTCCGCCTTTATATTATTCCTCGCGGTTCACGCTCATTTCCAGATACTGCTGGTAGGTGATCAGCACCTGACGGGGCTTGGAACCCTCACGGGGACCGATGATCCCCATATCCTCCATTTCATCTATCAGGCGTCCAGCGCGCGCGTAACCGAGACGCAGGCGTCTCTGCAAAAGTGACGCTGACGCCTGCCCCGCTTCCGCGACGCATTTGATAGCATCCTGGAGCATCGGATCCATATCCCCGCCGGAGGAATCGTCGTCGGTAGATTTTTCATTTTCCTGCACCGCGCTGCGTTCAATCTCGTCCAGAATGGTGGAGTCATACAGCGCATCCTGTGTCCCCTTGACAAACTTCACCACCGATTCAATCTCGCCGTCGCTGACAAAGCAGCCCTGCACGCGCATCGGCTTCTGCACGCCCATAGGCGAGAACAGCATATCGCCGCGTCCGAGCAGCTTTTCCGCACCGCCCATATCAAGAATCGTTCGGGAATCTATCTGCGAAGAAACGGCAAACGCGATCCGGCTGGGGATATTCGCCTTGATGATGCCTGTAATAACATCCACAGACGGTCTCTGCGTCGCGATAACCAGGTGCATCCCCGCGGCACGCGCCATCTGCGCCAGACGGCAGATCGCGTTCTCCACATCGTTCGGCGCAGCCATCATCAGATCTGCCAGCTCGTCAATGATGATCACAATCTGCGGCAGGGCGGGCATCGGCTGGCCGTCATCATCCTGATAGCCATTCTCCTTTGCCAGACGGTTGTACGCGCCCAAATCCCGGACGCTGTTGTCCGCAAAAAGCTGGTACCGCTTGAGCATCTCACTGACCGCCCAATTCAGCGCGCCCGCCGCCTTGCGCGGATCGGTCACCACCGGGACCAGCAGCTGCGGGATGCCGTTGTAGATTCCAAGCTCTACAACCTTTGGATCGATCATCAAAAAGCGGACCTGATCCGGCGAGGACTTGTACAGCAGGCTCACAATCAGGGAGTTGATGCACACCGATTTGCCGGACCCTGTGGAACCGGCGATCAGCAGATGCGGCATTTTCGCCAGATTCGCCAGCGTGATTTTCCCGGCAATATCGCGTCCAAGCGCCACTGTGAGCGGGCTTTCCGCCTCCAAAAATTCTTTGGATTCCACCAGTTCGCGCATCCGCACTGTATTGACCTTCTTATTCGGGACTTCAATACCCACAGCCGCCTTGCCGGGAATAGGTGCTTCTATCCGCACGCCGGGGGCCGCAAGGTTCATAGCGATATCGTCCGCCAAATTGGTAATCTTACTGATTTTTACGCCCGCCGCCGGCTGAAGCTCATACCGTGTAACGGCCGGGCCGCGGCTGATATCCAGCATCGTCGCCTGAACGCCGAAGCTCTTCAATGTATCTATTAAATGATCGCCATTCGTTTGCAGTTCTTCCTGCATCTGTGCGTCATCCTGCTGTGCGCTGTACTCCAACAGGCTGGCAGGCGGACGCTGATACGGCGTCGTTTCCAGCGCAGCCGAAGATTTCTCTTTTTCTGTCCCCTCTGGAATATCAGCCCACGGATCCTCTTCGCTGTTCTCTCCCGCAGATTTTTCCGTCACCTCGTCTGTGACCTCCGCAGGAGAATTTGCTTCGTCCGAAATGCTCTCTGCTTTTCCTGCAGGAACCTCCTCCCAGGGATCCGGTTCAAAATCTTTCGCGGGTGCTTCTTCAGGTTCCGGCTGCAGATCGATTTCCATCGGGATTTCCTGAACCGCCGCGGGAATTTTCTCCCAGGGATCCTGTTCTTCCGATACGGCAGGTTCCTGCGGTATTTCTGTTTCCTGCGACTTGGGGGCTTCTTCGGTTGCGGAAACTGCTTCTTTGGATTCTTCTGAATTGGGCGTTTTGACAGATTCTTCCGGTGCGGAAGCTGTTTCCTCAGACGCTTCTGGCTCCGATGTCTCAGCAGATTCCTCCGATGTAGGAGCCGCTTCCTCTGGTGCTTCCGGCTCTGGCATCTCGGTAGATTCTTCCGATGTGGGAGTTACTTTCTCAGACGTTTCAACAGATTCTTCTGGGACGGGAGTTGCTTCCCCTAGTGCTTCCATCCCTAACTCCTCGGCGGATTCATCTGGTGTGGGAGATGCTTTCTCAGGTGCTTCCATCTCTGGCGTCTCAGCGGGTTCTTCTGGGGTGGGAGCCGCTTCCTCAGTCACTTCCGGTTCTAGCATCTCGGCAGATTCTTCCGATGTAGGATCCGCTTCCTCAGACACTTCTGGCTCCGGCGTCTCGGCGGATTCTTCCGATGTAGGATCCTCTTCCTCAGACACTTCCGGCTCCGGCGTCTCGGCGGATTCTTCCGATGTGGGAGATGCTTTCTCAGGTGCTTCCATCTCTGGCGTCTCAGCGGGTTCTTCTGGGGTGGGATCCGCTTCCTCAGACACTTCCGGTTCTAGCATCTCGGCAGATTCTTCCGGTGCGGAAGTCGATTCCTCAGATATTTCTGGCTCTGGCGTCCCGGCAGATTCTTCCAGTGTGGGAGGCACTTCCTCAGATGCTTCTGGCTCTGGTGTCTCAACAGGGTCTGGGTTCGGGATGTCTACATCTTCCGGTATCGAAAATCCTATGCCGTCCAGAGCGGCAGAAATTGCTCCAAAAAAGTTGTCCTCTGCATCATCTTCAAAATCATCGAAGTTATCTTGCTCTGATTCGTCTATCGGCTGCGGAAAATCCCGCACAGTCTCTGATGTTTCCATAGAAAGATCCGAATCGGATACAGACGCGGCAGTTTTCGAATATGATTCAGGCGCCGGCTCCTGTTCAGCTTCAAGTGATTCCTGTCCGACAGGCTGTTCCGGATCGGGCACATCTGATGACGATTGCTGCGAAATTTCCGGCACTTCCGCAGGAGCATCTAAAGACGCCGATTGTTTTTCATCCATAGAAACCGGTTCCACAGGCACTGATTCTACTGAAACACGCTGGATCGGAGGAAAATTCCGCGTCTCGGGTTCAAAATCCCCAGCGGGAACAGAATCATCAAGGACAGCGTTGATTTCATTGATGATTTCTCTCTGATCCTCTGCTTCTGAAGCAGATTCTGTCATTGATTCTTCCTGTGGGATTTTCGGTTCCTCACCTTGATATTCCGGAATACGAATTACCGGCGGCTCCCCTGACGCCGCTTGATTATCAGCTGTTTCAGTCAGGATTTTCCAAATGGATTCCTTTTCTGCTGGTACAGTCTCCTGCGGACTCTCCGCTTTCTCCGGCTGCTTATCGGGCACCGGATCTGCTGGCCGGGAAACAGGAGACGCAGAAGCTGCGGCTGGGGTCGTAACGACCGGATTCGTCTTTTGGGACGCCGGTTGTGAAATCACAGACGGTCTGCTGGCGGTGTACGGTGAAATATACACCGGCTTGGACGGCTGCGGGCGCACCTGACTTGTGCGGACCTGCTGTACAGAAGAAACTTTCGGGGGCGCTGTTACAGCATTTCCGACAGGCGCAGCTGCCTTTGGAGCGGACCGCACTGGAATAGGTTCTGCAATAAAACGATCTAATTCTTTTTCCAATTCTTCAAGCGCGGCAGGCTTCGATGATTCAGCGGCAGCGGAGTTTCCCGAGAGACGCACTGCCGCAGGTTCCGGATCTATCGGCACATCAATAGAGGTCATACGCGGCGTATGGATCTGTGGTTCCGGGCGGCGCGGCGATTCCTGCAGCTGACGCACGGATACGCGTCGGGACGGTTCCTGTCTTGTGAACGGTTCCGGCTGTCTGGCTTCCCTTTCGGGAACAGGTTCTCTTTCGTTCGTTCCTAAATCCAGACCGCCTATCTTTTTTATCACGAAAATCAGGATTGCCGCCAGAAACAGCAGGATGATCACAATCTTTGCCCCTGTTGCGCCAAGAAGTCCAAAAATCGGAAGTCCTAAAAGTCCGCCGACACTTCCTGCGCCGTTTCCTGCAATCCCGTCCAGATAAAGCTGTCCCATATTTTGCAAATAAGAGAATTCCCCAAAGTTCTGATCCAGACTGAATACAAAAGATGCCGTGCAGAGGGCAAAAATCACAATGCAAACACCAAGAGAAAAGACCGATCTTCGGACATTGTGTTTCTGATCAAAAGCGGACAGGACAACAAGACCGCCCGGAATGACAGCCCATAATGGAGCGTATCCTCCGAATAAGCCACGAAAAATATTATGTATTGCCCGCCAAGGCCCGCCGCCTTCCACAAAGGACAAACACAGGAGAATCACAGCCGCTGCCAACAGGAGGGCTGTTTGCAGAATTTCCCGCTGCTGGGCGCGTTTTCTGTTATGGAGCCGCCGCTCTTCACGGCGGCTTTGAGGAGCCTTTTCTTCTATTTGATTCCGGGTTCCCGGTATATTTCTATTATTCATCACATTTTCCCCTTACCATGCCTTGAGCGCATTGCGGCCTTTCTGCGGATATTATACCACACCTGCGGTGAGCAGAACGCGCACGCTCCCTACGGTCGCCTAGCTAGGTGCGTGATTGGGCTTAGATACCCGCGTTTATAGTGCTCTGCGGATATTATACCACACCTGCGGTGGGCAGATCGTGCATACGTTGTACCTCCGCTTGGCTGAGTGCGCAATAGGGCTAAGATGTCCGCGCTTACAGCGCTCTGTGGATATTATATCATCCCGCGCGTTTTTCAGCAAGCGGATTGATATCAGCTTCATTGTTCTTTCCTGATATTCTCCAGATCGGCAGTTTCGACATATTCTCTGCTGAATGATCAGGCAAATTTCGGAGCGAAACCAATATTCCGTTGACATTTGGGAAAAATTCCTATATTGTTTATGGTAGAGGGATCCGCGCTATCAGATGAGCTGCGGATAAAAATCGTTTGCAGGGAGGTTTTTCTGTGAATATCAATCACCCGGAAATTCGAAAAACAAACCCGCTTTGGGATCGTTTGAAAAAGCCTATCATTTTGATTACCTATACCTGCGTCCTTGTTTTTCTGTTATTCAATATGGACGTGCTCTGGTCGATTATTGCGCATGGGATTTCACTTGTCGTGCCATTTTTTGCCGGAATGGGCATTGCTCTG
>DVHF01000016.1 GCA_018712265.1 Candidatus Gallacutalibacter pullicola
GCAGCCGCGTGGTCGAGCCCCGCCTCAGGGCTGATGTTTACGGGACTGGCCCTGCAGCGGGCGGGCCGGATTCTGGGCGAAGAATTTTCGCGTCCCGTGTACGATACAGTGAGCCGCGGATTCCGGATCGCGATCCTCGGGATCCCGCCGGCCGTGACGGGAATCGGCGTACTTTTGGCGATCGGCTGGCTGATCGCGCTGCTCCGGGACTTTTTGAAATACGCGGGATTCACGGTCTGGACCCGTCCGAACGGCCTGATGTTCTTGCGCGGCCTGCTGCACCGCCGGGAATATGTGCGAAAAAGCGCGGTGCGCGCCGCAGTGTTCCAGCAGACGCTGCCGCTGTACCTGATGCGGCGCGGCGTGCTGTCGCTTTATCCGGCGGGGAAAGGGAAACGCGGCGCGTCCCCCCTGCTCCTGCCGCGCCTGTGCCGGGATCCGTTCCCGAAAAGCACCGTGCGCCCGTCTCTGCGCTCACTGCCGTCCTACCTGACTCTCCCGGGGATCCTGCTCCTGCTCGCGCTGGTCCTGATTTGGCTGGTGGACTCCCGCCTGCTCGCCTCCCTGCTCCTGCCGCTGCTGATACCCGCCGGATGGCTCGCGGCTTTCCGCACGGCATCATGGCACCGCGCCGGGATCGCCGTCCGCCGCGGCAGGATTTTTCTCCACGGCTTCCACCGGATGCGACTGTACACCGCAGCGATCCCCATCGGGGAGATCCGTCAAATTCGCCTGATTCAAAATCCGTTCCAGCAATGTTCGGGGACGTGCACCGTCAGACTGTATGCGGGAACAGCCGCACAGCAATTTTTCGAGGTAAAGCAGATTGATATGAAACAGGCCCGCGCGATTCTGTCCTCCTGTGAGAGAGAACACTGAAAAATCCAGCCGGAACCCCGCAGGGAGGGAAACTCCCCGGAGCTCCGGCTGGATTTTTGATTGCGGGATCCGTTACAAATCAGGCTCTATAAAATGGACGGAATATTCGTCCCAGTATTTTCGGTAAACCCGTTCCCCGTCGCCGTCCAGATTCAGCTGGTACATACGGAAGATCACGGGAAAATTTTTCGGCTGCCAAAGCTCCTCATAGGAGTATTGGTACTTCATCCCGAGGTTTCTCATCACGCCGCCGCTGCGCGGATTGTTCCTGTCGTGGGTTGCAGTGATATAGGGCAGACCGTCCCTTTTGAGCTGTTCGATCACAGCCCGCCCGGCCTCCGTCGCTATGCCGCGGCCCCAGAATTCTTTGCGCAAACCGTAGCCGAAATCGTGCGATTCGTCCATTCCCACATGGAGATATCCAATCGGGAGATCGTTCTCCTTCAGGCAGATCGCATAGGCGTACGCCTGCGGCTTCGCATATTCCGCCGCGTAACGGCTTTCAAAAAACATCCGGGCATCCTCCATGCTTTTCGCAGGGAACCACGGCAAAAACCGGTTCGCCTCCACATCGCTGTAAATGCGGTACAGCTCGCCAAGATCGCTTTCTGTAAATTTCCGGAGCAGCAGCCGCTGCGTTTCAAGCCGCGGGGTATTCATGTCACGCCTCCCGATTTTCCGTCACAATTTTCCGGCACTTATCCGGGAAATTGGTGATGATCCCGTCGACGCCGCACCGGACAAAATATTCCATTTCCGCCGCGCCGTTGACTGTCCAGACATTCAGACCGATCCCTTCATCATGGATCCGGCGAACAGCCTCCGCATCGACATTATGGTAGGCGGGATGCAGATACTGCACGCCGTTCGATTTGGCATACGCGGCAGAATCGATCAGGCGGCAGTCGTACAGGAACGCACGCGGGATCTCCGGGGCAAGACTGCGGCACAGGGCGATCGATTCGTGATTGAACGAGGAAAAGAGGATTCTGTCCTCAAGCCGGTACTCCCGGATCAGGGCGACAACCTTTTCCTCCATCCCCTCATACCAAAAGACGCTGTTTTTCAGCTCGATATTCGTCAGGATAGCGGAATCCTTCACCAGTTCAAAATAATCCCGCAGCGTCGGGACAGGCTCCTGCGGAAAACGTCCCTCCCATCGGGCGGCCGCGTTGACGGATCGCAGCTGCTCGAGCGTATGCTCACGGAGCAGGCCGGAACCGTCAGTGGTGCGGTCGATCCGCTCATCGTGCATGATCATGATCTCGCCGTCGCCGGAAAGCTGGACGTCGAGCTCAATCCCGTCACAGCCCGCCTCGATCGCTTTCCGAAACGCGAGCAGGGTATTCTCAGGATATTCCCCTGAAAAGCCGCGGTGTGCGATTACCTTTGTCATGATAACTCCCCTTTTCCAAATAGTTCGCGCGACGCTGCGCGGGAACGGTGATTCGCTTTGGCTTAATGTCACATGGGCAGCAAAGGCGAATCATCTTCACAACGCTCCCTGCGGGAATGCCGTAGGCGATAAAAGTTTTGCTCAAGCTTTTTCAAAAGCTTGCGGATTCCAAAGGCGGAGCCTTTGGCCGCGTCCCGCAGGACGCGGAACACCTTAGCCGCCAGAAAGCTCAGGAAGGGAGCCGAAACAATCCGGGGGATTGTTTCGGCGAGGGGAACCCTAGCGAGGGGTTCCCCTGCCGCATTTGCAAAAAAATGCGGCGGAAAGCTTTCGGGAACTCCCGGCATATTGCGAACGGAAAGCCCTCTGCGTTACAGAGAGAAGCTGCTCCGGGACCACAGCCTCTCCGCACGGGGGCCCGCAAAAGCGTTCCGGCGATCCATCCACTGGATGGATCGCCTTCTCTGTTTGCTCACCTTTCCGGGGGAACGCTTCGCGTTCCTGTTTTACGGGGGCCTGCCCCCGCGCCCCCACAGCCTTTGAAAAGGCTGGCGAAACTTTTAATTTTTCTGCCCTTTGGCTTAGATTGTTTCCATGGTAATGCCGTCGTCCCCAGCGCTCAGCGCGACGCCGGAAAGCTTCTCATCACTCTTTTCGATCAACATCATCGCGAGCGGATCCTCCACCTTGCGCCGGATCAGGTTCCGCAGATCACGCGCACCGCTCTTTCCTCCGATCGCGTGCTCAGCAAGCCACGCCTTAGCCTTATCGTCATAGGTAAGACGGATCCCGCGCTCCGCAAAGGAGGAAACGTATTCGTCGAGCATCAGCCCGGCAATCTGCTGGAAATCGTCCTTATCAAGCGGACGGAATACCACAATCTCGTCCACACGGCTGAGGAATTCCGGACGCAGGAATTCAGAGAGCGACTTCATCGCGCGTTCGCGGCTGGCGTCGGCCTCCGTCTTGGCAAAGCCGAGCGCAGACTCCTTTTTCTCACTGCCCGCGTTGGACGTCATCACAATGACGGTATTTTCAAAATTGACGTTACGCCCATGCGCGTCTGTGATATGACCCTCATCGAGAATCTGAAGCAGAATATTCATCACATCGGGATGCGCCTTTTCGATCTCGTCGAACAGCAGCACGGAATACGGACGGCGGCGCACCTTCTCCGTCACCTGCCCGGCCTCGTCATAGCCGACATAGCCCGGCGGCGATCCGATGATTCGGGAAACAGAATGTTTCTCCATAAATTCGGACATATCCAGCCTGATGAGCGTCTCCGGCGTGTCGAACAGCTCGCGTGCCAGCACCTTCACCAGCTCCGTTTTCCCAACGCCGGTCGGCCCGACGAAGATGAAGGATGCCGGACGGCGGCGCGGACTGATCTGCACGCGGCTGCGGCGGATAGCGGCGGCCACAGCGGCTACGCCCTCCTTCTGTCCAATGACGTGCGCGTTGAGCACATCCTCAAGGTTCACCAGCTTTTTCAGCTCGTTTTCCTGAATACGGCTGGCCGGAATCCCCGTCCACAGCTCGATAACGTGGGCGAGATCCGCTTCCTCCACCTCCGCGCCCAGCGCAGCGGGGGCAAGCTCTTTCGTTTTCCCGTCAAGACGCGCGATCTCATACCGCACCTCGGCAAGCTTCTCGTAATCGGGATCCACCCCGTCGGCGGTAAGCTCCTCCTCCTGCGCGTGCAGCTTCTCAAGGTCAGCCATTGCGGTGTCATACTCCGCCATCTGCTTATTGCGCAGCGCGGCGCAGGCGCAGGCCTCGTCAAGCAGGTCGATCGCCTTGTCCGGGAGGAACCTGTCGTTGATATACCGTTCGGAAAGCGTCGCGGTCCGGCGGACGATTTCATCCGGGACACGGACACGGTGATAAGACTCGTAATAGGATTTGATTCCCGCGAGCACATCGACCGTCTCCGAAATAGACGGTTCCGCGATTGTAACGGGCTGGAACCGGCGTTCGAGCGCGGCATCCTTTTCGATATATTTGCGGTACTCGGAGAACGTCGTCGCGCCGATCACCTGGATCTCGCCGCGGGAAAGCGCGGGCTTGAGGATATTGGCGGCGTTCATGGATCCCTCGGCGTCGCCTGTGCCGACAAGGTTGTGCACCTCATCGATAAACAGGATGATATTGCCGTCCGCTTTCACCTCGTCCACCAGACCCTTGATGCGGCTCTCGAACTGGCCGCGGAACTGCGTGCCCGCCACCAGAGCGGTGAGGTCGAGCAGCTGGATCTCCTTTTTCTTGAGACGCGCCGGGACAGAGCCCTCGGCGATGCGCAGCGCAAGCCCCTCCGCAACGGCCGTTTTGCCGACGCCCGGCTCGCCGATGAGGCAGGGATTGTTTTTGGTGCGGCGGGACAGGATCTGGATCACGCGGGAGATCTCGCGGTCACGCCCGATAATGCGGTCGATCTCGCCGTTTTTAGCGCGGGCTGTGAGGTTCGTGCAGTAAGCGTCAATGTGACGGCGCTTGCGATGCGTCTCACCGCGCCTGCGCGGCGGCTCCTTTTCCTGCGGGGCGGAATCGCCTTTTCCATCCTGCCCGGGCGCACCTGCTGAATCGCCGCCCAGATTGAAGATACTCTGCAACAGCGGGAATGTCGCGGCGCCGCCGGGGACGAATCCATCCTCCCCATCCTCGCCGTCTCCGGGCATCATATTCATCAGCCCGTCCATCTGGGCCTCCATCGCCTCGAGCTGATCGTCCGTGATCCCCATCTTCTCCATCAGGTCATTGACCGGCTTGATGCCCAGTTCTTTGGCGCATACAAGGCAGAG
>DVHF01000157.1 GCA_018712265.1 Candidatus Gallacutalibacter pullicola
CCCCCACGCCTGCAAATGCAACTGTTTCGCAAGGTTCTGAAACAATGGTTGGTGACGTTTACACCATCACTATGAATGACTTCAAAAACAGCATTTATGGCAACGCGACATTCACAAAAACGTGGAAAGACAGTGATGGCAAATCTATCACGACCGACTATTTAGGCTACGATCTGACCGTCCATTATGCCCTGCAAGTCACCGCGCGAGAAGCTGGAAATAACAGTGATGAGTGGAGCGAATGGGAAAATGCGGAAACGTATTTTAAAAACGCTAAATTTAAGGATGGCTACAAATTCACCGATTCCAAAACCGGACGAATCAATGGGTCTTGGGAGAAGATTAAAACATTTGAAGATCTCCCGAAGTACGCAAAGATTGACAGTAGCGGTGCAATTTCCGATAACGGCACGATTTACGAACTGAAATACCGCGTAGTTGAGACGGAAATCAAGTATGACGGCGATAAATCCGTGACTGTTGGTTCGGAACCTGGTGCGCCTGCCACCGTTCCGGGAAATAATATCAAGATCGACTATACTTATACCAGTGACGATCTTGAAAAATCCCCGTTTGAAGCCCCGACCGGCAGTGTAACCATCTACAACACAAACAACGCCATCATTTCCGCAAGCACAGCTGTAAACACCCTGCGCACCGCTTCCATTGATGTTACCAAGAAATGGGTGGGCGACCACGATAACGCCTACGGCACCCGCCCAAGCAACGGAAACGGCTGGAAAGTGGATTTCGTTGTGCAGATGGACAGCGGCGACACCGGCAACTGGCAGAATGTAAAGGTTTATACCAGCAGCACTAACGGAGAAGATCTGATTATTTCCGTCACCGGCAGCAATACTCAGGATTCTAACAAAAGCATTACCATAAACGGTCTGCCCATGCTCACCGGAGACACAAAATATCAGGCTGTGGAGCTTGATCCGTCCTACAAGGATGATTCAGACTATCAGAGTAGCAAAACCGTTGATTCCAAATATTTGGTGCACGAAAATGACATCTACCATGAATCCTACACGCTCAAGGATTGGGAAATTTCCGGGCCGGATAATAATTCCAGCTTCCACACCACTGCGACAAACGAGCTTGTAACAAGAACAAAACGGATTATGGCAGAAAAGCAGTGGGTACCGGAAAACAAGGATACTGTCTCGGTCACGCTCGTGCTTCAATATCTTGACAGCGGAGAAGATCCCGGTTGGAAAAATCTGCGCTCCGTCACACTGAACGGAGAAAAAGACAATAATCCTACTCTCCCCTACTACGAATATGAAGCGTGGAAAGCCCTGTGGAGCGCTCTCCCGAAGGATATGCCTGACGGCGTTAAGGGTGAAACAGAATACCGCGTGAAAGAGGTAAATCTCAACGGCTGGGTTTCCTCCAAGGTGGTTCTGGATCCTGCCAAGTCCAGGCTGATGATCCCCAGCACGGGCCCCGCGCCGCAGCCTTTGGAGGATGTGGTATCCGAGGTCTATGTGGTGAAAAACACCCCCGTCGTTTCCCTGACAGTTACAAAGGAATGGATGGGCGAATTGGCGGAGAAAGCCATTGAGATCGGCGTATACCGCACGACGGCAGCGACAATCCCGGCAGATCTTACAGGCTGTGAACGTGCCCGGACAGTCGCATCGGATGGTAAAGGTGGCTTTACGTACACTGAGGTTGAACCGTTCGAACTTAACGGCACTGAAAATCCAGACAAATGGACAGAAACCATTGAAAACCTCCCGAAATATTCAGAGGATGGCGAACCATACATCTACTTTGCCCGCGAGCTGGACGACAACGATGAACCTCTCAACACCGGTCCGATCAATCAGGGGGATTACTTTGTATTCCATGTAGATGATAATGAAACAGGTTCCAATTTCTCGACAGAGGTGCGCAACATCGGCGAAATCAACATCACCGTCACCAAGACGTGGAGAGACAACGGGAACGCCTACGGCACCCGCCCCGATCCCGGTGATTACACCCTGACCTTACAGCGCAGGCTGGAGGACGAGGGAGACACGGATTGGGAAGATTATACGCAGGTAACCCCCACAGAGGAAGAAACCGGAAATAAATGGACTTATACCTTTGAGAATCTTCCGGCGGCAAACAGGGAATCCGGTGCTCTGTACGAATACCGGGTTGTGGAGGTTTTCGCGGATGGTTCTGAGGAAAAACTCTATGTGCTTTCCTACGGTGGAGAAGATACTACATCGGTAAAAGACGAAGATCCCTCTATCCATCTCATCAATACCCTCACGGATACCGTGGAGGTTTCCGTCACCAAGCATTGGAACGACAACGGAGACGCCGCGAAGCACCGTCCAGAGGAAATTGAGCTTACGCTGTACAGCCGCCTTGCGGGATCTGATCCGGCAGACAAGTGGACAAAAGTAACGACCCAAACGGCAACAGACGACGGCTTTTGGCAGTATCTCAGAAACCTGCTGTCGTCCGGCGATACATGGGACTACACCTTTACAAATCTTCCCAAATATGACGGTAACGGCCGTCTGCTGGAATACAAGGTGGAGGAATCCCCCGTCGCTGGATATGAGACGGAGACAGGAGAGCCGCAGAAGAATGATGAAACGGGCGATTTCACCGTGGAAATCACCAACACGGTCCTGACCTCCCTGTCCGCGGAAAAGAAGTGGGACGGCGTGCCGCTGAGCGAACGCGGAGATGTTACTGTCGGCCTGTACCGGAGCACCGATCCGAATACCCAGGGCAATCCTGTCGACAGCGGAGATCCGCCCGAACCGTGGACTATGACGCTCAATGAATCGAATAACTGGCACACGTCGTTCGCCGATCTTCCCGCCTATCACGCGAACGGAGCTCGCTTCTACTATTCCATTCAGGAGCTCTTCATCGGCGGGAAACCGCTGGAGGATACAGCGTTCTCCGATCCTGAGATCACCGCAGGTGAGGATACTGTCACCATCACGAACAGCATCCGGATCGACATATCCGGAACGAAAACGTGGAACGATAACGGCAACGCCTATCATTCGCGCCCGGATGTCTCAGAATTTATCCTGACACTTCAACGCAGCACCAACGGAACCGATTGGGAGACCGTACAGACGGATGCGGACGGAACCGTGATTCACCCCAAATGGGATGTGGATTCCCAGACGGATGATCGTGTGGATACCTGGACGTATACCTTTGCAAATCTCCCCAAGGCTGACGAGGACGGCAAGCTGTACGAGTACCGCGTGACAGAGGCCGTCCCGGCCGGCTACGATAGAGATCAGAACGGTTTCAGCCTGACCAACACACTTGCCGCGTCGATTTCAATCCCCGTAGAAAAGCATTGGAACGACAATAACAACAGTCTGGGCTTCCGTCCGGATGAAATTACAGCCGTGCTCTATGCCGACGGGACTGAGAAAGACAGGGCTGTTCTGAACGAACAGAACGGCTGGAAACACACCTTTGAGAATCTGCCGGAATACAATACAGCCGGCAGACGCATCACCTACACCATACACGAAGATACCGTGCCGGAGCGTTACACGGCTTCTGTCAGCGGAAACGCGCAGGACGGCTTCACCATTACCAACACGCTTGAAACCGTCGATATTCCCGTCGTCAAGATATGGGATGACGACAGCGACAGGCTCGGACGGCGTCCGCAGTCCATCACTGTGGATCTCTATGCCGACGGCGTGAAGATCGACAGCGCGGTGCTTACCGCGGATCCCGATCCTCTCGGGGAGCTTCTCGGCACTGTGCAGAATGAGTGGCGTCACACCTTCACCGAGCTGCCCAAGCGCGCGGAGGATGGTTCCATTATCGAGTACAGCATCATAGAGACTGGGGTCCCCTCTGAGTATCGCGTGTCGTATCACGGCTTCACCATCACCAACACGCTTGAAACCATCGACATCCCCGTCGTCAAGATATGGGATGACAACAGCGACAGGCGCGGACGGCGTCCGCAGTCCATCACCGTGGATCTCTATGCCGACGGCGTGAAGATCGACAGTGCGGTGCTTACCGCGGATCCCGATCTTGCTGACACCGTGCAGAACGAATGGCACCATACCTTTACCGATCTGCCCAAGCGCGCGGAGGATGGTTCTGTTATCGAGTACAGCATCATCGAGACTGAGGT
Source organism: Candidatus Gallacutalibacter pullicola (assembly GCA_018712265.1). Taxonomy (GTDB): domain Bacteria; phylum Bacillota; class Clostridia; order Oscillospirales; family Acutalibacteraceae; genus Gallacutalibacter; species Gallacutalibacter pullicola. Next base: position 4,139 of record DVHF01000157.1, read on the forward strand.
TCCCTCCGGCTACCGTGTGTCGTATCACGGCTTCACTATCACCAACACCATCCGCTCCGGCGGAGGCGGTGGTGGCGGTGGCGGTGGCGGCGGTGGCGGAACACCCATCACCATCACCCGCGATCCAGGCGGACGCGGCATCGATGTGCAGGTCGACAAGCTGTGGCGCGATCAGAACAATCTCTCCGGTATCCGCCCTGAAAGCGTAACCTTTATCCTGTACGCGGACGGCGTGGAGATCGACAGATTTGATCTGACCGGCCCGGCAGACGCCGACGTATGGAGTTACACCATCACCGATCTGCCTGACACCCGCGAGGACGGCACTCGGATCCTCTATACGATAAAAGAGGCAGATGTTCCTGACGGCTATGTGTCCAGCTTCGCAGAACCGGGCGTTATTGAGAACACCGCCTCCGGCAGTCTCATTGTTTCCAAGGAGATTGCGGGCAGTGCGGCGGATCCGCAGGAGGAATTCCAGTTTACTGTGACGCTCAGCAGCCCGCTGAATGGCCAGTACGGCGATATGAATTTCCAAAACGGCACAGCATCCTTCATCCTCAGAGGCGGGGAATCTGTGCGGGCGGATGGTCTCCCGGCAGAAACAGCCTATGTGGTTGTGGAAAACGACGCCAACCGAAACGGCTATGAAACCTCCGCCTCCGGCGAGGAGGGGATCATTCCCGCCGGCGGGACGGCTGAAGCACACTTCCTCAACCGGCGCGATACCGTAAAAACCGGGGACGAATCCAACGCCGCGCCGTGGATTGTCCTGAGCACCGTTTCCGCGTTCGGGCTGATACTCTCGGCCGCATGGACACTGATGCGCAGACGCGCCATCGGAAAGCATTTCAAATAATATGCAGCAAAACCCCTCCCGAGGGACAAAAGCCTTCGGGAGGGGAATTTTCAGGAGAGCATCATGGAACAAAAAAAGGATTCCAACAGAAAAAGATCGCTCGCGGCTTGGTTTTTCCGGCTGGGCGTGCTGTGCTGTGCTGCCGGGCTGATTATAGGGCTGGCAAATCTCTGGAATATCGAAAGAGAATACAGCGAAGGGGACAGCGTTTACGAACAGCTGCGCTCGGAGTTCTCCCCATCAGCAGGGATTCCCCGCTCCGATCCGGAAGCTGCGGAGCAGTCCGCGGCGGGGGAAGTGCAATCCGGTGAGCCAGAGGATGGTGCGCCGGGTTCTGCGCGCGCCGCTGTAGATTTTGCCGCGCTGCAAAAACGCAATCCGGATACAGTAGGATGGATTTTCTGCGCGGGTACAGCAATCGATTATCCTATCGTTCAGGGGCCGGATAACGAATACTATCTCGCCCGCCTGTTCACAGGGACGTCAAACGCCGCCGGAAGCATCTTCCTTGATTATCGAAACAGCCCTGATTTCACCGACCGCCACAGCATCCTATACGGACACAATATGAAAAACGGCAGCATGTTTGCGTCCCTCACAAGCTACCGCGATCCCGAATATTTCCGAGAGCATCCACAATTTCTGCTCTGCACGCCAGAAAAAACATATTCCGTGGAGATATTCTCCGGTTATTCAGCCGGAGCGGAGGACGAGGCATGGCGGATCAGCTTTGATTCGGAGGAGGAGTTCGCGGATTGGGCTGCACAGGAAAAGGAAAAATCCTGCTTTGAAAGTGATATCACGCCGTCCGGAACGGATCGCATCATCACGCTGTCCACTTGCAGCTATGAATTTGAAGAAGCGCGGTTCGTTGTGCACGGCATCCTCCGCCCGGTAGAGCAGTGATAGCTTCGCCGTGGAATTATCTGCGCGGAATCATCTGTTTTTTGGTCCGTTTCCTGTCGGGGGACGGACTTTTTTATTATTGAAAAATCTGCCCCGCAGAGAAGCACAGTACAGCAGATAAAAAAATAAGCCTCCGGCAAAAACCGGAGGCCATTTGTGGAATATCGCAGCACTTATAGATGCCCTTATGTCAGATTCTTTTTTGCTGTATTTAGAGAAGATATCAAAAGCTTTTTCAGTTCCGTACATCGTTCCAGGATGGAATGGTCATCATAATAGCCGCTTTCGATCAGCAATTCCAGCCAGTATTCACTCTCCGCGCATTCCTTCAGAGCTATTTGGAGTTTGGCAATAAAATCGGCACGACCGTGCCCATAGAATGCCTCTCGAATATTGGCACCGATACTGGTTCCGGAGCGAATGAGCTGATTGGTGAGAACGCTTTCCCGTTTGGAACGCTTGATTGCATTGCATACTTTGATGATTTCCAAAGCGAAGAATTTAGACTTGGATAGAAGAGGACTGTTCATGTCTGCACCCCGTTTCTTACCTATTCCCGATTCCCTCTTACCTCTTCCCTCCAAAAATCCCGAGAACAAGGCGGAAATAAGGAAAAAGGAATAGTGAAAAAGGAATAAGTAAAAATCCCGAACGCGTTTGCATTCGGGATTTTTGGTGAACCATCGGGGATTTGAACCCCGGACACCCTGATTAAAAGTCAGGTAGCTCCAATAACTAATTTTATGATAACCTGAAAAATTTAATCCGTCAACAAAAAGGAACCTTTCGAGGTTCCTTTTTCATATCAAAATTGCGAAAAAAGGAGCAGACAACTATGAGAAAGACAATCAAGATCGCAATCACCTATGAAAAGGGCGGCGTCGGCAAGACAACAACCGCCGTGAATCTGGCGGCTATCCTTGCAGAAAGAGGATACCATGTGCTGCTTATGGATCTCGATCCACAGAGCTACGCTACATCGTACTACGCTATGTACGACGATGAAAGGCCGGGAATCAACGACGTTATGATGGGGCGCTGTGAAGCGGCTTCCGCAATCAGGCCGACCAGCTTTGATAAACTGGATTTGCTCCCCTGCACCTACGATTTCAAGGACATTGAAACTTTCCTGATGATGAAAACCCGGAAGCAGGAATATACTCTGCGGGATGCTCTTACGGGAATCGCGGAAAACTACGACTTTATCCTCATGGATTGCCCGCCGTCCGGCAATCGAATCAAAACAAATGCACTGACTTATGCCGACTATGTTCTCCTTCCTACCATCCCGGACGATTATGCCATCCACGGCCTGCTTTGTATGGCACAGGAAATGGTGGACATTCGCTCCGGTGTCAATCCCGGGCTGGAAGTGATGGGCGTCCTCGTTACGATGTACGAGCGCACAGCTAACAAAAAAGCATATACGGACGCCTTGCAGTCACAGGACATTTTCCCGTGCTTCCGGACAGTGATCCGTAAAAACACGGCTCTGTCGGCAGCGATCAACGCGCACCAGCCGATCAACGTGTACGCACGCAGCTGCAACGGCTGTGTCGATTATATGGCGTTGGCAGATGAAATTCTTGAGAAGCTTGGGAGGAAACAGGATGTATAAAATACCGCTGAAAGAACTCAAATCGTATCAAGAATCGCATCCAGAGCTATACACAAAAACCGAACTGAAAAAGATAAAATTGCGGGGTACTGAACCAGTAGCAGAGTATCATAATATGAATTCTCATAAGACCGTGTATTTGTATGATAAAAACGCGGCTATCCCATATCAAAAAACTGCGGAGGAACTGGCTAAACAACGAGAAAGCTCCCGCAGGTATGCAGAAAAGCATAAATGCCACGACTGTGGACGGCGTGAAAAATATGCGTTAAATCTATACTATCCGACGCCATATTCACAAGGCATCTATCTCTGCTATGAGTGCTATGACCGTCGTACCATTGAGGACTATGACGCAAAAAAAATACGGCTGGCAAAGAAACTAACCATGCCGGCACTTCCGTATGAGAGGGCTTTCCCCCAAAAAATTCCAGCCGAAAAAATGCGAATTGTCGAAATTGATACAACCGGGCTGAATTGGTGGGAGGATGAAATTCTTTCCGTTGCTATTCTGGACGGTACAGGTAAAACACTGTATAACGCCTTGTTTTCTCCGGAAGATAGAACGTTCTGGTCGGAAGCGCAGGCGGTAAATGGAATTAGCGCTGATATGGTACGCAGAAAAGACACGTTTGCTATGCACCGGGCCGAAATCCTGCGGTGCATGGATGGAGCAGAATTTATTATTACCTATGGCGGAATAGAATTTGATTTGCCCTTTTTGGCTGCACACGGCGTGGTTTTTCCGGTTCATGAAGTCTGTGATTTGATGTACGACTGCTGCGAAATGTATTATAATTATGAAAAGCTTACTACGCTTTCAGATGCGGCTATGCGATACAAAGTTAAGCGGCCAGAGATCGAAACTGAGGAGATCGAGACCGTGACAAAGGCAAAAACAATCCTAGCTCTTTATAATGCTGTGCAGCTTGAGGAACGGGAGGAATAGTGTAAATGGGAAAGGCGATTGATCTATCGGCTATCACGACGGGCCTTTCCAAAGTAAAGAATTTGGCCGCGTCGCTGGATACGATAGCACATGATGAAGCAATAGAACCGGAATACATTTATCCGGCAGACAATAATCCCTATGCGGAAAACGATACGCCGGAGGAATTAGAAGCTCTTGCACAGGATATTCGTGTGAATGGTTTGATCCATCCTCTTGTGCTTAATAAACGGGATGATACCAGATATATCCTGATTTCCGGAGAAAAAAGATTCAAGGCCATCCGGCAATATCTGAACTGGAAAACAATCCCCTGCCGGGTATATAGCAATCTTTCTCCAGACCGCGCCCAGCTGATGCTGCACAGCGCGAATCTGAGAACGCGTGAGTACACCAACGAGCAAAAGTTACGGTTTTATACTGACGCAGAAACCCTGTTAAAACGAATGAAGGAAACAGGCGAATATTCCGGCCCTATCCAGAAAGGACTTGCGGATCTGCTCGGCGTAAGCACCCGGCAGATCCGGAGGTATAAAGCTCTGACGGAGAAGCTTGACGAACAGCAGATGGACGATGTTGCATCCGGTCGTATGAGCATGACGAGCGCGCTGGAAATGATCTCAGAACCCCAGCCACAGCAGGATCCAGTTATCTTGCAGCCTGCGGAGGATTCACAGGAAAAAGAACCGGAACCGCAGTTTTCGGAAAAGCTTCAGGACGAAGAAGCAAAATTCTTTTCTTTACCGTCTGAGGATAATTCTGTTAAATCTGTGGAATCAAGCAATATTACTGACAATGGCACTTTTGAAGAAAATATATCCGATGATGAAGATGATTTTATTCTGGAACAGCATAAAAAATACAAGCTGCTTTCCGATGAAGAACTATTATCACCTGAATGGGAACCCGTTATTGCGGCCACAATCCGAGCAATTTATAATCTGTCGGATTTATACTTGTACTACACCTTTTATGCACCGACCCCCAAAGAAGCAATATATGAAAAACTCCGGATTTCCTCCCACTGTGGCGGAACTTTTGAAAATCCGGACGGCATCTACCGAACCGGACTGACGGGTATAGAGATGCAGCCCGATAACGGAGAAATGGCAAGCATGACATACTCTCAGGTAGACAAGTTTATCAGGCATCGGCTTCGTAGCGATTCCTTTCTCTCCGAAAAAGAGATTTTGAAGCTGCTCCGAAAACACTGTGAAAGCTTAAAGGAATGAGCACATATGGAAATTACAAATGTAAAAATCCGCACGGTATATGGCGATCCCCGTATCCGGGCGATCGCCATGCTGGAACTGGACGGTAGCCTGATTATCAACGACATTTTGGTGATTGATACCGGATCAAAGCTGATCGTCCAGCTTCCGCAGACAGCCAACGCCAAACGGAAAGGACAGGAATCCGTTGTACCTCTAAATAACCAGCTTAGAGAGCAAATCAATAAAACTGTCTTATCGGAATATGAGAGGAAGGTGTAAGTATATGATAATTCAGCCGGAGATAAAAAATTGGAAAGAAGAAAACAAATATTTTTACGAGAGTGAACGCCAGCATATAGCTGTTCTCAATGAAATTTTTGGAGAGATAGACTTATCCGAGGAAGAACAAAGTATACTGGCATGGATTGCTGGGTGGGATGATCGTACAGTAAATAGCTTATCGTCAGCGATCCGAAAAGTTATAGCAGCAGAAACAAAGCGGCTGGAAACTTCTCACGTCAGGGAGAAACAAAAATGATAGAGAATATGTTTTAAGTGGAATTTTCAGAAGCAAAGGTTGGTGGAAAGCTTGTAATAAAATTATTGAACTCCGAAATGACCATAGAGAAAACACTCCTGACAACGAAATATAGAAAATTCACATTCTACTGCTTGAGATTTCCCCGGCAGGATGATATGATAAAGCTGGGGAAAGAAAAAGGAGGAATCATTACATGGCAGAAGCAACCGAGCAGAGCCGCATCACGACACGGGAAAAGCTCATAGAAGCTGGGAAAGAATATAACCTGCTGAGCGACGCGTTCATGTCAGTGGCTCTGCGCGATATTCCAGCGTGCCAGTATGTGCTGCGGATTTTGACAGGAATTAAAAATCTCAAGGTGCGTGAAGTCCGGCCGCAGTACCGGGTATCGAAAATAGAATCGCACGACGCCGTGCTGGATGTTTTGGCCGAAGATGAAACCGGACGGCTTTTCGATCTTGAAATTCAGAGGGCGGACACGCTGGATCACGCCCGGCGCACCCGGTTTTACAGCTCCATGATTGACAGCAACTATCTGGAAAAAGGGAAAACCTACTCGGATCTGCCGGAGGTCTATGTGATTTACGTCAGCGAGACGGATCTTTGGAAAGCTGGGTATACTACCTACGAACTGGAAAAGAAATTCAGAAAAAGCAACGTTTCGTATGACGATGGACAGCACGTCCTGTATATAAACGCAGCCGTGAACGATGGATCGGAAACGGCAAAGCTGATGGACTATTTCAAAACAGCAGATCCGGACGATATGGAGCATGGGGAGCTTTCCCAGCGCGTACATTTCCTGAAATGCGACGAAGGAGGTTTGAGCGAAATGTGTGAGGTCACTGAGAGAATTTATAAGATGGGGCGCGAGGATGGCCGCGACGAGGGTCGTGCGGAGGGCCGTGAGGAAGAAAAGCAGGCAACAGCCCGCAATCTTTTCAAGCTGGGAATTCCCGTAGAAACGATTGCAAAAGCAGTTGAGGTCAATATAAACCTTGTCAAAGAATGGCTTTCCGGAAACGGAAACACCAGCACAGCGGGATAAAAAATCAAATATATGGGATTCAAGGCTGGGATGCAGAAATGTGTCCCAGCCTTTTTATATAGATTTTTCCCGCAAATATATTGTATAGGGGGTGAAGAA
>DVHF01000017.1 GCA_018712265.1 Candidatus Gallacutalibacter pullicola
GATCTTACTTTTACAGAGAAAGCATGGGATGATTACCTTTATTGGCAGACAACGGATAAAGCTGTCTTAAAGAAGATCAACGAGTTGTTGAAAGATATTCAAAGGAATGGGGTTTCTCATGGAATTGGGAAGCCTGAACCGTTAAAGTACCGAAAAGCATGGAGCAGGAGGATTAACCACGAACACAGGCTTGTCTATTTTCAAAACGACAAAGGTGTTTTGGTGATACTTTCCCTAAAAGGGCATTACGAAAATTAGAGAGGAACCGGTTATGTGTATCTCATAGCCGGTTCCTTTTCTGTTGCAAAAAATTTCGCAGGAGGTTTTATTTTATGAAAAGATATTATGCGTCTGTTGTAGATCTTTCGGAGATCTCGCCGCTGACAGCCACAGGAGCGCAGAGAGATTATATGCGTACCCGGCTGAGAGAGTTGGGATTTGTGAATGAGGATGGTCCCGTCCCTAAAGCAATCGAAGCTTTGTGCCGCAAACATACGCGCCGCTTTTTCAACCGGCTGGAGGAACGGATGCAGTCTCACCCCGGAGGGTTTGAAGCGGTATTCTGTCTGATGGAACGCTTCTTTCAAAGCGGAGAATATCAAGCCATGTATTTGTATCAGACGCTGTTATATGGATATCTTGGCTGGGAAATGCCACGCAGCGTAGGGCTTCTTACACTGGAACCCGGCGCGCTCGAAATTTATATGGAATATCTTGTCTCCGCTTTTGAAAAGTATTTCAGTTATGAAGAGGAAAGGAAAGAAACGCCGCATGAACTGGACTAATAGAATTGCAAAGCTTTGTACAGCAGCAGTCAGAAATTACAGGACGGTGATGCTGCTGGGATTCTGCCTGCCCGTCCTGACCTCCGGAGTTCCCGTTTTTGCCACAACTACGGGAAATGAGGACATGTGGACGGTAGCTCAGGCAGTTATTGTGGATTTATATAACCACATTGCTGGGATCAGCACTGTTCTGGCGGCGCTCATGTCCGCGATTGCCGTCATCGGAGCAAAGATGAGCAATAACCAGCACAAGACCGACAATGCCTGGGACTGGCTGCGCCGGATTTGGATCTGCTGGGCTATCATCAACGGAATCGGCGCCTTTATTGCCTATATCGCCCCGTTGTTTGCAAGCCATGTTCCCTCTTTGGAGGATGCGCTCGGAAGTGCCTCGTCGGGCGGCGGAAACAGCTCGGGAAGCGTGGTGTAGGCATATCCTTGAAGGTATTTTAAAGGGCCTTGCCCAATGGATTTACAGCCTTTTTCTGGACGCGCTGGCCTATATGGGCGGCGCACTTTTGGAGCTGCTGCGTATGGATATGACATACTTCCGGCAAAACGTCCCCATCATTGTAGATTTTGTGGATCTGTTTTACGGGATAGGCTGGGGGCTGCTGATTGGGAACCTTGCGTTCCAGTCGCTGAAATCCATGATTTCAGGATTGGGCTTTGAGGGAGAGGCTCCCACACAGCTTTTTGGCAGGACGCTGATATTTTCCTTCCTCATGACCTTCAGCCGGCAAATTTGTGAAATTGGAATGGGAATAGGAAACACTGTAATCCAGCTCATCGGCGTACCGGAAAAAGTGGATTTCAGGCCGCCGGACGAATCCTATTTCAGTGTGGACGTCAGCTGGGTACTGGTGATTGCGATCGGGCTGATACTTGGGATCCAGATTCTCAAGCTGTTTTTTGAAATTGGAGAGAGATATGTCATCGTAGTCCTTTTGGCGTTGATGGCTCCTTTAGGATTTTCCATGGGTGGATCGAAAAGTACAAAGGACATCTTTTCTGGGTACATCCGGATGTTTGCCAGTATGATTTTGATGATGGTGATGAACGTCATTTTTCTCAAACTGATTTTATCGGCGCTGGCTACCATGCCGTCCGGTGCACTGGTATTTCCGTGGTGTATTCTTGTTGTGGCCATCGCCCGCGTTGCCCGGAAAATCGACAGTGTGATTTCAAAGATCGGCCTGAATCCTGCCATCACCGGAGACGGCCTCGGCGGAGGAAGCCCGGCTGCGGTGGCCATGCTCGCCGCCAGGAATATCGCTCATTCCGCCTGGCAAAAGACGTCCTCATCTTTGTTTAAAAAGGGTGGTGATAAAGGTTCAAACTCACCGTCAGGATCGCCGCGCCCGTCTCCCGCTTCCTCTCCGCCGGGAGGGCGTTCCGGCGGCCCGGCTTCTTCCGGATTCTCACCGTCAGGAACTTCCGGACGTTCTTCTGGATCTGCTTCTGCCGGAGGAAGCTCCGGAACAGTAGCTTCCGGATACAGCAAAAAATTTGGGGAAAGCACCGGTATACATACGGCACGCGGTCATTCCCAGGTTCAGAAGAACGGTTTTGGAACAACATCTCATTCACATTCTGAAGCTCAGACCAATCGCTTTTCAGTTTCTGATTCACATGCTGCGGATGGAAAGGCCGGATATTCCCGTGAAATTTCAGAAAAGATGAATGCCGCTCCGGACGCCTCGAACGTCTCGTTCCCAGGCGGCAGAAATGTCAATATGAACCGGTTCGGTGTGAATACCATATCTCCCGGCAAGGGATTCCCACCGCCAAAACCCGGAAACAGATCAGGAAACATTCCCACGGTCCGTTCCTCTCAGGTTTCGTCCAGAGCCGGTCAGCGGCAGTATCAGATACTGCCAAAATCAGCCGGAGTAAACGTATCCGGCCGGATCCAGACTTCTGCTTCTAATCCCCAGATAAAAAGTACACGCAGTTCGGATTCTCCCAGTTCCATATCGGGCGTACCCTCTCAAGGTGGAATTGCAGTTTCAGATGTTCGGAAAAGCACGACGCATCCGCTGCAGAAGGATACAGAGTACTCTTTTGACATTCCTGCGCCGCCGGAGGAAAAGAGAACGGCAGCTTTTTCGGGAGAATCGGACAAGTCCGGCCGAAGCACCCCCACACCGCCTGTCTACGGAGCGGAGTTCCGGGAACATACCACTTTAAGCACAGAAAAGCATTCCTTTGGTGTTCCCGTATCTTCCGGATCAACCATATCAAAACCAGTGTCGGTTCCAGTGCCCCGTCCGCCATATCCCGCTAATTCTGCAAGGAGCATACAACGGGCCGGAGAAGCGCAGATCCCTACAAGGGGCCGCGGGCAAACACAGTCTCCTCACCCATCAGACAGAACGGAAGGACGGGGCGGTATCTCTTCAGGCGATCCAGGCGGAATCGGTCAATCCAGATTTACGACTGGCATGAGACCGGGAAGCCCCCAGAAACCGGAGAAGAAACATGAACGGCGGAAATGACGGCGGCCGCAGGCTGGCACAGGCGGTACAGTCCGCGGCAAAAATCCTCCGTGCCTATCTTTCCGGCAATCTGATCGGCGCGGCGTTTGAAGCAGTCAAACATTTCTGTCCGCAGATTTTCACTGTCATTGCGCTGATCGTCTTTCTTCCGTTTTTTCTGTTCCTCTCGCTTCCCGCATATCTTTTGAGTTTTTCCACACTGCCATATGCGGATCAGCAGAGTACTGACCAAAAAGCAGGATATGTGGAGGAATACTGCGCGCAGTATGACGATCTTCTGGATGAAGCTTTGAATGACTTAAAAGAAGAAATCGAGGACGATGAAAATGCGGATGAAATCCATATGCAATATGAAAACACCAGAATGAATTCCACATGGGTGTCAGCGATCTACTGCGCCTTGTACGAAAATGATCTTTCTCATATGTCCGAGGATAATTATAAGAGATTCCTGCGGCAAACCTTTTCCTACCAAATAAAAAAGACGGAAAGTTCTTCCGGCGGCGGGACGGTTGTCCCGCTGGAAAATGATTTTGTTCTGGAGGGCGGATCCTCTGGACATACAGAAGTTACAATCATTATTTCGTACTATACTCCAGAACAGCTTATGGAAAATCTGCGTTTCCCGGATCAGCAGCGGATGTGGGCGGAGCTTATGCACACAGCCCTGCAGGGGAATTCTTCCACAGGAGGTGAGCCGATCAGCGAAAATGTTGCCCAATATGGAACGCTTATCCATCAGTATGCGGAACTGTACGGGATCCCGGCGTTTGAGTCTGTTATCCGCGCCGTTATGATGCAGGAAAGCGGCGGACGCGGCGGCGATCCCATGCAGTGCAGCGAGTGTCCGTACAATGAAAAATATCCTGACGGCATCACCGATCCGGAATATTCCATAGAGATCGGAATAAAGTATCTGGCAAGCTGTCTCCGCGGAGCCGGCTGCACCTCGCCGGAAGATACGCAGAGCCTGTCGCTTGCCTTGCAGGGATACAATTTCGGCGGCGGGTACATAAACTGGGCGCTTGAAAATTACGGCGGATATTCTCAGGAAAACGCCGCGGAGTTTTCCAAATTGAAACAGGAGGAACTTGGTGTTTCCGGATACGGCGATCCACAATATGTACTGCACGTTCTTCGGTATTATACCCCCGCGGGTAAACTGGAATGGCCGGTTCCGGGATTTACAAAGCTTACCTCTCAGTGGGGAGATGGGCGGGAACACAAGGGGATTGATATTGGAGGCGCGGGGATAAACGGTCAGCCGATTGTTGCCGCAGCGGATGGAACAGTTTCTACCGCCGTGCACAGCGGATGGGGAGGCGGATATGGCCTGTGCGTCTATATTGATCATGCGGATGGCTTACAGTCCCGCTATGCCCATTGCAGCAGGGTGATCGTAAACGTTGGAGATACCGTGGTGAAAGGACAGGTGATAGCTTATGTAGGAAGTACCGGAGATTCCAGCGGGCCGCACTGCCATTTCGAGATCCGGCAGGACGGGATTCCGCAAAACCCTATGGATTTTTATAACTGAAAAAGCCGCCTGGAAGCAGGCGGCTTGCAAATCATGTCAAAATATAGTACACCTGCGGTGAGCAGAACGCGCAGGCGTCGTACCTCCGCCCAGCTGAGTGTGCGGTTAGGCTAAAATGCCCGCGTTTATGGTACTCTGCTGACATTTTATCATAAGAGTGGCACCAAAAGGTGTTACACAGGTGATACTTACATCTAATGCGTTATGGCGGTTCGCCTCCCATACATTCTTTTCAGAATCCAGGAAAGGGGCGAGAAAAAGGCTTTTTGTTTGCCTCTTTCTTTCGGGAAGGGGGTGGAAGATATGAGCAGTTGGAATGAGTTGTTTCAATACACACTTGTTCTCGTTGCCGTCTTTCAACTCGGATGGATGGCTGCTAAAGCTATCTTCGGGCCAAAAAATAAGAAGTAACCCGCCAGCTTCCAAATGCCGGATTACTTCTTAATCCAGTAATAGGGGCGAACCGTTAGACGCGGTATCACCTTGTGTTTATAGTATACTCTATTCTTTTTGATTTGTCAAATTCTCAAAACATGAATCAGCAGCTTTCGGGCGAGAGGGTCATTCCCTTTCGCCCTTTCTTTTTGCTCAAATAATCCGGAGAGCGTTTTTTCCGCTTTCCCCATATTGACGCAAGACAGAAAGGAATCCCAGACGTGGGATACCAATCAAAATTTATTGTAACAGGAGGTTTTTTCTTGGACGACGATCTTGTGTTTATTCCATCCAACTACACGGACGCCGGAAAGGTTTTCGGCGTTTTTGAAATTCGGAACACCATAGAGGGGCTTATCTTCTGTGTCCCTCTTTCTTTGCTTCTTGTAAATCTCTGTTCCGGATTTTCGATCAGCCTGACAGCAACTGCCCTCATTGTTTCCGTGGCAGTTATCCCCACCGGCGGCTTGTGCCTGTCAGGAATTTACGGATACAGCCTGCTGACATTTCTGCGTATTTATTTTCTCTGGCGGTTCCGAAAAAGGATCCTCACCTACCGCCAGCTTCCAAAACAAAAAGGAAAGGGAGTGCATATTCCATGCAAATCAAAGGAAAAGAAATCAGCCTGAAAAATCTCATTTTTGGAAATCTGTCTAAATCTCCGGTACCCTCCGGTATTCCATATCCGGAGGGTACGCAGGGGGAAATTCCCATCCTGGATATTCAAAACGGCGTCATTCTCACGACGGACGGGAAATACGTCAAGCTGCTGGAGATCTTCCCCACCAACTACCGTATGAAAAACCTGTTTGAGCAGAAAAACATCATCTATTACTTTCTTTCATGGCTTCGGATTGCGCCGCCGGATTTTCAAATCCTTGTCCGGGTACAGCGGGCTGATATCGAGGCGGCGTGTGAGTATCTGGGGGAATGTTATGGCCGGGAGACACAGGAAGCGTGCCAGACGTTGATTTTGGAGGAGGCCGGGCTTATCCGGTATCTTGCAGAAAATGAAGCCCTCAGTCACCGTTTCTTTCTCTGCTTTGCCTACGACGGCGGGAGCACTGATTTTGAGGATATTGTAAAAAAATTGGAGGAGGACGCCCTCACAGCAGAACAGTATTTAGGATATTGCGGATTAACAGTGAGAGGTGTCAGCGACGGGGATCAGCTTGCGCTTGATATCCTGTATTCTATGCTGAATAAGCGCACATCCCTTCATGTAGAACTTCCAAATGCGGAAGAGCTGCTCTCGCCAATCTGCGGAGAATATGAAGGGGATGAGAATGAAATTCCGGCTGGAGGCAGATTGTCAAAGCTGGATCTGATCGCCCCGTCGTCTATGGAGCTCAATCACAGGGACTATGTCATTGTGGACGGCGTTTACCATTCCTATGTGATTCTGACAGGCTATCCCTCCTATTTATGGCAGACGGATGCGTGGCTTGTCCCATTTCTGGAAGCAGGGGAGGGGATTTCCCTGAGCTTCTTTGTCAACCGGATCCGCAAGGAGAAGATTCTTCCGAAAATTTCCCGCAAGACGATGCTGAATCGCAGCCGGTTCCGCAGTGTAGACGTTACCAGACAGGACTTTGAGGAAATGGACGATGCCATTGACAGCGGATTGTACATCAAGGATGCCGTCAACCGTGGCGGTGAGCAGTTTCATTATATGCACACCCTGATCGAAATCACCGCGGACAGTGAAGAAGAATTAAAGCGGCGGATTTCCCGCGTGGAAACGCTCTGCGGATCCAATCGCATGACCTGCCGCCGTACCGATTTTAAGCAGGAACAGGCGTTTTTATCCATGCTTCCCCTCACACGCCTCGATCCGGATCTGGAGCTGAAATCCAGACGGAACGTGCTGACAAACGGTATTGCGGCGTCGTTTCCCTTTTGCTCTTATGAGTTGTGCGATCCGAAAGGAATTTTTCTCGGAATCAATCTGGAGAATAACTCCGCTACGCTTCTGGATGTCTCCGATTCCTCCAAATACAGCAACGGCAATATGTCCATTATGGGAACAAGCGGAGCGGGAAAAACCTTCCTGCTCCAGCTTCTGGCGCTGCGCCTGCGGATGCAGGGTGTGCAGGTATTTATTCTGGCCCCCATCAAGGGATTTGAGTTCCGCGCCGCGTGCGAAGCGGTAGGCGGGAGCTTTCTCAAGCTGTCTCCCGGCTCGGAAAACTGCATCAACTTTTTAGAAATCCGGCGCGCCTGCCTTGATCCGGAAGAAACCGCGGGGGAGTCCCGCGGCGATTCGGTGCTGATGGAAAAGATCCGCCGGCTGCATATCTTCTTTTCCCTCCGTCTGCCTGATATGACGCAGGAAGAAACGCGTCTGCTTGATCAGTCGCTTCTGGAATTGTACGGGCAGTTCGGTATTACACAGGATAACGCGTCTCTTCTCACAAAAGATCGGAAATTGAAGCCTTCCCCCACGTTTCGGGATCTTTACCGCCTTCTGCGTGAAAAGGGAGAAGCATACAGCCGCCTTGCCGGGGCGGTGGAGGAATTTGCCATAGGATCGGTTTCCAGTCTCGGCGGTGCCACCAATATCGATGTAAGCAGCAAATATATCGTGATCGATATGTCGGAGCTTGGAAAGGATCTGCTGCCGGAGGGGATGCTGATAGCAACCGATTTTGTTTCAGATGAAGGGAAGAAATCTCGGATTGCCCGGAAAGCTGTAATCTTTGATGAGTTCTGGGAGATCATCGGCGCACGGGGAAACCAGATGGCCGCAGATTTCATTCTGGAGCTGTTCAAGGTTTTCCGCGCATATTCCGGCATTGCCGTCAACGCCACACAGGACCTGATCGATTATTTCGCGTTTGAGGACGGTAAGTACGGCAAAGCCATTCTAAACGTCTGCCGGATCAAAATTGTTTTGCAGATGGAAGAAAACGAGGCGTGCGAAGTTCAAAAGTATTTGAATCTCAGCGATGAGGAAACCCTGCGGATCACGCGCTGCCAGCGGGGACAGGGGCTTGTGTGCATCGGCCCGAACCGGATCAATGTGGAGTTCCGGGCCTCCCAATCGGAATATGATCTGCTCACAACGGATCGCAATGATCTTTTAAGAGTACGGAAAGGAGAGGATGATGATGAAAATTCCGGACAATGAGTTAGCGCCTCTCTGCGAAAGGATGAAGCTTGCCGGACAATGCGCCGCTGCTCTGAGAAACGGCAGTTATTCTGCGGTGAAACAAAACAATCTGCTGGACAGTCTGTGCTTCCAGCTGGAACACGCCTGCCTGGACGCAAGACGGACGGCGGAACGGAACCGGGAAGCTTCCGGTATGATGGAATCAAAGCCGGAAATTGAACTGTCCCCTCCCTATGGGGAAGTGGAAATCACCCCGAAGGGATGGATCCGTCTGGCGTTGGATTTTCCCCTCCCGGGACGAAGCTTCCTGAGCGGGACACAGTATCTTACGGACTGTGTGCGCCGTCTGCTCGATCAAAGGAGGGACGATCTCCCGTTTTTTGCATCGGCCTTTACCGCTGTTGTGGAACACATCGGACCGGGCATCCGGGGCCCGTTTGATCATGACAACAAACCGTTCCAGTCCATTATCAATGCGCTCAAGGGGATGGTATTTCCAGACGACAACCAACTGCAAATGTCGCTGGGATTATTCTCGCTGCCGGATGGAAAGGAACAGTGTGAGGTATTTATTCTGCCGCTGTCGCAGGCTCCTGCGTTCTTAAAATTCCATCTGGAAACGCTTTCCGCCCTATCATATCCTCCCGGTTTTCCGGGGCGGTGAGAGGGGTGGAAAATTGGAAATCCATAACAGGGCATAATGCTGATTCTGTCGGGGTTTTCAGGCGTTTTTCGGAGCATTTTTTCAAAAAATTATTATGTACCCCGTTGGGTGGTTATACCGTGCTTGTAACGAGAGGTGAAATGATGGTTCTGCGTCTGGCGGGGAGGTGCCAGGATCTTCCCGCACAGGTTCCGGATTTTCTGGACAGGAGGATTTTCCGCACTCTGATTCATATTGGATGGCTGCGTTATGCCGCGTCAGAAACAAGCATCCGGCTGACTGAGGAAGGGAGAAAAGTTTTGTCATCACAGGGGTTTGACTATCCGCAGGACAAACAAAGCCTTGGAAACGGGATCGCCTTACAGCGGCGCGTACAGTCTGCCGCCGTCCTTCTCATGGCGCAGTGCGCCGGGGCTGATGTATTTCTGGAAGAAGTCCCTCAGCATGACGCAGGGATGGGATATCTTCCCGCACAGGTATTGCGCGGCGGACGCCAATCCAATCTGCTCGGAAGCTGCGGTATGACCGGATTCCTTTATACATCTCAGACAGTGTTTGTCCCGTACGTCCTGCGCGGCGGGCTGTACCCCTCTGCGGAACAGCGGGTGTTTACTACAAGGTATCTGACAGGAGGGCGGAATCCAGCTGTGATCTATACAGGCCGTGGCGGCTATGAGGAGCTTCTCAGCGATCTGTTCCGCATCACCGTACCGGAAGGGCCAAAGCACACGGCCAGCGATTATCAGGAATCAATGCGGTACTTTAATTGTCCGGTTTTCCTGATTCCTGTTTCAGAGGCGGGCGTGCGGCAGCTTCGGATCCTGTGTGTTCCCTCCTACCGGGAAAAGGCGGCAAAATCCATCCTGCGCGGGGAATACCGCCCGGCAGGAAATGTGTGGTGCGACGCTTTGTATAATCCGGCAGGGGAACCGCTGGTGATCGGCTTTGATTTCGATTTGAAGCGGGTAGGCGCGGCGATCCGATCCTCTCCGGAAAAAAGGGTACATATCGCTGTACTGGAAGGACAGGAAAAAGCCCTGCTCCGCTATCTGCGGGGCAGGCGCGCCGTTCTCCACCCTTATCCTGTGGGAGATATTGAGAGGATGCTCGGCCTTTCCCCAGTGCTAAATCCCGGCTGGAAAGAGCCGTACCGGAATGCAGAAGGGAGGTATCTTGATTTTGCGTTTATCTGACAGGATTAGAAAACTGGAAAATTTCATGAAAACGTCGGGAAAGGAGTACAGAAAAGAAGTTTCCCGCCTGTTTGGAATTCTTATTTTGATCCTCTATTTTTATGGGATGATGATTAACTCCATACAGGGAGAAATTATAGGCGCTTTCTCAGGAACGGAGACATCCGGTTTCACGCTCAGCCCGCTGAAAAATATCGGTGCTGTATTTTCTCCGCTGGGCTTAGGACTTCCTCTTGCCGTGATATTGTTTTTGCTCCTGTTTTCTGAGCGGGGCTCCCTGTGGCTGAAACGGCTGATTTCCGGAACAAGGTCTGTTTGGGATCCGGAGCGGAAAATTGAAATCCTGGAAGAAGGCACTTATGGCACCTCCGGCTGGCTTACCCGTCCGGAAATGCAGGACGCTTTTGAGATTGCTCCGCTTGGACAGCTGGATCTTCCCGTGATGGGGAAACTGGATGAGGAAAGCTATCTGGGACTGAAAAGCCTGCATGGTATGAATAAAAATATCATGGTATACGGTGCGCCCGGCACAGGAAAAAGCCGCGGATTTGTCAGCCCGTTTATTTTACAGGCCGCAAAACGCGGTGAAAGTATGATTATCACCGATGCAAAAGCGGAGCTGTATGAAAAATACGCGCACTGGCTCGGGCGGCAGGGATATACAGTGAAAGCCTTTAATCTCCTGGATTTTGAAAACTCCGACGCATGGAACGTGCTCTGCGATATTTCAGCCGACAGGAACCTCGTTCAGCCAGTGGCACAGATCATCATCGACAACACCTCCAGCGAAACGGAAAAGACCGGGTTTTGGACGGAATCAGAAAAAAATCTCCTGATGGCGCTTCTGCTGTATGTACAGTCCCTGACGGATCCGAAAACAGGAGAGCTCCTGCCGGCTTCTGAGCGATCTCTTGGTGCAATTTACCGGCTGCTCTCCGCCTGCCCCATTCTTCAAATTGACGATCTGTTCCGGCGTCTCCCGGCAGATCATCCGGCCCTCGGTCCCTACGGTATCTTCAAGCAGGCCGGTCATCAGATCTGGGGGAATATCGCTACGGGTCTTGGCTCCCGGCTCAGTGTGTTCCAAAACGAGCTGGTGGACACCATCACCAAATACAATGAAATTGATCTCGAGCTTCCAGGAAAACAGAAATGTGCATATTTCTGCATCCTCTCGGATCAAAACGACTCCATGGGCTTTCTGTCCTCCCTGTTTTTCTCCATGCTGTTCCTGCGCCTGTCCGACTATGCGCGGAAAGAGGGAGTTCACGGAAAGCTTCCCGTAGAGGTGAATGTGATTTTAGACGAGTTTTCCAATGTAGGCGGCAAGCTGCTGAATTTCAAGCAGACGATTTCCACTGTCCGATCCCGGGGAATCAACTGTCAGGTGATCGTGCAGAGTATCGCCCAGCTTGCCGACCGTTACCCCAAAACAGAATGGCTCGATATTGTAGCCAACTGTGATACCCAGCTTTTCCTTGGCTGTAACGATTCCATGACGGCAAAGGAAATTTCCGATCGCTGCGGTTTTGTCACAGTGCGGACGTCCGGTTCAAGCTCCCGGGTTTCCTCGGTTTTTTCGGGAAATACCGGAGGTTCTTCCGTCAGCAGCGGATCGGTGCGCCGTCCCCTGATGACGCCGGATGAAATCCTGCGTCTGCCAAAGAACCAGGCCCTGTTGTTTGTACGTTCTCTGCGTCCTGCGCGGATCTTCAAGATAGAGCCGGAGGAACATCCAGAGAGCGGCAATCTTGTGCAGGCAAGGGCCAGCGATCACATCCCCAGGTGGCGGCAGGAACAACAGGAAAAGGAAAACAGGAAATCTGCTCAGTCCTATCATCCATCAAAAGAAAATGAGCAGGCAGGATCAGGTGAGAAGGAATCCCGGGAAAATCAAGTCCTGACAGGAAAAGCCGATCGCCGGGACGGGATCGACTGCGAAACGTGGACTGAAATCAATCCCGATCAACTTTAGGAGGATAACATGATGAAAAAGAAAATGAATGTGAATATGGAAAACAGGCGGTATAAAATGAGTGATCTGGTGAATGGGCAGTTTCTGCGTTTCCCCGCTGTCTTTTTGTCCAGCCAGCGGTATCGGGAACTCTCCGCAGAATCGAAGCTTGTCTATATGCTGCTTCTGGATCGCATGACGCTCTCCCAGCGCAACGGCTGGAAGGACGAGGACGGCGATGTATATCTCGTTTTCCCAAGGGAGGAAATCTCCCGGCTGTTACATATCAGCTATCGAAAAGCGATTGCGTCGTTCCATGAACTGGCCGGAGCCGGGCTGATCTATGAGCAGCGGTGCGGCCTCGGCCTTCCGAACCGGATTTATGTCCTCAAGCCGGAAACGCCGGAGGAAGATGTGCAGGATCCGCAGCACAAAGGGAAAAGAACGCGGTCAAAACCATCCGGACGCAAATCCCCGCAGGCAAAGAAGCAAGCCTGCTCCACACAACAGGATCTGCAGGAGGAAAGTGTTCCCTGTCCTCCGGAAAACAGGGAGCCGCAAAAATCGCAGATCCGGAACGGTTCAAAGAAAAGTCCGGAAATTCCGGATCCGGGCACCGCTGATCTGCCAAACCGGCAGGGTAACCAGATCTACAAAAACCAGACTGATGGGAACCAGATCGAACTCTATCCATCCATCACAAATGAGTGTGACGAGAAAGAGGAAATCGACACGATTTTAGAGCAGTGTGAATTGGAGATTTTTCCGAAGCAGGAGCAGGTGATTCTGCAAAGCGCCATTGAACGGCTGTATTTTTCGGAACGCCTGCGCCTTGGCGGGGCTATTCTTCCCCGGGACAGGATTCGAAGCTATCTGCACCTGCTTAGTCCAGATACGCTTGTCACCGCGCTGGATGTTCTCCGCCGGAACCGGAAGCCTGTGAGGAATACCATTGCCTACGCTATGAGTGTGATTTTTAACGGGATCTCGCAGCAGTTCAGCGATCTGCTTGTCTGCCTGCCGCCCGAATATCAGGGAGATGAGGAATATGCTGATGAACAGCTACCAAAAGGCTGTGCTGGAACTCCTGCGCCAGACGGGGCCGCTTCCCTATGGAGATGTCCGCAGGATCCTGCACCACATTTTTCTGGCGCATGGGCGTCGGCCTAAGAACAGCGCACCTATGATCCAACAGCTGTTGGATACAGGAAAGGTTTTTCTTTTGGGAGACCGTTTCCTTGCGCTGGAGCGCACCCAGGCGCCGGACCGGTTTATGCTGGACGCAGTGGAGGTTATGCTTCAGATTGCGCCTGAACGAATCTCAGGATTTTCCGCTTCACAGCCTCCGTTCCTTCTGGCTTTTTCGCGTCCAAAGGACGATATGGAACACCGTTATGGGATACTCCGTTTGACAGAGCGGGAATTTCTTCCGCCAGCGCACATACTTCGTCAAATCGACACCGCAGTCCTGCTGTCTGATCGGTTGGAACACCGCGCCATACCAGAGGAGTATCCGGAAATCATTTATGCGGTCCGTCAGGGGGACGGATGGAAATTTTACAAGGAGGAATCTTTATCGTGAGTAACTTTTATGAGCTGAATTTAAACGAGCTGGATAAGGAACTTTCGCCGCTGGAAAAACGCGAATGGGACAATATCTACGCTTCCTACCGCAGCGGCACGCCGCTGTCCGGAAAAGTATCGGGTGTCGATCGGCGCAGGATCCAGGATACGCCGGACGAGTCCCACGACCAGCTTTATTTTCTGGTGGTTGTCCCTTACCGCGTAAAGATCATGATTCCGGAGGAGGAAACCGGATTCTGGGACAGCCGTGAACAGGCCGTCCGCGTGATGCGCGGAATGTTCGGCACGAAAATTGATTTCGTGATCACTGCAATTGACAGGGAAAACAGCCTGTGCGTTGCTTCCCGGAAACGGGCCATGGAAATCCAGCGGCGTATGTTTGCCCAGACAAATCCGCGGATTGGGAATCGGATCGAAACACAGATCCTTGCAGCGGGTTCTACCTCTGTGATTGCGTCGGCAGGGGGATTCGATTTCCATCTCCACGCAAAGGAGCTGACCTATAACCGTGTTCCGGATTACCGCGACGTATTTCACCCCGGAGAAATATGTACAGCGGTGATTCAGGAATACGATCCGCAGACGCGTCAGCTTTCCGGGATCTCGATCCGGGACGCGGAACCTGATCCGTATATAGGCGCGAGGGAGAGACACCCCCTTGGATGCCGGCGTTCCTGCATTATCACAGGCAAAAAAAACGGGCGCGTTTACTGCAGTCTGGAAGAAAATCTCGACTGTTTATGCTACTACTCCAGTATGTTGTATGACGGTGAGTTTCAGATCGGAGATCGCGTCCTCGTTTCCGTCGTCAAATATTTGGATGATAGGCGGGTTATCCTCGGGAAAATTTTAAGGAAGTGGTAAATAATTAGGTGGAGTGGAAGCTCTTTTCGTCCGGCACATCAACGTTAAACTGAATCAAGATGTGCTCAAATTTTTCTGTGAAAATAAGGCTTTCCTGATGGGATACAAATTCATCTATTG
>DVHF01000002.1 GCA_018712265.1 Candidatus Gallacutalibacter pullicola
CCGGGCATCATATTCATCAGCCCGTCCATCTGGGCCTCCATCGCCTCGAGCTGATCGTCCGTGATCCCCATCTTCTCCATCAGGTCATTGACCGGCTTGATGCCCAGTTCTTTGGCGCATACAAGGCAGAGACCCTGCGTGTGCTGGGGATCGTTCCCGGAAGCGATAAAAACGACCGCAGGCCGTTTATGACATCTTGAACATAACATAATTTTACGCTTTTCTCCGCTGCCGCCTCGCGGATCATACAAGGAGGAACGGTCCGGCGGCCAGATTGGGACGTCCCTGAAAAATTATTCTTTCTTTTCCCGTTTTGCCTTGAGCTCCAGATTGATCCTGTCCTTCGGATCGTCCGACCGGAGCACCCGCAGGAATACCAGAAAATACCGGAGCAGGGCATACAGCATCATCACCGCGGTGAGCACAAGCAGCACTATTACAAGGGTGTTGTTCTGCATCTGCAGGATCTCCTGCGCCACGATAAGGATGAATGTAATATAAAACATCACCGTAGCGGCCTTGCCGTACCACTTGGACGGGCCCGGATTCTTCTTCTTTTTCAGAAGCACACAGGCAGCCACGATCATGGAAAATTCCTTGACTACAAAAATGATCAGCACCGGAATCAGGATCGGATACCGGATCGCCATGCAGATCGCCACTGCTCCCTGCGTAAGCTTATCTGCAAGCGGATCGAGCATCTGCCCCAGCGGGGTGATCTGGTTGAACCGTCGTGCGATCATGCCGTCAAACATATCGCTCAGTCCGGAAATCACGAGCATCGTCACCGCCGGAACAATCTGATCATTCAGATAAAAATACACAAACGGAGCGATCACCAGCAGCCGGAGCACGGAGAGTGCGTTAGGCACATTGATATTTTTATTCATATTGTCCTCAGACCCTTCCCAAACGCCGCCCTCTTTCCCACGCGGCGTGATTTTCCCTATCAGGCGTCCACGGAAGCCCTGCGGATTCCGCCCCTTTCCGGACGCCGTTTTTCAGCTAATCGTCCCGAAACATGGAATAGACGGGATTGTTCTCATAAACAAGCTGATAAATGCGGGATTCCTGCACCGCCTGCTGAGTAGTACCGGCCTGTCCCAGAAGCGGGGCCGCCAGCTGCATCACAGCGCACAGGAGCATCACCACAATCACACCGCTGAGCAATCCGAACGCCGCGCCGAGCAGCCCGTTGATCTGGCGGAGCAGCGGAAGCCGGAAAACAGCGGCAACGGTGCGCACCACAATGCGGACCACCATCATAAACACGGAAAACAGGACCACCATCAGCACAATGCGCGAGAGATTGATCACGACCGGAGAGAGCAGATCCACGATCTGCGGCGCAGCATCCGCCGCCGTACCGGTAAGCTGTCCGGCTATCGTGTCGGCTGTGATCCCCTCATTTGCCAGCAGATTTGCAGCCGGGGCAGGCAACTGATCGAGAAAAATCTGTGCCTGTTCGGCTGCGGCAGCGGCAGCATTTGTCTCCAAAAATTCCGTCACGCTGTCCACCATCGGACCGCGCAGGATCGACCGGTACAGCGAAACGGAAAGCATATTGCTCAGTGCGGACGAAAGCATCGCGGCCAGCAGATATCCCACAAAGCCTGTCAGCGACCGCACAAAGCCGCGTTTATATCCATGCACAAAGCAGCAGATCAAAATTCCTGCCAAAATAATATCAATAAGTAAACTCAAAATTTCCTCTCTTCCTCACACCTGCGGTGGGCAGATCGCGCACGCTCCCTCCGGTCGCCCGGCTTAGTGGTCGATTGGGCTGAGATGCCCGCGCTGCAGCCCGTCTGCGGACATTATACCATATCCCTGACCAGCCTGCCACCGCGACACAGTACTCGCAGCAACGGTATTTCAGCGACCGAAGGGAGCGATTCGCGGTCTACGTCAAGGCTTAGCCTTGTGCGGCGGGCAAAACGCGCGCCTGCTCCCTCCGCCCAGATGGTAAGTGAAAAATGAAAAGTGAATAGTGAAAAGTTTCATTTTGCCCAGCTGAGTAGTTGATTGGGCTATAATACTTGAATCGCAGCCAATCTGTGAATATTCCACACCGCCTGAAAACAAATAGCAAATAATCGTGAACCGTGAAAAACTCCACGCCCGCCACCGCGACACAGTACCCGCGGCAACGGTATTCCCGCGGAGGTCACGACGCGCGACGCGGTTTACACGCAGGCTTAGCCTGCCTTTATACTATACCATAAAGGGGAAATTTGCACAAGCCGAGATTCTCAAGAATCTGTGAACAAACTCTTACAAATACGCGATCCCGCCCAAAAGAAAGGATCACCGAGTTCACGGAACAGCTGCCCGGCGGATTTCACTCACCCCCAGAACATACGCATTCTGCTCGTCCATCAAGGCGATCGCACGGGCGTCGCTGCCGGAATCGGCCTCTCCGAGCACCGTCCCTGTAGAGACGGTATAGAAATAGATCTGGGAATTGGCAAGGGCGGCCGCCGTATCCCCATACAGCGAAACGGAAGACACCGGGTACGCCAGCTCCGCCGACATGGTCTCCTGTCCGTTTTCCCCTACGATTACAAGCCGTGACGAGATGGAATTTTCATACGGCATCAGCGCCAGAAGCACACGGCCGTTGTCCACGGCATAGGCGGAGATCCTCTGCCCCTGAAAGCTGTAATCGGTATGCTCCCCGTCGCTGGACACCACACTGAGCATCGTATCCCCCACCGCAATCACGGATCCATTTTCACAATACTCAACGTCCAGCAATGTGGTGGAATCAAACGTCACTACCGTCTCGGCGGCAGGATTGTTAAAATCGAAAAAGTAGACGGCGGAAACAACGGCGCCGTTTTGCGCGCTGATACCGCAGGCAGCGGCACGGCTTCCATCGCGGTTCAGAGAAATATCTGTAATATAGTAGTCCGCAAACTCATAGGAATACTGCTCGGTATGATCGGGAAAATACACCGTCAGCTTTGCACAATAGCCGCGATCCTCCGTAACAAGCGCATACTTACCATTCCCGGAAATATCGGCAGTAAAGATATTTTCTTCCGTATTTCCACTGAACAGCGTATCGGAAAATCCCTCGATCTGGTAACCCGTCCCGCCGATATTATATACCATCACGCGCGATCCCGCCGACTTCATCGCCGGAGCGCCGAAGCTGTGCTGGCGGCTGACAAGCTCCCTCGCAGTAGAATTGAGGACTGTGAGCCGCGTATCACTCAGAACATAAAGATCCTTATTGCGACAATAAAAATTCCCTTTCTCCACAGAACTGCCGACAATCGGCGTAGGATACCCGTCTCCTACCCCCATCCCGACAGTCTGCACCTGCATCCATTCCAGAATATTTTCAGGGGTCAGGTTGGCGCGGTTAAACCACAGGAGCATCCCCGCCACACAAAGGGCGAGGATCACCACGACGCGGTACACCCATTTGGGCACCCTCGGCGTCCTGCGCCTGCCGCGGCTGTGCGGTCTGGAATACGGATTCCCCTCTTCCAGCGTCCCATCCTGATCCATCTCATCATCAGCAAACCTTTTCGGATGCTTCCTGTTCATTTCACGCCCCCCTTTCCTGCCGGGCTCTTTCCCGTCTGCCGGGACCTCTGCGAACTCACTTATTAAGATAAACCCGATTTCCGGAATCTATCCAGTCTGCCGGGCTTCTGTCCCACACTAAAAAGCTCCTATTCTCTCCATAATCCACTTATGCGCCGCTTCAGCGGCCTGCAGCGGGGAAATATCCGTAGTGTCAAGCAAAGTAATCTCCGGATCAGTATTATTTGCATTCTGCTTCAGCCAATGATTGAAATCGCAGGAACTTTTTATCCAATTTTCGTCATTTATCTTCCGGCCCCTGCGCATCCGATCCTCAAGGACCGCAGTATCGCAAACGGCGGCAAGATAATGAATCCGCGAAAACATCTCCCTTTCCGGCTGATTCTCAAACTGCTTCGGGACAGCGCATCCGCATAAAACGACAGGCATCCCTATCTGGGAAATATTAGCGCATATTCTCATCCACAGCCGGCGGTATTCGCAATAATCATCATCGGGCGTATTATAAAAATTGTTCCAAAGCAAGTCGCTCTCCATCACGATATATTGTTTTTCCCTGAGAAACAACTGCTCACAAAGGGTCGACTTTCCCACACCGGACGCACCTGTAACGATAAACAGCGGCTGCTTATTTGTAGGCTTCATACCCTTGCCCCCTTATAATAAAACTCCGTCCTGCGAGACACACTCACGCACACAGGACGGCAATGGGGAGTTTGAGGGGCCTGCCCCTCAACCCGCCGGATGACCCATCCGGAACCCGTGCGCACCCCCGGCGGCTCTCTTTAACCTCCCCAAAAAACTTCCGTCTCGACTGCGCACCTCCGGCGCCCTCAGCAGACGGGCGGAAACGGGTCCGGGACTGCGTCCCGGCGCGGGGCTACGGGGGCGGCGCGGAGCCCCCGTCACGGCAGAGAAAAAGCTTCGGGGGGATAAAAGACGCGCTGCAAGTAGAGGCCGTGCGGCGGCGCGGTGGGACCAGCGGCTTTGCGGTTTTGGGCCTCAAGGATCCGCGGCACGTCTCCGGGCTCGAATTTTCCCTCCGCAACGCGGAGCAGCGTCCCCACCATGATGCGCACCATATTGTACAAAAAGCCGTCGGCGGCCACCGTGAACGTCACGAGCGAACCGTCGCGGCGCACCTCGGATTTCGTCACCGTGCGGCAGAGATCCCCTCGTTCGCGGCTGTCTGAGGTGCAGAATGAGGTGAAATCATGACGCCCCAGATAATACTGTGCCGCCCGATCGAGCTTTTCCTCGTCGAGCGGGTACCAGTAATGCAGGGCGCGGCCATCCAGGAACGGATCGCGCACAGGATGATTCCAAATCTTGTAAACATATTCCTTGCCTGAACAGGAGTAGCGCGCATGGAACTCCATCGGCACCTCCCGGCATCCTGTCACAGCAATATCGGGAGGCAGAAAATGGTTCAGCGCAGCCTGAAACCGCTCGCAGGGGATGTCCCTGTCGATCTTCAGGCTGATGCAGTATTCATATGCGTGGACGCCGGAATCCGTGCGGCTGCATCCCTTGAGATCAGGGGACTCCCCCAGGATGCGCCGGATCGCCTGCTGGAACACATCCTGCACCGCGACGGCGTTTTTCTGGATCTGCCAGCCGTGATAATTGCGGCCGTCATACCGGATCGTCAAAAGAAGATTTCTCATAGGCTCATACTCTCCGCAGGATTACAGGAACGCGGGCAGGAAGATGTTCGAGACAATCACAGCCGCAAAAAATACGCCCGTCACACAGCAGGACCACACATCCAGCCCCGCCACGTGCAGCGACTTCATCTTGGTGCGGCCCTCGCCGCCGTGGTAGCAGCGGCACTCCATCGCCATCGCGAGATCGTAAGCACGCCGGAACGACGACACAAACAGCGGAATCAAAATCGGAATCAGAGCTTTGGCGCGCTGCATCAGGCCGCCGCTCTCCATATCCGCGCCGCGCGCCTTCTGCGCGCTCATAATCTTGTCGGTCTCCTCGAGCAGCGTCGGCACAAACCGGAGCGCAATCGTCATCATCATCGCGATCTCATGCACCTTGACGTGGAACACCGACAGCGGCTTCATGATCCGTTCCAACGCGTCGGTCAGCTGGGTGGGCGACGTCGTGAACGTCAGGATTGTGCTGAACAGGATCAGGCTCACAATGCGTATCGCAATAAAAACCGAATTGAGCACACCGCCTGTGCGGATCTCCATCACGCCCAGCTTGAACAGCAGATCGCCGCTGCCATAGAACAGGTTGAGCACCGAGGTAAACACCACAATCACAATGATCGCGCGCAGGCTTTTCAGATACTGTCCCACCGGCACGCCGGACAGGATCATGCCGCCCACAGCCAGCGCGGCCATCAGCAGCAGCGACCAGAAGTTGCCCGCCACGAAAATAAAGACGATGCACGCAAATGTCAAAATCAGCTTGACGCGCGGATCCATGCGGTGAAGCACAGAATTTCCGGGCAGATACTGGCCCAACGTAATATCACTCAGCATGAATACACCCCCTGCTCTTGAGAAGCGGCGCAAGCTGCCGGATTGCCTGCTCCAGCGTGAGGACACCCGATCCCACCGGATACCCGTCACGCTGAAGGATCTGCATAATCTTCGTGATCTGCGGCACACGCAGCCCCATCTGTTCCAGCTCATCGCCGCGCGCGAACACCTTTTCCGTCTCGTCAAGCATCGCGGCTTTGCCGTGGTTCATCACCAGGATCCGGTCCGCGACGCGCGCAATATCCTCCATGCTGTGCGAAACGAGCAGGATCGTATTTTTCCGCCGCTGATGGTAATTCTGGATCTGGGCGAGCAGCACGTCGCGCCCGTGGGGATCCAATCCGGCTGTCGGCTCGTCGAGGATGAGCACATCGGGATCCATCGCGATCACGCCGGCAATCGCGGCGCGGCGCTTCTCCCCGCCGGAAAGCTCAAACGGGGATTTCTCCAGAAGCTCCCGCCGCAGCCCCACAAAATCGGCGGCCTCATAGGCGCGCCGCTTGATCTCCTCCTGATCCAGACCCATGTTGCCCGGACCAAAGCAGATATCGCGGAACACCGTCTCCTCAAACAGCTGGTGCTCCGGGTACTGGAACACCATCCCCACCTGGAACCGCACCTGGCGGATCTTCTTCGGATCGGCCCAGATGTCCTTCCCGTTCAGGAGCACCGTGCCGCTGGTGGGACGGAGCAGGCCGTTGAGCTGCTGGATCAGGGTGGATTTCCCGGATCCGGTGTGCCCAATCACGCCGATGAACTCGCCCTTTTCGATCGAAATATTCACATCAGAAACAGCCGTTTTGCGGAACGGCCCGTTCCCGCCGTAAGTAAAGGTCAGATTTTTTGTCTCTAATACCGCTGGCATTCTGAAATCTCCTCATACTTTGAAATCGTCCTGCGGGAGCCTGTCCCGCGCTCAGCCGGGTTTCCCCAGCAGCAGTTCCAGCGCGGCGGCACATTCCTCCTCGTTGAGGATGCCGTCGGGAAGATTGCATCCCATAGCTTTCAGCTGAAAGACCAGCTCCGTGGCCTGCGGCACATCAAGCTTGTGCTTCTTGAGCAGCTGCACCTGTGAGAACACCTCGCGCGGCGTGCCCTGCGTCAGGATTTCGCCGCTGTCCATCACGATCACGCGGTCGGCCAGCACCGCCTCATCCATATAATGCGTGATCAGGACGATCGTGATCCCTTTCTCGCGGTTCAGCTTGCGGATGGTGTCGAGCACCTCGGTGCGCCCTCTGGGATCGAGCATGGCGGTCGGCTCATCCAGCACGATGCAGTCCGGTTCCATCGCGATGATCCCCGCGATGGCGATCCGCTGCTTCTGCCCGCCGGACAGCTTATACGGCGCGTGCATCCGGAACTCGTACATATCCACGGCCTTGAGCGCATCGTCGACGCGGCGGCGGATCTCCTCGGGCGGCACGCCGAGATTCTCGGGGCCGAACGCGACGTCCTCCTCCACAATGCTCGCGACAAGCTGGTTATCCGGGTTTTGGAGCACCAGCCCGACACGGCGGCGGATCTCATATTTCAGGGACTCGTCGAGGGTATCCAGGCCATCCACATAGACGCGGCCGCCGCTCGGCAGAAGCATCGCGTTGAAGTGTTTGGCCATCGTCGACTTCCCGGAGCCATTGTGCCCGAGCAGCGCGACAAATTCGCCCTTCCGGATCCCCATAGACACGCCGCGGAGCACCTGAACGGGATCCGCTCCTTCCTCCGTATCATAGGAAAAGCTGACATTTTGTGCCTGAAGATATTCCATAATTGATTCTATTCCTTTATACCATAAAATTTTGAATTTTCAAAGCCCGCACGGCATTTTTTGCCGAAATCAACATTTTTCATATTTTCAGCAGGATTCTGCCGGGATTCTTTTATAAATGATCGGCTCATCATAGCCGAATGTCCTTTTCCCGTTTACCTCCATGCTTTCCGACACCTCAAGCCACTCCGCAGAAAAACGCTCGAAAAGCGTAAATTTCAGCACCGGAGAAAACATACTGACGCTGCCGCCTTCCCAAACCCCGTCCCGGAGCGTGTAGACGGCAGGCGTAAATTTTTCAGATACCTTCAATTCCTGAAAGCTGAGCTTTTCTATCTTCCCGGCAGTAAAGGTATCGTTTGTATACCCCTCTGGCATCTGATATGAGGTAAGCGTTACCGCCCCGTTTTCCTCCGTAAACAGAAAAAGGTGCGGGGAGGCATGGGTCTTTCCGTTCGAGGTATAATAGCTTTCCTCCAGTAGGAACACACCCGCGAAATCCTGCGGAAGATCCGCAATCCTGCCATTGCACACCGTGTTGATATGCTTTGCATAAGGGAACTGCGTCCCCTGTTTTTTCTTATCCTCAAACTGCTCACGATTATCGAAGCAGCCCTCGAGAAGTCCAATAAAATCATGAAGCGATGGCATAATGGTCTCCTTTCCGCCGCACATTCTCATTCCGCCGTCCTGCCGCTCATACTATCGAAATGACGGCGGTACCGCATGGAGATAATGATCTCCATGCGTTCCTCCTGCGGCAAACTTCCCGCTATCGTTCCGGCCTTTGCAATATGATGCTCACAACCTCCGGCGGATTAAAAATCCTTGTGCCGAGAAAGCTCTCGCCCAAGCCGCGGCTGACAGCCATCAAACTCTCGCCGTGACGGTAGACGCCGCCGCTGTATTTCGGGAACAGACTCCGTTCCGGGGAAAACAGTCCCTTTCCCTTTGGCAGACGCATCACACCGCCGTGAACGTGCCCGGCAAGCGTCAAATCGGCTCCCCATCCCGCATAAGCAGGAAAATACAGCGGATTATGCGTCAGCAAAACCGTAAATTCCCCGCGCGGGCAGGGACCCACCAGCTCGTCCACCCGTTTTTTGATCAAATAGGCGGCCTCCGTCTCGCGCGTCCGGGGAAACTGATAGTACCGGAGCGGGATTTCCATTCCGTATAAATGGATGAACCTGTCCCCTCTGTAAATTCTGACGTTTTGATTGTGCAGGATCCGCACCCCGCGTTCCCGGAGACCGTCCTCGAGCGTGCGCGCCTGAGACGGACGGAGCCTCTGCTCATGGTTCCCGGGAATAAAAAAGCAGTCCGTATGCGGGCAGATCCCCTCCGCGAGAGAAAAGGCCGCGTCAAAATCGGGCTTGTCCCGGGAGATAATGTCCCCGGTGATCGCAACCAGATCCGGCCTGTGGGCGCGGACAAAGCCGCAGAGATTTTCATTCCGTTTTCCAAAAAAGCGGTTATGCAGATCGGAGATCTGGAGAATCCGGAACCCGTCGAACGGTTCGGGGATTTTATCGGAGCAGACGACATATTCGGGAGCGCGCAAAATCTGGCTTCCCAGATAGGCAATCCCCACTGCGGACGCAATCAAAAATGGAATCAACAAAAAATCCTCCTTCCGGTTCTGGCGGGCTCCGCCCGCCCTTGCCGGGGGTTCCACCCCCAGCACCCCTGTGCAGGCTAAGCCTGCACGTAGACCGCGCCCGCTCCCTCCGGTCGCCCGGATTGGTGCGCGATTGAACTGAGACGCCCGCGCACCTGCGGTGAGCAGACCGCGCCCGCTCCCTCCGGTCGCCCGGCTCGGTGTGCGATTGAACTGAGACGCCCGCGTTTGTAGCACTCTGTAAACATTATACCACACCTGCGGCGGGCAGACCGCGCACGCTCCCTCCGGTCGCCCGGCTCGGTGTGCGATTAGGCTGAGACGCCCGCGTTGCAGCCTGTCTGCAAATATTATGCCAAGCTAAATCCCTGACCAGCCCGCCACCGCGACACAGTACCCGCGGCAACGGCATTTCAGCGACCGGAGGGAGCGCTCCGCGGTCTACGTGCAGGCTTAGCCTGCCCAAATTGCGGTGCTGCCGCAAGGGAGAACAAGCCCTGTTGCGGTGACGGGCAACCCGATTTCCCCGGAGGAAACGGACCCGCCGTACCGCTTCTGCAAAAGGACGCCCAGCAGATATTCCATCACCGCGGGGGAAAGCCCCGTCGTATAGGAATTCAAAATGAAGAACAACGGCCGTTCCGAGAGGATCGGCAGACACATCTCAACCAGCCCGTACAGCTGCTCCTCCAGCTTCCATACCTCGCCGCCCGGCCCGCGCCCATACGAGGGCGGATCCATAATGATCGCGTCATAGGTGTTCCCGCGCCGCTGCTCCCGCTGGACAAACTTCACGCAGTCGTCCACCAGCCAGCGCACCGGCTTATCCTGCAACCCGCTCGCAGCCGCGTTCTCCTTCGCCCACTGCACCATCCCTTTCGACGCGTCCACATGGCACACCTGCGCCCCCGCTGACGCGCACGCCAGCGTAGCCGCTCCCGTGTACCCGAACAGGTTCAGCACCTTGACAGGACGTCCCGCACCGCGGATCGCCTCCATCGCAAAATCCCAGTTGACAGCCTGTTCCGGGAAAATCCCGGTATGCTTGAACCCCATCGTCTTGATCTGGAAACACAGATCCCCATACTGGATTTTCCATACAGACGGCATTTTCCGCCACTGCTGCCACGCGCCGCCGCCGGTATTCGACCGCTGGTACCTCGCGTGCGCCTGCTTCCAGCGCGGATCGAGCCGGGGCGTTTTCCAGATAATCTGCGGATCCGGCCGGATCAGCAGGATATCCCCCCACCGTTCCAGACGCTCCCCATCCGACGTATCAATCAATTCATAATCCTTCCAGCTGGCCGATCTCAAAATACTTCCCTCATTTCCCAGAATCCTTTGGATGCTTTTTCACGATCCCCCGGCACGCGGCGCGGGGGATCGCAAAAACAGGCAGTGCCCTGATTTATCTTACGCAAGCTGCCTGCGCACAACGTCCGCGATTCTCTCCGCGACGCCGTTGATTTCAGTTTCGTCCTCGCCTTCCACCATGACGCGCAGCAGCGGCTCTGTCCCGGAAGGACGCACCACGATTCTGCCGCGCTCGCCGAGCTTCTTCGTCTCCTCCTCGATGACGCGCTTGACCTCCGCGTCCGTATAGAAATGCAGCTTTCCCTCCGGCGTGACCGTCACGTTGATCATCGTCTGCGGATAACGGTTCATCAGCGCGGCAAGGCTGGAAAGCTTCGCTTCCCGGCGGCGCATGATGCTCAGAAGCTGCGCGGCCGTCAACTGACCGTCGCCCGTTGTGGCAAAATCGAGGAAAATAATGTGCCCGGACTGCTCGCCGCCGAAATTATATTTCTCCAGCAGCATTTCCTCCAGCACATACCGGTCGCCCACCTTGGTGGCCTCGAAGCGGATGTCGTTATCCTTGCAGAAACGCAGGAAGCCCATATTCGTCATGATCGTGCCCACGACGGCGTCCTTGGCAAGCTTGCCGCGGGACTTCATATCGGCCGCGCAGATTGCCATCATGAAATCGCCGTCCACAAAATCGCCGTTTTCATCCACAGCAAGGCAGCGGTCGGCATCCCCGTCGAACGCCATGCCCGCATCGAGCTTGTGCTCCTTCACATAGGCAATCAGCTTCTCCATGTGGGTGGATCCGCAGCCGTCGTTGATGTTCACGCCGTCCGGCTTGTCAAACAGCATGTGGCATTCCGCACCCAGCTCCGTGAACAGCTTCTCCGCCGTGCGGGAGGCCGAACCATTCGCGCAGTCGAGCGCGATTTTCATCCCGTGCAGCGCAAACGGGACCGTGTGCTTCACGTGCTCCACATAATCCTCCACCGCGTTTTCCGCCGTGGTGATGCTCCCCACATCGCCGCCCGTAGGACGCTGCGGCTCTGCGGCATGATCCAGCACGATCGCCTCGATCTGCTCCTCCAGCGCGTCGGGCAGCTTATAGCCGTCGCCGCTGAAGATCTTGATCCCGTTGAACTCGCACGGATTGTGCGACGCCGAGATCATCACGCCCGCGTCGGCCTTATACTTCCCCACCAGATACGCCACTGCCGGCGTCGGGATCACGCCCAGCTTGACGACGTTCGCCCCCACCGAGCAGAGCCCGGCAGCGAACGCGTTTTCCAGCATATCGGAGGACATGCGCGTATCCTTGCCGATCAGCACCTTCGGATGGCGGTTGCGCGAATCCGTCAGCACCATCGCCGCGGCCCGCCCGATATTAATCGCCATTTCGCAGGTAAGCTCCGTATTTGCTACACCACGTACACCATCTGTTCCAAAAAGTCTTCCCATTTCCAATCACTCCTTCGTTTCGTACCGCTCCTGTCCGGCGGCCATACAATAGGGATTATTCTTCTTTCACTCGGTTTCCATATCCATTCTGACAGCGCATCATTCCCACCGAGGACGGATCCGACCGGAACCCGGCCCTCTCATAAAACGGGACCTTATCCGCATACGAGATCAAATCGATCCGCATATAGTCGCGGTACTGCTCGCAGATCCTGTCGAGCATCACCTTGCCGATCCCCAGCCCCTGATATTGCTTATCCACCAGCAGATACGGCACATAGCAGATCATCCCGCCGCCGTCGGCCAGGACATTTCCCAGACCGACGAGCCTTTCTTCATCCCAGGCGGAAATCACAAAATCAGAATGTTCTATCGCGCGGCGGAGCCGTTCGGGATAATCCCCGGACTCCCACCCCACAGAATGGTATAACCGGACCAAAGCCTCCGTTTCAAAGTCTCTGGCCGTCTGATAAATTATATTCATGGAAACCTCCTTGTAAGCGTATGTTATCTCGCGCAAAGTCCCGGGATACGTCCAAAAATTTTGCGGTATACCCGGATCAGCTCCGGCTCTCCGGAATATTTATCGATCTCATCGATGCGGAACCACGCCGCTCCGGTATTCTCATCCTCCTTGGCGCGCAGCGGGAGCGAATCATCCCCCACGAGCAGATAGGACGCATTGAGATGCAGGTGCGCCGAAACATATTTCCCGTTTTTATAATGCCCATACACAGGCAGGATGTCCAGCGAAACGATCTGATCGCTCAGCGGGCGGATCTCGGTTTCCCCGGTCTCCTCCATCACCTCGCGCAGCGCGACGCCGAGCAGATCGGTCCCGCCGTCGGCATGACCGCCGGTCCAGCACCATGTCTTATAGATGTTGTGATGCACAAACAGTACCCGGGTGAAGCTTTCATTCACCACCAGCCCGGAGCTTGTGATATGCGCCAGCTCATTTTCCCGGAGCAGGATGTTCTGCGGATACCGGGCAATCAATTCCAGAATAATCCGCTTGTCGTTTACTTCCTGATCGGTTTGCGGGACAAATTCACGTATCTGATCGCGGTAATCCATTCCATACCATCCTTTCCCCAATCCATTAAAATGAAATTACTTAATAAAAGCTTTTTCTGAGTTCTTTTTTGCTTTTTGCCGCTGCGGCTGGCGTGTCGAGAGACGGAGCCTTTTAGGGCTGGGTTCTTGGATACACCGCGCCGCCTGGGGGATCGCAAAATCGTTCAAGCGAACCATCCACTGGATGGTTCGCCCTCTCTGTTTGCTCACCTCTCCGGGGGAACGCTTCGCGTTCCTTTTTCTGTGGGGGCTCCTCGCCCCCACACCCCGTCGCAAGCTTTTGAAAAAGCTTGAGCAAAACTTTTATGTTTTGCTCACTTCAAACACTTTGTCATTGACACATGCGGACAATGCTCATCCAAATACTCCCCGCCATGCGCCTCATATCCCAGCTTCTCATAAAACCCGCGCGCCTGCACCTGCGCAGAAAGTCCCACACTCTCCGCGCCCAATTCCGCAATCTTCCCCTCCAGCGCCTGCATCACAGCCACGCCGTACTGTTTCCCGCGAAATTCCTTCCGCACCGCGACCCTGCCGATATGCCACGCATCATTCTCCAAAAACGCCCGTCCCGTCGCGGCAGGACGTCCGTTGTCGTAGATAACCGTATGCCACGCAACCGCGTCAATCTCATCAAATTCGTTATGGAACCCCTGCTCCCTGACGAACACATCCTCACGGATCCCACGTGCGTCCGGCAGCAATTCATTTCCATACGCGATTTTTACTTCCATGCTATTTAGTATCCTCCGTTCCCATATTGAAA
Source organism: Candidatus Gallacutalibacter pullicola (assembly GCA_018712265.1). Classification (GTDB taxonomy): domain Bacteria; phylum Bacillota; class Clostridia; order Oscillospirales; family Acutalibacteraceae; genus Gallacutalibacter; species Gallacutalibacter pullicola. The sequence continues at coordinate 14,055 of DVHF01000002.1, forward strand.
AAGGACTGCTGCGGGGAATCCTCCCCCGGCGGTGTCAGGCCCAGATGCAGGTATGCGGCGCGCGTCACACAGCGGCCGCGCGGCGTGCGGTTCAGGAACCCGATCTGCATCAGGTACGGCTCGTACACATCCTCGATTGTGACGGCCTCCTCACCGATCGCCGCGGCGAGCGTATCCAGTCCGACCGGCCCGCCGTTGTAGAATTTGATCATCGCATTGAGCATCCGCCTGTCGTTGGCATCCAGTCCCAGTTCGTCGATTTCCAGCCTGTCGAGCGCGATCTTGGCGGTTTTATAGGTGATCACGCCGTCGCTCATCACCTGAGCAAAGTCGCGCACACGCTTGAGCATCCTGTTGGCGATACGCGGCGTACCGCGGCACCGGGACGCGATCTCGAGCGCGCCGTCCGGCTCCGTCGGAATCCCCAAAATCTTCGCGCTCCGCGTGACGATCGTGGCAAGCTCCTCCGGCGAATACAGTTCCAGCCGGAGGATCACGCCGAAGCGGTCGCGCAGCGGGGCGCTGAGCTGACCGGCGCGCGTCGTTGCCCCAACGAGCGTAAACTTCGGCAGCGGCAGATGGTACGACGCCGCCATCTGTCCTTTTCCCGTGATAATATCGAGCGCGAAATCCTCCATCGCGGGATAGAGGATCTCCTCCACACTGCGGGACAGGCGGTGCACCTCGTCGATAAACAGCACGTCCCCGGGATTGAGATTCGTCAGCAGCGCGGCGAGATCCCCCGGCTTTTCGATAGCCGGGCCGGAAGTAATCCTCAAATTCACGTTCAATTCATTTGCAATAATCCCGGCAAGCGTCGTTTTGCCCAAGCCGGGCGGGCCGTAAAGCAGCACATGGTCGAGCGGCTCCCGACGATGCTTTGCGGCCTCAATAAACACAGACAGGTTCTCCTTTACCTTTTCCTGCCCGATATATTCGGATAAAAACCGCGGCCGGAGCGGGTTTTCCACTTCGGCGTCCTCCGGAGAATATTCCGGTGCAATCATGCGGTTTTCAAAATCCGTTTCATTGACCTCATGGCCAAAATCGTATTCCATTGCAATTCCTCCTTTCCCCCTCGGGGAAGATCCCTCCCACCGTATCAAGGCAAACTAAATCTAAAACACAAACCGCGGATCGCCCCCTGCCGCCGGAACACCGATCACCTCCGGCGTACCGCCGTGACAGTGAGCGCACCCAGCCAGGAGGGGTTTGGGGACCCCTCCCCAACCAACCGCGCGACCCGCGCGGAACACCCGACCTGTAAAAAACAACAAACAATCCTAAACTTCATTTCCGACATACGTCGGAAATGTGCTGGGGTCTGGGGAGCTTGCTCCCCAGCTCGGGGTCCAGGGGGCGAGAAGCCCCCTGGCGGGGTTTGGGGCAGAGCCCCAACTACAGGCGGCTGCCGAGATCCTTGAGCGAGAGCCGGATGAGCTCCTCGACGGGGAGGGATCTGTCGAACTTGGCGACCACGGAGGCAGCGTCGGTGGGGGCGTAGCCAAGGACGCTCAGCGCGCTGACTGCTTCGGCGGCGTGCGACGACGCCGAGACGATTCCGGCGGCGCCAATGCCCAGATCCATGCCCTTTGCACCGGATCCGAACTCCTTTTTCACCTTGTCCTGAAGCTCCAGCACAATGCGCTGCGCCAGCTTCGTCCCAACGCCGGCGCAGCGGGTGAGCGTCTTGCTGTCCCCGGACGCAGCCGCCATCGCGACCTGCTCCGGCGTCAGCTCCGAGAGGATCGAAAGGCCGACCTTTGCTCCCACGCCGCTTACGGAGGTGAGCATCCGGAAACAGTTAAGCTCCTGCATCGTCGCAAATCCGAACAGATCCATCGCGTCCTCCCGGACACTCAGATAGGTATACAGCATCGCCTGAGAGCCGAGCGGCGGCAGGTTCCGCTGGGTGACGAGCGTGGTCAGGCACTTAAAGCCTACGCCGCCGCATTCAATCACTGCAATTCCCGGCTCCATATGCGTCAAAGTTCCTTTTACACTGTAAAGCATCCTCTATCTTCCTCCATTGAGCATCGCACGGCGCAGCGGCGAACCGGCGGCCTGCCCGTGACAGATCGCCATGGCGAGCGCGTCGGCTGTATCGTCCGGCTTCGGCACCTCCCGCAGGCAGAGCAGCCTGCGCGTCATCTCCATCACCTGCGGCTTGAGCGCAGCCCCGTATCCTGTGACCGCCTGCTTCACCTGAAGCGGCGTGTATTCATACACCTGGATCCCCGCTTTCTGCGCGGCCAGCAAAAGCACCCCGCGCGCCTGCGCCACCCCGATCGCCGTTTTCTGGTTGTTCTGGAAATACAGCTTCTCCATGGAAATGGCGTCGGGCTTCCATTTTTGCATCACGGCCGAAGCCGCGTCGTAAATAATTTCAAGACGGCGGTTGAAGCTTTCCTCCGCCTTTGTGACTATCGCCCCATATTCCAGCGGATGATAACGGCTGTTCTGCACGCGGATCACCCCGTATCCCACAATAGCGTATCCGGGGTCAATCCCCAAAACAATCATATACCTACCGTTCTCCCTCCTAATATCTGCACCTGCGGTGAGCAGAACGCGCTCGCTCCCTCCGGTCGCCCAGTTGGGTGATCGATTGGGCTGAGACGCCCGCGTTTATAGCTATCTGTTGACATTATATCACATCCGCGGTGAGCAGAACGCGCCCGCTCCCTCCGGTCGCCCAGCTTGGCGGTTGAGCGTGCTAAAACGCCCGCGTTTATGATTATCTTTTGACATTATACCATATCCCCGACCAGTTTACCACCGCGACAGAGTATTTTTTGTTATCGGAGTTTCAGCGGAGGTCACGACGCGCGACGCGAATTACGTCAAGGCTTAGCCTTGGAAAATTCCGCTCACGGGAATAATTCCGGCAGGCGCGTCAAAACTAGGAAAAAAGGAGGCTTGAGGCATGACACGCAGGAGAAAAATTCAAATTCTCAGTCTGGGAGCAGCCGCGATCGCCGTGCTGGGCGGAACAACAGCCAGCGGCTACGCACTGGCCGGGAAATACCGCGCCGATCTGGAATATACCTACCGCCGCGCGCTCAGCGATCTGGGCGACTGCGTCTCAAATATGGAAACCATGCTCCAAAAAGCGGAATACGCGGGCACGGCCCGGCAGATCAACGGCATTTCCGCGAAGCTGATGGAGGAATCGAGCGGTGCAAAGGCGTCGCTGGCGGCCCTGCCGCTGAGCAGTGCGGAGCTGGGCAATATCAGCCGGTTCATCGCGCAGGTGGGCGATTATTCGCTCGCCCTCGCCACCCGGGTAAATTCGGGTGAAACCATTACCGATGCGGACTACGAGACGCTCGCCTCTATGAGAGAATACGCAGGGATGTTCCGTGAAGAGCTTGACAGCGTGCAGGAGCGTTTTGAAGACGGCTCGCTGTCGATCGGTCAGACGGAAATCTTTCTCGATAATCTGGAACACGAATCCGTCCCTGTGTTCGGCGATAACTTTGAGGAAGCCGCCAATGACTTCAAGGATTACCCCACCCTCATTTACGACGGTCCCTTCTCCGATCACATCGGCCAGGCCGCGCCAAAATTCCTGGAGGGCGAACCCGAGCTTCTCCAGGGCAACGCTGAAAATTCGGCGGCGAAGTTCTGGGGCGTGAGCCATGACGAAATCACCCATGTCAACGATACGGAAGGCAATCTCCCCACCTACAATTTCATGCTTGGGGACGCCCGTCTGAGCGTCACGAAAGCGGGCGGCTACATTGCTTCCCTCATCAATCCCCGCCAAATCGGCGCCGAAACCCTCGACTATGAAGCCGCCCTCGCCAAAGCGCAGGAATTCTTCGCACGCCGGGGCATCACCGATCTGCAGGCCAGCTATTACGTCATCAACGACGGCAAATGCACCATCAATTTCGCCGCTGTGCAGGACGGCGTCCTGCTGTACCCGGATCTCGTCAAAGCCGCGGTTGCGCTCGATAACGGCGAAATCGTCGAATATAATTCCTCCGGCTATCTGATGAACCATACCCAGCGCGACGTCACCCCGGTCATTTCGGAAGAACAGGCCCGCGGGAGCGTCAGTCCCCGCCTGACTGCGGAGCCGGGAAAGCTCTGCGTCATTCCGACCAGCGGAAAAAACGAGGTGCTCTGCTATGAATTCCTCTGCACCGCGGAGAACGGACAGCATGTCCTTGTCTACGTCAACGCGGTGAACGGCAGCGAGGAGCAGATCCTCCTGCTCATGGAATCCGATCAAGGCATCCTAACCCGCTAAGCAGGCTAAGCCTGCACATAGACCGCGGATCGCTCCCTCCGGTCGCTGAAATACCGATAACCTCAAACGCACTGTCGCGGCGGCAGGCTGGTCAGGGATGGTATAATATTAGCAGACAGGCGGCAACGCGGGCATCCCAGCCTAATCGATCACCAATCCGGGCGACCGGAGGGAGCGGGCGCAAGGCTAAGCCTTGACGTAGACCGCGGATCGCTCCCTCCGGTCGCTGAAATGCCGGTAACCTCAAACACTCTGTCGCGGCGGCAGGCTGGTCAGGGATAGTATAATATTAGCAGACAGGCTGCAACGCGGGCATCCCATCCTAATCGATCACCAATCCGGGCGACCGGAGGGAGCGGGCGCGTTCTGCTCACCGCAGGTGCGCGTTCTGCTCGCCGCAGGTGCGCGTTCTGCTCGCCGCAGGTGCGCGTTCTGCTCGCCGCAGGTGCGCAAATAAAGCGTTAAATTCATATCTTAATTTTAGTGGTATGAATTTGGACGCTTTTTATTTTTGTATGTGGGAGGTTTTTCCTATGATGGTACTGCTCTGCACAGCCGTTACCGCCGGACTTCTGGACAGCATCAACCCCTCCGCAAAATTCCCCGTTTCCCGTATTGCTTCTCTTTTCACAGCTGTGCTAAAATAATCCTGTACGCTGCGTTTATTTCCGGGCAGCTGATAAAGGAGGAGATACCGTTGAAAGAAACTATTTTGGAAGCGGTCAAAAAGCATAGGATCATCGCCATTCTGCGCGGCGTGGAGCCGGAAAAGCTCGAGGATACCGTCCGCGCGCTGTATGACGGCGGGATCCGTCTGTTGGAAATCACATTTGATCAGCGATCCCCGTCGCGGCTGCAGGAGACGGCGGACGCGATCCGCACGGCGCTGCGCTGCTGCGGGGACGATCTTCTGGTGGGCGCGGGCACTGTGCTGACGGTAGAGGAGGTTCAGGCGGCGGCAGAAGCCGGCGCATCGTTCATCCTTGCGCCGAATACGAACGCGGAGGTCATCCGGGCGGCTGTGGATCGCGGTCTCGGCGCGATCCCCGGAGCCATGACCCCCACCGAAATCGAATACGCCTACCGCTGCGGCGCGTCGGTCGTCAAGCTGTTCCCGTCGGATAACCTCGGCCCGGCCTACATCCGCGCTGTCCTCGCGCCGCTGAGCCACATCCCGATCCTGGCGGTGGGCGGCGTGGATCAGTCGAACATCCGCGATTTCCTGGCAGCCGGTGCGGTCGGCGCTGGGATCGGATCCAATATCGTCAATAAAAAAATGATTGCGGCGGGTAACTTCGGCGCGATCACGGAACTGGCGCGCAGCTATCTCGCGGCGCTGGACTAAAGGGGGATTCGCTATGAAAATCACAAAATTCACGCTGTATAAGGTTCCGCCCCGCTGGCTGTTCCTGAAGATCGATACGGACGAGGGCATCTCCGGATGGGGCGAACCGGTTGTCGAGGGGCGCGCCGATGCGGTCCGCACAGCGGTGCACGAATTTGAAAAATATCTGATCGGAAAGGATCCGCTGCGCATCGAGGATCACTGGCAGGTGATGTACCGCGCCGGATTCTACCGCGGCGGCCCGGAGACTATGAGCGCCATTGCCGGGATCGATCAGGCCCTGTGGGACATCAAGGGCCGCTATTACAACGCGCCCGTCTACGAGCTTCTGGGCGGAGCCTGCCGCGATAAGCTGCGCGTCTACCGCTGGATCGGCGGCGACCGTCCCTCCGATATCCGCGAGGCCGCGCTCGAAGCGTACGGCCAGGGATACACCGCCATCAAAATGAACGCCACCGAGGAACTGCATTATATCGACAATTTCCAGAAGATCCAGGCCGTCTGTGACCGCGTCGCAGCCATCCGCGATGCGCTCGGCTACAAACTCGACATCGCCGTCGATTTCCACGGGCGCGTCCATAAACCGATGGCTAAGGTGCTCGCCAAAGAGCTCGATCAGTTCCATCTGATGTTTATCGAGGAGCCGGTGCTCAGCCAGAACAACGAGGCGCTGCGCGAGATCGCGCGCTACACCTCCACGCCGATCGCCACCGGGGAGCGGATGTTCACCCGCTGGGATTTCAAGAATCTGCTCGAGGACGGCTATGTGGACATCATCCAGCCGGATCTATCTCACGCGGGCGGAATCAGCGAATGTAAAAAAATCGCTGCTATGGCCGAAGCCTATGATGTCGCCGTCGCGCCGCACTGTCCGCTCGGCCCTGTGGCGCTGGGCGCGTGCATCCAGCTGGATACCTGCACCCCGAACGCCTTTATCCAGGAGCAGAGCCTCGGCATCCACTACAACAAGGGCGGCGATCTGCTCGATTACATCAAGGATCCGTCCATCTACCAATACAAGGACGGCTATATCGACATCATGCGGGGCCCGGGTCTCGGCGTGGAGGTCAACGAGGACGCCCTGATCATGGCCAGCCAGAAAGCGCACGACTGGAAAAATCCCATCTGGCGCAACGAGGACGGCACCGTAGCCGAATGGTAAGGAAGGCCATCATGGAAGAATTCACACCAAATCACCTGATTGCCATCGATGCGGGGACAAGCAGCACACGGGTCTGCCTGACGGACGAAAAGAAGCGCCGCCTCGCGCTGTTCAAAAGCGAAACGGGCGTGCGCAATACGGCCATCGACGGGCATAACGGAGCATTAAAGCAGGCGGTGCGCGAGGGGATCGAACAGGTGCTGCACCAGAGCGGCGTCTCCCTCGATCGCGTCCGCGCCGTCTATGCGGGCGGCATGATCACCTCGAACGTGGGCCTTGCCGAGATCCCGCACCTGACAGCCCCGGCCGGGCTCTCCGAGCTGGCGGCAGGCGTGCGCGTCGCTGCCATCCCCGATGTGTGCGCGCTGCCGATCCACTTTGTGCCGGGCGTCAAAAACGACGTGCCGCACGTCGATCTCACCACCTGCGGCAATATGGACATGATGCGCGGGGAGGAGCTGGAAACTATGGCCCTGCTCTCTCTGCTGCCGCCCGGAAAGGGATACCTGCTGGCGCTGCCCGGCTCGCACACCAAGCTTGTCGCGGCGGACGCATCCGGCAGAATCTCCGGCTGCCTGACCACCATCAGTGGGGAGCTGCTCGCCGCGCTCACCCATCACACCATCCTCGCCGACGCCGTGCAGGGACAGTTTGTCGAGCCGGGGCAGTACCGCCGGGAGCTTGTCCTGGCAGGATACCATGAGGCAGAGCGCAGCGGCCTGGGCCGCGCAGCCTTCTCCGCGCGGATTCTGACGCAGTTCGGCGCGGCGGATCCCATAGGCGCGGCAAATTTCCTGCTGGGCGCAGTGCTCCGCGAGGACGCCGCCGTGCTGGAATCCGCCCGGGATCACCTTGGCCTTTCCCCCGAAACAGAGCTTGTCGTTGCCGGGAAGTTCCCATTCCAGCAGGCGCTCACGGATATCTTTACAGAATCCGGCCTGTTCGCGGCGGTACACGGGTTCCAAAACCCGGGAGAGCTTCCGCTCTCGGCGCTGGGCGCGTGGCTGGTCGCGGAAAAACGCGGCTGCTTCCAGCCGTGATGCCAACGCACTCTGCAAGCAACAGCCATACATACCACTCCGGATCTAAAATGGCATGGCCGAGGAAACTCAGCCATGCCATTTTTATTAAGGACCTTCTGGTTTTAATATTCCAATTTTTTCCATGCGCCTGCGGCGAGCAGAACGCGCACGCGTCGTACCTCCGCTTGGCTTCGCGGTATGATTGAGCAGAGATGCCCACATTTGTAACTTTCTGTGGATATTATACCATATCCCCGACCAGCTTTCCACCGCGACACAGTGTTTTTCTTATCGGAATTTCAGCGGAGGTACGACGCGCGGCGCGAATTACGTCAAGGCTTAGCCTTGCGCGGCGCGAACTATGTGCAGGTTTAACCTGCCTTAGCCTGGCATATACCGCTCCATGATGTACCGCACTGTCCGGGCGTCCTCCTCCGCCTCCGCGCACATTGCCTGACAGTCGAAAAGCCGCCCCTCCAGCCGCGCCAAATGGTGCGGATAATATCTGGCGGAAATATGATCCGCATACGTTTTCCAACACCCGCACGCCTCTTCCGACAGATGGATTGCTTTCACAGGATCCGCGCCGGGGATCTCCCAGAGCACCCTCTGCACCTCCATCGCGCACCGTAATTCCTTTGCGAAAAACATTCCAAGAAGCGCCATCCCGCGGAAATCGTCGGCAAGCTCCAGGGCCTCTCCCGTCAGCTCCGGAAGCTTTTCCAGCAAAGCGAATGTCTCGCCGCATTTTTCCTCGATCCGGCGTGCGCTCTCCACAGGAGTGATCTTCCCCTGTGGAACGGGTTCATTCTTCCTGTCCAGCTTTGCGGCCTCCTGAACGCTGAGACATTCCGAACCCGGCTGTGCAGGCGTCAGCACATAATCATGGATCCCATGAAACATCAGCCTCTTGCCGCCAAATCCAATGCAGTCTTTCCAATCGAGACTGCAATTTCCCTCTGTATAATTATGGAAATCATAGTCGTGCCAATGCGCCATATTCATAAAGGGCACGATCCACCCGGAAGCATTTCCCGCACACAGGAGAATTTGCGCGGTTTCCCCGTCCGCTTTCAAAAGAGCCTTCAAACATCCCAAAAGGGCGTCCTCCGGCAGATCCGGCTGATAGGCGAGCCGTCCCCAAATTGCATAGGCGTACTCCCTGCGCTGAATGGACAGCCGCCGCCGGTTGCTTCTCTGCAAATTATCATATCCCAGCGTAAATCCATCCGGACCCATCATAAATCCCAGCATCTTATCGAAAGGCAGATGGCTGATATACTTCCGGGCAAACTCGATCCCGCCCCAGCGGTGCATATACATATCGTCATTTCTAATCGTCAGGAACGTTTTAACGCCCTCCGGGAGCGTTCTGTAAAATTCCTTTCCAAACGCGGGATCCGGGGAGGAATACATATGCGCCTTGGAGTGCTTGAAGCTCATGGCAAATTCCACGCCGAGATCGGAAAATGTACGGATGATCTCCCTTGTATCGCTCAAATGCTGGCGATGGATAAACAGAAAATCGTCCTTTCCCTCAGGGAAAGCGTCTTTTACCCCAGCGCCGTATGTTTCCGCAATCCATTGGATGTCCTTATGGAGATCCTCCGAGGAATCCCGGAACCCGGACATGCGCTCTCCGGCTGTGACGCCGATTCCTGCCAACAGCGGATATGTTTTGATCAGGGCCTCTACGCTCCTGCGGAAATATTCTTTCGTGACGGGATTATCCGCCTTATCCGTAATCCCATACCCGGAACCCTCTGTCCCGTAAACAAAGATGTTCCACGTCACAATGATGAACCGGATTCCGCGGTCCGCGCCGTACTGCATCACCCTTTTCCAGAACTCGATTTTTTCATCTACGCTGATTTTCTTCACTGTCACCAGATTTTCGCGGAGCCTTTTTGTAATCCCGCCAAATCCCAGTAAAGACGTCCTTTCCACCATCCCGGGGGTGCGCTTGACATCCTCCAGAGCCACCCTCTCAAAGCCGGGCGTGCGCACCATCGACGGAAACGGATTCAGCGACCAGAGCGAAACCAGATTATATTTGTTTCTGGCCAGCGTGTCCAGCGTCTCTTTCCAGAACTCCTCCTCCCACACTTCCGGAATCGTCAGCCATCCCGATTCGGAATCATCGGCATAGCTGGGGGTGCGGGCGTCCAGAGGGATATTCATTTTGATTCCGCGGTTCAGAACGGCCGGATTCACTGTTCCTGTACGGATACTCTTTCCGGCAGACAAAGAATCGCTGATATCGAGCAGAGCATACATACACCCGTTCGCGTCTCCCGCAATCTGATACCCGGAGTCCGCTTTTTCGATCACATAGCCCTGCTTCTCCGGCGCATCTTTCTTCCATTGTTCCCGCCCTTCCTTAGAATCCAGGTTGTATATGGTCAACTCCGGAATCTCTGATACCTGCCGGATCTGCGATATGCCAAACTGAATCTGAGGCGCGTCTCCATAAATTTTCATTTGTTCTTCTCCCCATTTGATTTTATTTTCTTCTATGTTACCACGCACATAAAACAGAAAGCAAGAGGGTATCGCGTTTTTGCGCCATACCCTCTCATCAGAATCACTCGAATAATACCGCTTCCACAAATTCCCGCAGGCAGAATTTGCAATCATCCTGTTCTCCCAGATCTGCTGCATAAAAAAGAGGACGGATCTCCCGTCCTCCCTATGCCTGCAAATATACGAGATGCGCGATACCGGGGATGCTCTCCCCCTGCTGGGAGGAGGTTGTGGACATCAGCGCCCCGGTCCCGATGAACAGCACATTGCGCAGCTTTTTCCGGCACATTCTCTGGAGCACCACAGAGCACAGCACCGCCCCGGAACAGCCGCATCCGGAACCGCCCGCATGGACGTCCTGCTTCTCGCGGTCATACAGCATCAGGCCGCAGTCGTTGTGTACGGGCGCGATCTCGATTCCGTCCCTGCGCAGGATTTCCTCCATGAGACTGCTTCCGATCAGCCCCAGATCCCCCGTCAGGATCAGATCGTAGTCGGCGGGCTTCGTCTGCGTGTCCGTCAGGAAATCGAACAGCGTCTGCGCCGCTGCCGGAGCCATCGCCGCTCCCATATTGGCGGCGTCCTTGATCCCAAGGTCACGGATCCGTCCGGCTGTCACGGCCGAAACCCAAGGGCCGTCGCCGCTCTGTCCCACTACCACCGCACCGGAAGCTGTGGCGGTCCACTGCGCCGTGGGCGTCCGCTGTCCTCCGTATTCCAGCGGGAACCGGAACTGCCGTTCTGCCGAGCAGAAATGAGAGGACGTCACCGCCAGACACCGCTCGGCTGCGCCGGCATCCACCAGAACGGACGCAAGCGACAGCGTCTGCGCCATCGTAGAGCAGGCTCCGTACTGCCCCCAAAACGGGATATTCAGGCTTTGCAGGCCAAAGGTGGAGGAAATGCACTGGTTGAGCAGATCGCCCGCCAGAATATATTGGATATCCTGCTCTGTGACGCCCGCCTTTTTGATCGCCTCCTCAGCGGCCTCCTGCTGGAGACGGCTTTCCGCCTTTTCCCAGCTGTCCTGACCGAGGGTGGTATCGTCGTGTACTGCGTCAAAATACCGTTCCAGGGGGCCGTCGCCCTCCTTTTTTCCCACTATCGAGGCGAAGCCCTGCACACGCGGCCGGTTTTCCAGCCGCAGCGTATATTTTCCAAGCCGTTGCGCCATGTTCCCGCCTCCTAAAACAGCCCAACAATATACAGAATAATCCCGTACAGGATGGACGCAATGATCCCGTAGACCAGCACCGGTCCGGCAATCGTAAACATTTTTGCACCAATCCCCATCACGTAGCCCTCGGCCTTAAATTCCATTGCCGGAGATACCACGGCATTGGCAAATCCGGTGATGGGTACAAGCGTACCGGCTCCGGCGTACCGGGCAATATTATCGTAAACACGCAGGGCAGTGAGCAGGGCGGACAGACCGATCAAGCTGATAGACACAGCGGCGCGGGCCCCCTGCAAGTCCAATCCAACCGCCTGGTACAGATTGACAAGAACCTGACCCAACGTGCACAGCGCCCCGCCGAACACGAACGCATACAGGCAGTCCTTAAAGACATGGCTGCCCGGCGACGCTTTTTCCGTCATGGCGGCGTATTCTTCTCTGGTAATTTTCTTCACGTGATATGCCTCCCAATTTGCAGTTGCAATGTAACAGCGTTGCGGGATTTCTCCGGAACACCCCAAGATAGCGTTTCCCCAAACGGCCGGAATATGCGTCCGAGCGCGACAAAGCCGGATCTCGCTGCAAAATGAAAAGCAAACGGGACGGCTGCCGCATCGCCGTTTCAGGCTGCGGAACCGTCCCGTTATCAGAAATTTTAAGATATCATCCCAAAGAATACAGCGATAGGGATACCCTGCAATTTATTGATGGCTGTCACTTCATATATCCCTATTACAAATAAGCGAAACTGTATAGCTTAAAGATTCATTTTATGGAACAGCTGATTGCTCTGCAAGGCGCGCCGGATCACAAAATAGAGCGGCACAGACAGGATCACCGCGATGATGCCGTTTGTCAGCGACGCAGCGACTTTTGTCGCAAGGATTCCCAGCGCCGGGACAAGTTCCATGCGCATCAGCAGGTTTTCTACAAATCCCTTGCCCGCGTACAGCACGATATAGGTGAGCTGTCCGCCTGCAGCCGCGAGGAAATCCAGCTTCATATTCTCCGCGTTTCGTCCGCCGAGCCGCGCAATCTTGCCGCACAGGAATCCCATCAGGAATTTAAAGCAGAACGTGAACGGGGAATCGGCGATATACTGCGGATTGAGAAGATCGAAAAAGAACGATCCTATGCCCGCGGAAAGGCCGCCAAATACCGGACCGAGCACAAAGCCGGACAGCAGACAGAAAATATTTCCCAGATGGATCCGCGTAGCCGGGCCGACCGGCAGCGGGATCGGGATAGAAAACATGGAACCAAAAAACACCAATGCAGCCATTACCCCAGTCACAGCCAGCTGCATTGTACTTGTTTGCTTTTTCATCGAAAAAAGCCCCCTCCAATGAGTTTGTAAAATAGAATTTGCAGGATTCCTCCTGCAATCCTGCGAGATTAAACCTATTATAGCAGAGATATTCCCCCTTGACAACCCTGGACGCACCTGCGCTGAGCAAACCGCGGCAGGTTAAACCTGCACATAATTCACGGATCGCTCCCTCCGGTCGCTGAAACTCTGATGACCTTGAATACTCTGTCGCGGTGGCAGGCTGGTCGGGAATATGATATAATGTCCATAGAATACCATAAACGCGGGCGTATCAGCTCGATTATACCGCCAAGCCAAGCGGAGGTACGACGCCTGCGCGTTCTGCTCACCGCAGGTGCGCAGGCGTTTTAGCCCAATCGAACACCAAGCCGGGCGACCGGAGAGAGCGGGCGCGTTCTGCCCACCGCAGGCGCGCAGGTGTGGTATAATGTCCGCAGAGCACTATAAACGCGGGCATCTCAGGCTAATCGACCGCTAAGCCGGGCGACCGGAGGGAGCGTGCGCGTTCTGCCCACCGCAGGTGTGGAAAGGAGGGATAACAATGGGACTTGTGCATATCTACTGTGGGGACGGCAAGGGCAAAACGACTGCCGCTGTGGGACTCGCCGTGCGCGCATGCGGCGCAGGAAAAAAAATACTGTTCGTGCAGTTTCTGAAGTCGGAATCATCCTCGGAGCGCCGGATCCTGAAACAGCTTGACGGCATTGAACTAACGCCGTGCCCGGAAAAAGTGAAGTTCACGTTCCGGATGAACGAAGCTGAAAAACAGGAATGCCGGGAAAGATGCGCTTTCCTGCTGCGCCTGACGGAGGAACGGCTCCCGCTGTTTGATCTTGCAGTGCTCGATGAGGTATTCGGCGCGCTGTCCGCAGGAATGCTGGAAATGGGAGATCTTCTCCGACTGGTGCGGGAAAAGCCCGAAAAAACAGAGCTTGTCCTCACCGGAAGAAACCCTCCCCCGGAAGTAACCGCCATAGCCGACTATATCACGGAAATGAAAAAAATCCGGCATCCCTACGATGCAGGGACGCCGGCCAGAAAAGGCATTGAATTTTAGGGTGTTGTGATAAGTCAAAGGCACCGAAAATTTACTGAAAGGCAGTGGATGCAGAGCGCAGATCTGCTGCGGCACTTTTGTATTGCCGCAGCAGGCGGCACAGCGGACACTGCTTTTTTAACTGTGCGGCAGACTTTTCAAATACACCTGAATCAAATCACTTTTTCTTTCGTTTGGAACCGCCTTTTGCCTCCGGCTCCGGGACAGTATCGCTGATCCCAAGGAACCCGGCGTCAGGCTGAGGGACACATTCCATTTCCAAAAAGATTTCCGTCGTACCGGAGGGTGTTTCGCGCAGGAAACGGTTCTGCGTCTGGAAGCCCGCCCCTGTAAAGCACCGCACTGCACGGCGGTTGAAGCCGCGCACCGACAACAGCAGCTTTTTGCCGGGATATTTCTTCGCCGCATACCGCTTGATCAGCTCCATCACCTTCCGGCCAAGGCCGAGGCTGCAATGCGAAGGCTCCATGCCGATGGTAAGCGTAATAGAATCCGGTTCCTCCCGGAACAGCCGGAAATAGCCGATAAAACAGCCATCCCCGTCAAGCAGGGAGCGGAATTCCTTCCTGCGGCGGCGCTCGTCAGTGATGCCGTGGTGCAGGAATTTAGCGGTCTGCCAGTTGGAGAGATTATATACGGCATAATCGCCGTCATATTTCCACTGGCATACCTCGCGGGCCTTCTCCTCGTCCAGCTCGCCTATCGCAAGGGAGCAGCCGTCGATTACGCCCTCAAACAGGGATACGCGGCGATCCTCTCCGCCTGCTGTCCCCGCAGCTTTCGTATGCTTGCTCATTTCCTTTTGGTCTCCTTTTTCCGCCGTCCGGCAGCACGAATTGCGTACCGCCGGACGGTGTGTTTTTTAAATACGGGCAACGCCGGACTTCTTCGCGGCCTCCGCCACAGCCTTCGCCACAGCGCGCATGGTCTCACGGTTGAACGGAGACGGGATGACCATATCCGGCCCAAGCTCCTCCGGCTTTACGACGCTTGCAATCGCGTAAGCAGCCGCGATGAGCATTTCCTCATTGATATCGCTTGCACGCACATCGAGCGCGCCGCGGAAAATCCCCGGGAATGCCAGAACGTTGTTGATCTGGTTGGGATAGTCGGAGCGGCCTGTCCCCACGACCTTCGCGCCGGCGGCTTTTGCCTCGTCCGGGAAGATCTCCGGGGTCGGATTGGCGCACGCGAATACGATCGCGTCAGCAGCCATCGACTGCACCATCTCGGGCTTGAGCACGCCCGGAGCCGACACGCCGAGGAAGACGTCCGCGCCGCGGATCACATCGGCAAGCGTACCGGACTCGTGGTTCGGGTTCGTAATCTCTGCGATGGACTGCTTTGCGGCGGTCAGGCCCTCAGCGCCATCCACGATAGCGCCCTTCCTGTCGCACAGGATAATATTTTTCATGCCGAGCGCCAGCAGCAGACGGGCGCAGGAAATCCCGGCAGCCCCCGCGCCGTTGACAACAGCCTTGCAGTCCTCCGGCTTTTTGCCCACCACGCGCAGCGCGTTGATGATACCGGCAGCCGAAACAACAGCCGTACCGTGCTGATCGTCATGGAAAACAGGGATGTCGAGCGATTCGCGCAGGCGGCGTTCGATTTCGAAGCAGCGCGGCGCGGAAATATCCTCCAGATTGATCCCGCCGAAGGATCCGGCGATCAGCTCAACCGTGCGGACGATCTCGTCTGTATCCTTGGAGCGGATGCAGATCGGGAACGCATCGATGCCGGCGAAGCTCTTGAACAGGGCGCATTTGCCCTCCATCACAGGCATACCGGCTTCCGGACCGATATCGCCCAGACCGAGCACCGCGGTTCCGTCGGTAACGACGGCAACAAGATTCCCGCGGCCAGTGTACTCGTAGGATTTATCCACATCCTTACTGATTTCGAGGCAGGGAGCAGCGACGCCGGGCGTATATGCAACAGACAGATCGCCTTTTGTTTCCAACGGGCAAACGGGGTCGATGCGCAGCTTGCCTTTCCATTCACGATGTTTTTCCAATGCGATTTTTGCGTAATCCATAGTAAAAGAGTTCTCCTTTGTGGTTCAGTATCCACAGGGTTTCCGTCGGCATTTTCCAGTGCCGTGCAGTTTAGGGATACATTTTTTGATGTTTTCCTTTCTATTGTAGCAGTTTGTGGCGTCCTTGTAAAGATTTCCTGAACATAAAACGCCTGCGGCGGGCAGAACGCGCCGCGCGTCGTGACCTCCGCTGAATTTCTAGTAACTCAAAATACTCTGTCGCGCAAGGCTAAGCCTTGACGCACCTGCGGTGAGCAAACCGCGGATCGCTCCCTCCGGTCGCTGAAATACTGTTGCCGCGGGTACTGTGTCGCGGTGGCAGACTGGTTAGGAATATGGTATAATGTCCACAGAGCACCACAAACGCGGGCATCTAAGC
>DVHF01000018.1 GCA_018712265.1 Candidatus Gallacutalibacter pullicola
CGAAATAAGCGAAACAGCTTGCCGGGCAGTTGTGCGATGACATAAGAGCATTATCAGGCGCAGAGTTTTTCCGGTAACAAGAGCGCACCCTTTGGCTCTCAATACGCTTGCTGTTACCACCGAGGAATCCGGCCGTGGGGTCTGGGGACACGGCCAGAGGGCTCCCCAGCAGGGGGATTTTTAAGGGGGACAGGAGTCCCCCTTAAATGGTCTTTTTCCATCTTTTCTTCCATAAGAAAAGATGGGGCCGGCAGGGGTTTGGGGGCGCGGCCTGAGCCGCCCCCAACGCCGGGACCTCGCAGGTCCGATAGATCAAAAACAATAAAGCGTTAGGCTTTAAAACACGTTTTCTACTATGGCAAGGCACAAAGCCTTTAGTTTGGTGAAGCCTGCGGCTTCAAATACTCCGCCCCGCCCGGAGCAGGGCGAAAAATCCCAACTCGGTGAAGCCGAAAGCTTCAAACTGGGTGCGTGCCCAGACAGGGCGAAAATAATGGCCGCGCGGCTTGCCTCAGGCCTGCAATACCTTTACGATTTCGCCGAAGATTTCATAGTGGTAATCCTTGTCGGGGTACCACTTCGGATCGATTTCCGGATCCAGGAAGCATTTGGGATCGAGCTGCTGGCGGTGCAGCTTGCGGCAGATCAGGACGAGCTTCGCTTCCTTGTAATAGGGCGCCTGCGCGTCAAATGCAGCAGTCAGGCCGGTGGCGGCATCCTTATCGCCGTCACGCCCAGAATGTGCGCCAAAATACGACAGAGCAGGCTTGTGCTCCGGCGCAAAGAAGTTGAGCGAATAATACTCCTGCTGGTCGATAAATTCCAAAGTGTACCGCTGCGGACGCACCACAATAAAGGATACATCCTTGCCCCACATCACGCCAAGTCCGCCCCAGCTGGCAGTCATCGCGTTGTGTTTGTCAGCGCCGCCTGCGCAGATAAGCATCCATCCCTTGCCGATTTCGGTAAAAGGATTCAGCTGCAGATCCTCTTTGCGGATTTCTTTCAGCATAAAAATTCCTCCCTGTAATGGAATATCAGTTTTTCGATCCCATTATAATGGAGCGCCGGATATTTTACAAGGGAATC
This sequence comes from Candidatus Gallacutalibacter pullicola, assembly GCA_018712265.1. Taxonomy (GTDB): domain Bacteria; phylum Bacillota; class Clostridia; order Oscillospirales; family Acutalibacteraceae; genus Gallacutalibacter; species Gallacutalibacter pullicola. The sequence continues at coordinate 1,090 of DVHF01000018.1, forward strand.
CTGGCAGATAACCGGAGGGCACGAAAAGAATAGATATGCAAAAATATGAATAATATTCAAAGAACCGCCCGGTTTTATACGATGAATATGCAGTGGAAAATTTCCCGGCAGGACGGGATAAGGAAAAGCGGGGACAGCCGCTGCTGAACGGAAAACAGAGAAATGCTGGCGGAAATTGGGATTTTCGTTGTGAAAAGAAATAGGATTTGCCATATTTCCGCGGAGGTTTTATCCAAAAGGGATAAATTGGATATTTATTCAAGTTTGACTTGAAATTTAGAAAAAGTGATGTATAATTAAACACATCACCTGTAAACGAAAACGCTCCGGCCAGGGCGTCCCGCAGGCCGGCGGAAAAGGAGATTGTATCATTATGAATAAAGTAAAAAAAGTAGTGTTGGCATATTCCGGCGGTCTGGATACGTCCATCATCATCCCGTGGCTCAAGGAGAACTACGATAACTGCGAGGTGATCGCCGTTTCCGCTGACGTGGGACAGGGCTCCGAGCTCGAAGGTCTGGAGGAAAAAGCCAAAAAGACCGGCGCTTCCAAGCTGTATATCGCAGACCTGAAAAAGGAGTTCGTCGAGGACTACATCTGGCCGACCCTCAAGGCTGGCGCAGTGTATGAGAACAGCTACCTGCTCGGCACGTCGTTCGCGCGTCCGATCATCGCCAAGAGAATCGTGGAGATCGCCAAGGCCGAGGGCGCCGACGCTATCTGCCACGGCTGCACCGGTAAGGGCAACGATCAGGTCCGTTTTGAGCTGGCGATCAAGGCGTTCGCTCCGGATATGAAGATCATCGCTCCGTGGCGCGAGTGGAGCATCAAGTCCAGAGATGAGGAAATCGACTACGCGGAAGCGCACAATATCCCGCTGAAGATTACGAGGGAGACAAGCTATTCCAAGGATAAGAACCTGTGGCACCTCTCCCACGAGGGCCTGGATCTGGAGGATCCGAACAACGAGCCGAAGTACGACGAGATCCTCGAGCTCGGCGTGTCCCCGGAAAAGGCTCCCGATAAGCCCACCTATGTGACGATCTCCTTTGAGAAGGGCATCCCGGTTGCCATCGACGGCGAGAAGATGGGCGCAGTCGAAATCGTGGAGAAGCTCAACAAGCTCGGCGGCGAAAACGGCGTGGGCATCGTGGATATGGTCGAGAACCGTCTCGTCGGCATGAAGTCCAGAGGCGTTTACGAGACTCCCGGCGGCGCGATCCTCTACCACGCGCACAACAAGCTCGAGGAGCTCTGCCTCGACAGAGACACCTATCACTACAAGCAGCAGGTCGCGATCCGTTTCGCGGAGCTGGTATACTTCGGCCAGTGGTTCAGCCCGCTGCGCGAGGCGCTCTCCGCGTTCGTGGACAGCACCCAGCAGACCGTCACCGGCGACGTCAAGCTGAAGCTGTACAAGGGCAATATCATCGACGCCGGCACCACCTCCCCGTACTCCCTGTACGACGAGGAAATCGCCACCTTCGGCGAGGAGGAGGTCTACAACCAGGCCGATTCCGCCGGATTCATCAACCTGTTCGGTCTCCCCACCAAGGTGCAGGCCAAGAAAAAGGGCTATTGATTCAGGAGAGATCTCATATAAAAAACATCCGTCCCGGCGGGAAACCGGGGCGGCCGCGGAAAACGGCGGGGCGCAGGGCCCTGCCGGGGGAACGGGGATCCCGTTCCGAGTGGTGAGGGGCGAACCGTTTGCGTTCGCCCCGAATCCTTTCCTGATAGAGTAACAGCTGGAGGATGGTAACGTGAAACTTTGGGCAGGACGCTTCCAAAAAGAAATCGACCAGAAAACAAACGACTTTAATTCGTCTATTTCCTTTGACAGCCGGATGTACCGGGAGGATATCGAGGGCAGCATCGCCCACGCCACAATGCTCGGCGCAAGCGGGATCCTGCCGAAGGATGAGGCCGACAGGATCTGCGCCGGTCTGGAGGAGATCCGAAGCGATATCGACAGCGGAAAGCTTTCCATCGATCCGAATGCGGAGGATATCCACACGTTCATCGAGGGCGAGCTCACCGCGCGCCTCGGCGATTCCGGAAAGCGCCTGCACACCGCCCGCAGCCGCAACGATCAGGTGGCGCTGGACATCCGCCTGTACCTGAAAAAGGAATGTGCCGCCCTCACAGGCCAGCTCAGGGAACTGATCGCCGTGCTGTGCCGCAAGGCGCTGCTGCACAAGGGCGACGTGATGCCGGGCTACACGCATTTGCAGCGCGCGCAGCCGATCACCTTCGGCCACCACCTTCTGGCCTATGCGGAGATGCTCCTGCGCGATGTGGGCCGTCTTGAGGACGCCGCGAAGCGCATGGACAGTATGCCGCTCGGATCGTGCGCGCTGGCCGGCACGACGTATCCGCTCGATCGCGAACTGACGGCAAAGCTGCTCGGCTTCTCCGCCGTCACGCAGAACAGCCTCGACGGCGTGGCGGACCGCGATTTCTGTGTGGAGCTTGCCTGCGCCATTTCGCTGGCGATGGTGCACCTGTCGCGCTTCTCGGAGGAGATCATCCTCTGGTGCTCGTGGGAGTTCAAATTCATCGAGCTGGACGATGCGTTCTCCACGGGCTCGAGCATCATGCCGCAGAAGAAGAATCCCGACATCGCGGAGCTTGTCCGCGGGAAATCGGGGCGCGTATTCGGCGATCTGATGACGCTCCTGACGGTGCTCAAGGGACTGCCCCTCGCGTACAACAAGGATATGCAGGAGGATAAGGAGGCCATTTTCGACGCCGTCGATACGCTGAAAATGTGCCTGACCGCGTTCATCCCGATGATCGACACGATGAAGGTTCTCCCGGAAAATATGCGCCATGCGGCGGCCAAGGGCTTCATCAACGCGACCGACTGCGCCGATTATCTCGTCGACGCCAAGGGACTGCCGTTCCGCGACGCCTACAAAATCACCGGGACGCTCGTGGCGCGGTGCATCGAAAAGGGCCTGACGCTCGAGACGCTCCCGCTTTCGGAATACCAGGAAATCTGCCCCGCGTTTGACGAGGGCGTATACGACGCGATCTCGCTGGATCGCTGTGTCAATAACAGAAAGGTGCTGGGCGGGCCTGCCCCGGAGAACGTGGAAGCGCAGGCGGGCAGGATCCTTTCCCTGCTGAAATAAGGCCGCTGGCCGGATGGAGGGTATTATCATGGAACAGAAAATAAAAGCCGGCATCGTCGGCGCGACGGGCTACGCGGGCGCGGAGCTTGTGCGGCTCCTGCTGGGACATCCGCAGGCGGAGATCGCGGCGATCAGCTCGGTCAGCTTTGAGGGAAAGGCGCTCAGCGACGTATATCCCGCTTACTACCATCTCTGCGATCTTCCCTGCGGCACGCAGGAGGAGGTCGTTGAAGCATCCGACGTGATTTTTGCCGCCCTGCCGCACGGGCTTTCGCAGGATCTCGCGGCGGAGTGCATCTCCAAGGGCAAGGCGTTCATCGATCTGGGCGCGGATTTCCGCCTGGAGAGCGAGGACGATTATAAAACATGGTACGGCGGCGAATTCAAAGACAAGGCTCTTCATGAGCAGGCGGTGTACGGCCTGCCGGAGCTGTTCCGCGAAAAGATTTCCGGCAAGCGCCTGATTGCGAACCCGGGCTGCTATACGACGGCTGTGCCGCTCGCGCTGGCTCCGGCAATCAAAAACGGCCTCATCGAAACTGCCGGGATCGTGGCCGACTGCAAATCCGGTGTGACGGGCGCGGGACGCAAGCCCACCCAGAACACCCACTATCCGGATCTGAACGAGGGCTTTTCCGCCTATAAAGTCGCGGCGCACAGGCATACCCCCGAGATGGAGCAGACGCTCTCCCACCTTGCGGGCGCGCCGGTGAAGCTCACCTTTGTGCCGCACCTGCTCCCGATCAACCGCGGCATCCTTGCCACCTGCTACGCGCGGATCCGTCCGGGCGTCACGAAGGATCAGATCCTCTCCGCGTACCAGTCCATGTATGAAAACGAATACTTCATCCGCCTGCTCCCGGCGGGGCGCGTCGCGGATGTGAAGAACGTGCGCTGCTCGAATTTCTGCGATATTTCTCTCCACTTCGACGATCGCACCGGCACACTGATCGCCATCTCCGCCATCGACAACATGGTCAAGGGCGCGGCAGGTCAGGCGATCCAGAACATGAACCTCATATTCGGCGCGGAGGAACAGGCCGGCCTGAAGCTTGTCCCGCCGGCGTTCTGAGTTAGTGAATAGTGAAAAGTGAAGAATGAATAGTGAAACCAGTTCCCGGGAAGGTCCCGGCGCGGGATCGAAGGACGCGCAGTCCCTTTGTACAGGGTCCGGGAAGTCCGAGAAGGAGGAAACGAAGATGAAATTCACATATATTGATGGCGGCGTGACCGCTCCGGCCGGGTTTACGGCCTCCGGGATCCACTGCGGGATCCGCAAGAATAAAAGCAAGCCGGATCTCGCCATGATCTTCTGCGAGAAGTCCTGTTCGGCCGCCGCCGTCTATACGCAGAACCTCGTCAAGGGCGCGCCGATTCAGGTGACGCGCCAAAACCTTCAAAACGGCACGGCGCAGGCCGTCATCTGCAACAGCGGAAACGCCAACACCTGCAACGCCGACGGCGAACAGAAGGCCCGCCGGATGTGCGAGATCGCCGGGGACGCGCTCGGCATCTCCCCGGACGACGTGATCGTCGCGTCCACGGGGGTAATCGGTCAGGTGCTGCCGATCGAGCCAATCGAGAACAGCGCGAAGGATCTCGCCGCCGCTCTCTCCCATGACGGCTCCGAAGCCGCCGCGCGCGCGATCATGACCACCGATACGAAGATCAAAAACGTCGCTTTTTCCTTTGAAATCGGCGGCAGGACCGTCAAGCTGGGCGGCATCGCCAAGGGTTCCGGCATGATCCATCCGAACATGGCCACCATGCTCTGCTTCCTCACCACCGACGCGGCCATCTCCCCGGCGGCACTCGACAAGGCGCTGCACCTCGCTGTGGGCGAGAGCTTCAACATGGTCAGCGTGGACGGCGACACCTCCACCAACGACATGGTTTCCATTCTGGCGTCCGGTCTGGCGGGAAACGAGTCCATCGAGCCGGGCACCGCTGATTTCGATACATTCACCGCCGCGCTCACCGATCTGTGCGTCACGCTGGCGCGTCAGGTGGCCGGGGACGGCGAGGGCGCGACGAAGCTGCTTGTCTGCCGCGTCAGCGGCGCGTCCGATAAGGCCGCCGCGAAGCAGATCGCCAAGAGCGTGATCTGCTCAAGCCTTGTAAAAGCCGCGATGTTCGGCGCGGACGCCAACTGGGGCCGCGTGCTGTGCGCCATCGGCTATGCCGGGATCCCGGTGGACGTTACAAAGGTCGACGTCAGCTTTGTCTCCGCAAAGGGCGCGATCGAGGTCTGCCGCGACGGCGCGGGCATCGATTTCAGCGAGGAAAAGGCCAAAGAGATCCTGCTGGAATCCGAGATCAACATCGACGTCGATCTGCACGGCGGCGACGCGTATGCGGAAGCCTACGGCTGTGACCTGACGTACGATTACGTAAAAATCAACGGCGATTACCGCACCTGAGTCCGGAGGGAGACAGTCATGGAAATTTCCAATCAGAACAGGGCGCAGGTGCTGGTACAGGCCCTGCCCTACATCCAGAAATACGCGGGAAAAACCGTGGTGGTAAAATACGGCGGCAACGCCATGATCAACAACGAATTAAAGGACGCCGTGATGAGCGACCTTGTACTGATGCAGCTTGTCGGGATCAACGTGGTGCTGGTGCACGGCGGCGGCCCGGAGATCACGGCGATGCTCAAAAAGATCGGCAAGGAGAGTAAATTTGTCGGCGGGATGCGCTACACGGACGAGGAAACCATCGATATTGTGCAGATGGTCCTTGCAGGCAAGGTCAATAAAGACCTCGTCCAGTTCCTGGAGCAGCACGGCGGCAAGGCGGTCGGGCTGTGCGGTCTGGACGGCAGTATGCTCAAGGCGGAAAAAATCGCTTCCAAGGAGGATCTCGGCTTTGTGGGCGAGATCACGGAGGTGAACACGCAGGTCATCACCGACACCACCGAAAAGGGATATCTGCCGATCATCTCCACGGTGGCGGGCGGCTATCACGGCGAGGTGTACAACATCAACGCCGACGTTGCGGCGGCGCGTATTGCGGCCGGACTGGGAGCCGTCAAGCTGATCCTGATGACCGATATCCGCGGCCTGCTGCGCGACAAGGACGACGAAAGCACGCTGATCCCGGTCGTGAACGTCAGCGAGGTGCCGAAGCTCAAGCGCGACGGCATCATCAGCGGCGGCATGATCCCGAAGATCGACTGCTGTGTCGAGGCGGTGCGCCGCGGCGTAGGGCGCGCCCATATCATCGACGGCAGGATCCCCCATTCGATCCTCATCGAGCTGTTCTCCGACGAAGGCATCGGCACGATGTTTTACTAACAAGGCTAAGCCTTGACGTAATACGCGGAGCGCTCCCTCCGGTCGCTGACACGCTGTTTCGCATTGGCGCTGTGTCGCGGTGGCAAGGCTGGTCGGGGATATGGTATAATGTCAACAGATAGCTATAAACGCGGGCATCTCAGCCCAATCAGCCACCCAGCTAAGCGGAGGCACGACGCATTCGCGTTTTGCTCACCGCAGGTGTGGTATAATGTCAACAGATAGCTATAAACGCGGGCGTATCAGTTCAATCGCGCACCCAGCCGGGCGACCGGAGGGAGCGGGCGCGATCTGGGTCCGGGCCTGTGGCCCGGCGCCGGTCCAGCGCGGCGGTGCGCTGGGCAAAGCGGAGCTTTGCAGAACTATGAATTTTTATCAAAGTGTTTATGAAATTGTCAGACGCATCCCGAAAGGACGCGTCGCAACATACGGCCAGGTCGCGTACCTGGCGGGGAACCCGCGTGCGTCCCGCGCCGTGGGATATGCCCTGCACCGCAACCCGTTTCCCGGTGAAATCCCGTGCCACCGCGTGGTCAACCGGGAGGGACGGCTCGCGCCGGGCTTCGCGTTCGGCGGGCCGGGGATCCAGCAGGAGCTGCTGGAAGCCGAGGGCGTCGCCGTGCAGGACGGCTATGTGGATTTAACAAAATATTGCTGGCATCCGGAAAAGGAGGAGACGCACAGTGACGTTTGAACAAGTCAAAAAAATGGAACAGGAGAATATCATGCCCACCTACGGCCGCTTCCAGGTTGCTCTGGAAAAGGGCAAGGGCGCGGCGGCCTACGACTGCGCAGGCAAAAAATATATCGATTTCGGCAGCGGGATCGGCGTCAATTCGCTGGGCTACTGCGACGACGGCTGGGTCAAGGCAGTGACGGAACAGGCTGCAAAGCTCCAGCACATCTCCAACCTCTATTACAACCCCGTGCAGACGGAGCTGGCCGAAAAGCTGTGCCGCGCCTCCGGATACAGCAAGGTGTTTTTCGGCAATTCCGGCGCGGAGGCCAACGAGTGCGCCATCAAGCTGGCGAGAAAGTATTCCGCAGATAAATATTCCGAGGAGCGCAGCGAGATCGTCACATTGCAGAATTCGTTCCACGGACGCACCGTCACGACGCTCGCCGCGACAGGTCAGGACGCGTTCCACCAGTATTTCCTCCCGCTCACCAGCGGGTTCGCCTACGCCGACGCGCACAGCATCGAGAGCGTAAAGAACGCGATCACCGATAAAACGTGCGCCGTGATGCTCGAATTCATTCAGGGTGAGGGCGGCGTCGTGCCGCTGGACGTGGAATTCGTCAAGCAGGTGCGCGCGCTGTGCAATGAGAAAGATATCCTGCTCATTGCCGACGAGGTGCAGACCGGCGTGGGCCGCACCGGCGCATTCTACTGCTGGCAGAATTACGGCGTCAAACCGGATCTGATCACCAGCGCCAAGGGTCTGGGCGGCGGCCTGCCGATCGGCGCGTGCCTGTGCTCGGAGAAGCTCGGCGCCGTGATGGGCAGCGGGATGCACGGATCCACGTTCGGCGGGAACCCCGTCGTGTGCGCGGGGGCCATCGAGGTTGTGGATCGCGTCTCCGATCCGGCGTTCCTGAGCGAAGTCCGCGAAAAGGGCGAATTCCTGCGCGGGGAGCTGCTCTCGATGCCGAATGTGGCGGATGTGCGCGGCATGGGCATGATGCTCGGCGTGGCGCTCGAGCACGGCTCCGCCAAGGACGCCGCCGCCGAATGCGTGGAGAACGGCCTGCTGATCCTCACCGCAAAGACGGTGCTGCGCCTGCTGCCGCCGCTCACCATCACCTATGACGAGATGAAAGAGGGCCTTGCTGTCCTGAAAAAAGTCCTGGAGGGAATGAAATGAAGCACTTACTGAAAATGATGGATCTCTCCACCGAGGAGATCATTGAAATCCTGAACCTTGCAGACCAGCTCAAATATGAGCAGAAACACGGCATCGAGCACCACCACCTCAAAGGCAAGACGCTCGGCATGATTTTCGCCAAGGCGTCCACCCGCACGCGCGTGTCGTTCGAGGTGGGGATGTATCAGCTGGGCGGTCACCCGCTGTTCCTGTCGTCCCACGACTTACAGATCGGCCGCGGTGAGCCGGTGCAGGATACGGCCCGCGTGCTCTCGAGATACCTCGACGGCATCATGATCCGCACCTTCGACCAGGAGGAAGTGGAGTCGCTCGTCAAATACGGAACCATCCCGATCATCAACGGCCTGACCGATCTCGCGCATCCGTGCCAGATCCTCGCCGACCTGATGACGATCCGCGAATACAAGAACAGCTTTGAGGGTCTGAAAATGTGCTTCATCGGGGACGGCAACAACATGATGAACTCCCTGATTGTGGGCTGTCTGAAAGTGGGCATGGCTGTGTCGGTGGCGTGTCCGGAGGGATACCATCCGGCGCAGATGGTGCTGGATTTCGCGGCGCAGTATCCGTGCTTTGAGCTGACGGACGATCCGAAGCAGGCCGTAAAAGACGCTGACGTTGTGATCACTGACGTGTGGGCGTCGATGGGTCAGGAAGGCGAAGCGGAACGCCGCCGCAAGGCGTTCGCGGGCTATCAGATCAATAAAGAGCTGATGGCGCTTGCCAAGCCGGACGCGATGGTGCAGCACTGTCTGCCGGCGCACCGCGGGGAGGAAATCACGGAGGAGATCCTGGAAGCGCACGCGAATGAGATTTTTGACGAGGCGGAAAACCGGCTGCACGCGCAGAAAGCGGTGCTCGTCAAGTTACTGGGAGACAACAAGTGAGCAAAACGTAAAGTTTTCGCCAGCCTTTTTCAAAAGGCTGCGGGGGGCGGGGCAGAGCCCCGCAACGAAAAAGGAACGCGAAGCGTTCCCCCAGCAAGGTGAGCAAACAAGGAGGGCGAACCATCCAGTGGATGGTTCGCTTGACTGCCTTTGCGGTCCCCCGGGCGGCACGGAACCTCACACGCTGTTCCCCAGCACAGGTTTAATTTTTCTCCGGGCCTGCATCATCCGGAACCATCCAAAAATAAAAAAGAAATGAAAAAGGAGTCTCCCACATAGAACGGGGAGATTCCTTTTTTATGTAAGAACTATTTCTAAAAAAATATCGGGAGCTTGCATAAAACGGAGTATTGCCTATGGTGGAGGGGTTACTGGTAACTTGGCTGGGTTTGGGCCGGGCGGGTACAGTATTCTTGCCGCCCGGGGGCACGCAAAAGCGTTCAGGGGAACCATCCACCGGATGGTTCCCCCTCTCTGTTTGCTCACCTTTTCTGGGGGGACGCTTCGCGTCCATTTTGGCTTATGGGGGGCTTCTCGCCCGCAACGCGGGCCGTCCCCCTTTGTCGCTACGCGACATTTCCCCCGCGCTGCGGGGGAATCTCCCCACACCCCGTCGCAAGCTTTTGAAAAAGCTTGAGCAAAACTTTTATGTTTTGCTCGACTTACAGCACATAGGTCCTTACACCATCCAGCTGCCCCTTCCGCAGCGCGAGTTCCATCTCCTGTCCACAGCACGAAATCTTATAATCCCCGCGGAATCCCTCGATCACCGCTTCGCCGTTTTCATCCGTGACAGTCTCCCCGTTCGTCCACCACTGGCGGCGGATCAAGTCGTAGGCCGCGTCGTATACGGGTTTTGTGGATCCATCTTTACGCAGGAATCCCGCCGGCGCGTTCAGCCAGCCGCCATCCACAAAGTTCCATGTATAGGCGGTGCGCACAAGCGGATGCGAGAACAGGATCTCGTACATCTCGGTAAATTCGCGGGCCTGCCTGTCCTCAAATTCGGGAGTGGTGGGCCATTCATCGACTTTGTAGTCGTTGAGGTCAACGATTTCCGGCGGCATGATGTGCCCGGAGGTCAGGGTGATCTCAGTGAAATGCAGCGGTTTGCCGAATACCTCAAAGCGTTCCAGAACCTCGAGCAGCTTCTCCTTGCCCATATAGCCCTGATGCTGGTGGGTCTGGAGACCGATCTCATCGATCGGAACACCCGCGTTCAGACAGCCGTCGATGAGGATCTGATAGCTTTGGGAGAGGTTGAAGTCGTTGATCAGGAGCGTGGCGTCGGGATTGGTATCCCGCGCGGCGGTGAAAACCTCCCGGACAGTCTTGACGCGTCCAAGCTGCTTGCAGATGCGCGTGACGGCGTTGTCGTATTTGTCGAACACCGGCATGATCACAACCTCGTTGATTACGTCCCACATATCGATCAGGCCCTTGAAGTCGGCCACATCGCGACGGATGCGCGCAAGCTGTTTCTGGAGGATTACATCGGTGGGATATTTCATCAGCCAGTCGGCGCAGACGGTGTGCCAGCACAGCGGATGTCCCTTGAGCGTGACGCCGTGATCCTTGAGGAATTTTGCGCCCGCCAGCGTCTGACTGGTGCGCGGCTGACCCTCTACGGGCTCGAATCTGCCCCAGTAGAACGGGAGCGTCGCGTTGTTCATGATAGCGATCCATTTTTCAAAGACGCGCTCAAAGGCTTCGCGCTTTGCGGGATCCGACATCTCGCCGGATGCGTATTCGACGGCTTCAAACATCCCGCCGCCGAACAGGAATTCATGCTTCTGCATATCGAATTTGACGGCCTGCCCGACCACCGGGGATCCGTCCTTTCGCGTAATGCGGATTGTCTTGCGCCCCATACGGTGCGAATAATCTCTTGCCATGTTAATTTACAGCTCCTTCCCAAAGGGCGAAGGTGTCCTGTTCCCATCAGAAGGGCACCTCCGTATAATAACAGATAAGTGAATCCGCGCCCCCGCCCAGCCGGGCAGTATGAGCGGGACGTGACGCCCGCGCTGCGGATTTTCTGTGTTATAAATTATACCATACGCGTCCCTAAAACGCCAGACAACCCCACCAAAACGTTCTGTTTTGAAACAGAAAAGGACAGCCTCTCTCGAAGCTGTCCTTGGATTGATAAGGGATTTCAGACAAACAGTGTGCGGATTTCAGCCATCCGGGCCTGCGCCATATCGTAGCCGTCCTGCCACATTTTTTTGAGCGTTTCCACGTTTTTCTCGAAGCTGTCGTAGGAAACCTCCGGGCGGATCAGCACGGTGTTGGCGGGATCCTCCCGCGCGAGCTTCTCACAGAAATCGACCTGCTCATTGTACATGGTGTGGCGGTTGAGCAGCGGATCGACAAGCGCGGGATATTTTTTGCGGATGCGCGCGGCGGCAAGCTTGTTGCCGCGGGTAAGCTCCTTGCGGTAGCCCTCGGGCCTCGTCAGGACGATAAGGTTCCGCTGGGAACCGTCGGCGAGGGCGCGGCGGATCGGGATGGAATCGCACAGACCGCCGTCGAAATATTCGTTTGCGCCGATGCGGATCGCCGGGAACAGGAGCGGCAGGGCGCAGGTGGCGCGGAGCATGGTGAATTTGCCGTCCATGTAGCGGGTATCGAGGTATTCGGGTTTGCCTGTTTTGGCGTTTGTCACGACAGCGTAGGCGCGCCCCGGGTATTTGCGGAAAGCGTCCCAGTCAAACGGGATGAGGCGGTCGGGAATTTCGCCGTAGACGAAATCGAGTCCGAACAGGCTGCCGCATCTGGCAAAATTGGAAACGCCCATGTAGCGGCTGTCGTTGCGGTACTGGACGACGATATCGAGGTTGCGGCCCCTCTGCCGGGACAGATAGGAAACGCCGTCCGCGATACCGGCCGATACGCCGATGACGTAGTCGAACATCAAATCATTATCCAGGAGGGCGTCCATGACGCCGCAGCTGAAGATCGGGCGGAACGTGCCGCCCTCTAAAATAAGTCCTGGCAACAGAACTCCTCCTTGTATTTTTTATCGGACCTTGCAGGTCCCGGCGCGGGGATTTTGCGCCCAGCCCGGGCGGGGGGAATATTTGAAGCCGCAGGCTTCATCGGAATATGATCTATCGAACCTTGCAGGTCCCGGCGTTGGGGGCGGCTCAGGCCGCGCCCCCAAACCCCTGCCGGCCCTTCCTTTTCTTGTTGGAAGAAAAGGAAGCAAAAGACCATTTAAGAGGGACTCCTGTCCCCCTTAAAAATCCCCCTGCTGGGGAGCCCTCTGGCCGTGTCCCCAGACCCCACGGCCGGAATCCTCGGTGGTAACAACAAGCATGTTGAGAGCCAATAGGCGCGCCCCTTTACTGGAAAATGCTGCATATTATCGGGCTTTCCCAGAATCGTACAACTGCCCGGCGGGCTGTTTCGCCCTTTTCGGGCGCGGGATGTTCGGAAACATCAGAGTGTAACCTGATTCTATTTCGCGCTGACTGGGCAGGGTAATATCCACGCTACGGGGCCTATGGCCCCTAACGCTTACCTCGGTGGCTCCTCTTTGGAGCCGCGCTCTGCGCAGTCCTTTGCGCGCCTGCGGCGCGTTAAAGCTGGTACTGCTTGAGAAGTTCGCCTATGAGCGACAGAATATTGGTGGGGGACTGCGATTTATCAAAGCTCGCGCAGGAGGACCGCATCTTCTCGAGACGTTCGTGATCCTGAAGCAGTGCGCGGATCGAATCGGCGCAGTCCTCGCCCTTCTGGATGCGGATAGCCATCTCGTGCTGGAGCAGGAAATTGGCGTTGTCCTCCTCCTGTCCGGGGATGGCGTCGAATACGGCCAACGGGATATTGCACGCGAGCGCCTCGGACACCGTCAGTCCGCCGGGCTTCGTGATGATGAGATCGGAGGCGTGCATGTATTTCTCCACCTCATTGGTAAAGAAAACAAGCTTTGTCTTTTTGGGGCTTTCCGGAATGATCTCACTGAAATAGTCGTAAAGACGCTGGTTGCGCCCGGTGATGACGATCATCTGGAACGGCATGTCGATTACCGCGATGGATCGGTAAATTTTAGCGATGTTCGTCACGCCGAAGCTTCCGGCCATAATCAGGATCGTCGGCAGGCCCGGGGTGAGTCCCAGCTCCTGCTGAAGCTTGTTTTTATCCTCTTTATAGAAAAATACGCTGTGCACGGGGATGCCGAACGGGAAAATCTTATTGCGGTCAACCCCCATCATCACCATTTCCTCCACCATATCCTGGGCGGAGACAATGTAAGCGTCCACACGGTCGGCAAACCACGCTTTGTGTGGTCCGTAGTCGGTCATAATACAGATCAGAGGTGCGAAAAGCGCGCCCTTTTCTTTGAGCCGGGAAACCATCTCTGTGGCAAACGGGTGGGTTGTTACCACTGCGTCCGGCCGGAATTCCTCCATCAAAGGGACAAGCTCCTGGCAAAACAGACTGTTGAATTTCGGCACAATTTGAGAGAACGGTGTTTCCTCATTCGTTTTCTGATACAGCTTGCCGAATACCTTCGGCGTTTTGGTGGCAAGGAAATGATAGCCGTCACAGATCGTTTTATCAAGAATCGGGCTGATCTCCTTGAGAAAATCAACCACCCTGACTTCCGTCTCCGGCGATTTCCTGCGGATGGCCTCTTCCAATGCGTGCGCTGCGCGCATATGGCCGCCGCCTGTCGCCGCCGACAAAATTAGAATCCTCATAACTGCCCTCCAAAATTAAAAATCCGGATGATATCGGAGGCGTCCGCTGGGGTGTATCTGAAAAGGACGCCGATGAAATTATAGCATAAACGGATGGAAAACTACAATGATAATTGTAAAAAATATCTTACGGATCTCTTACCAGAGGATAGAAATTTTCCTGATAACGGAAGAAAAATGAACATAAAAGCGGCGGAAATACACATAACAGGCAGTTTTTTTGTGAGAAAACAGGAGAAACAGAAAAACGCACGGCAGGGAATGGAAATTTTTCCTGTTTTCCGGCCGTTCCGGACGTAAAAATGTAAAATATGTAACTTTACTTTTGGACAAAAACACGATAAAATAAGATAGACTTTCTATTTGCGGAAAATGGGCGGAATCCGCCCGCCCAGGCCCCATGGGAGGGATGGGGCTTTTGCGGCGCCCGCAGGAAAAACGTCCGGCCCGCCGGGTGTGCGGCCGGGAATCAATTTTGTGTGTTTAGGAGGCATCTGCTATGCCAAGATATTCAAGGGACATATCATCCTCCGGAAACAAAAGGAGGATTGTAATCGCCGCCGTTTCGGCAGTTGTCGTTGTCGGGCTCGCTGTGGGAGTCTTTTTCGGAGTGCAGGCCTATCAGGAGTCCCAGGAGAGACAGCAGCACGAGGAAGAAGTTCAGAACGTAGTGGAGGACGAGACCTTTTACGACGGGATCATCGTGCAGGGAGTCGATCTCGGCGGGATGACGATGGCTCAGGCCCGTCAGGCGCTGGAACCGGTGGAGGAATCGCTCCGGGGAACCTATTCCGTGACAGTCGCGCGCGGAGAACAGAGCTGGGTGATTACGGAAGCGGATCTGGATTTTACCTATAATACGGAGGAAGTGCTTCAGGAAGCGTACCAGTACGGCCGAGAGGGAACCGACGAGGAACGCTATACCACTGTGCAGGCGCTCAAGGAGCAGCCGAAGGAATGGGAAATCACCGTCACAATGGACGATACCGGGATCGGAACCAAAATGCAGGAAATCGCAGACAGCATCGATACCGATCCGGTCAACGCGACGGTAGCGTCGTTTGACGCGTCCACGGAGACGTTCCAGTTCAACGAGGGCGTGCCGGGCGTCAAAACAGACGTGGAGGCCCTCACACAGTTAGTACAGTCCGCGCTGGAAGACAGCGGCACAGGCGTTGTGGAGGTGCCTGTGGAGGAGGTTCCCTACGAGGTTTCCGCGGCGGATTTGCAGGGCGTGATGAAGAAGCTGGGCACATACAGCACGGTTTCCACCAACACGGCGGACGGCAACCACAACATGAAGCTGGCCATGGAATCGATCAATGGCGTAGTGGTCGGGCCGGGCGAGACGTTCTCTTACAACGATGCCACAGGCGACACCACAACATCCGCCAACGGCTACCGTTTGGCGACGGCTTTCTCCAACGGACGCCGCGTACAGGAATACGGCGGCGGTATCTGCCAGGTTTCCACCACGCTGTACGGCGCTGTGCTGCGCTCGAATATGCAGATTATCGAGAGATCCAACCACATGATGCCGGTCGGCTACTGCCCGCTGGGTCAGGACGCCACCGTCAGCTACGGTTCTCTTGACTTCAAATTCAAGAATCCCACAGATTACCCGGTCTACATTGTGGGCGACATGACGGGCACGCGCCTGACCGTTACCCTGTACGGCTATCAGTCCCCGAGCTACGACACGATCGAGGTTTCATCGTGGCAGACCGGCACCCTCTCCCAGCCGGAGGATACTTACGAGGTCAATAACAGCCTGGCAAAGAACGAAATCAAGCTGATCATGCAGGGCCGCAACGGGCAGACCGCCGCCGCAGAGCGCACCTTCTATAAGGACGGCAAGGCGGTTAAGACGGAAAGCCTGCCGTCGAGCCGTTACCGTGCGCTCGCTACCATTTACGAGGTCGGCCCCGGTACGGATACCTCCCAGATCGTGAACGGGTCTATCCCGGGTTCGACCCCCAGCACACCGGAATCGAGTGCTCCGGAGTCCAGTGCGCCTGAATCGAGCGCGCCGGAGTCGAGCACACCGGAATCCAGCACTCCGGAATCGAGTGCGCCTGAATCCAGCACACCGGAGTCGAGCGCACCCGAGTCAAGTTCTTCGGAGTCCCCGGCATCCTCGCAGGGGGATCCGGGCGTGATCATCACGCCGCCGTCCGTCACGGAGGACGAGGGGGATGGAACGGGAGAGACTTCCCCATCACAGCCGCCAGCTTCAGAAATCCCGGTGGGCTAAGCAGGCTAAGCCTGAACACACCTGCGGTGAGCAGAACGCGGATCGCTCCCCCCGGTCGCTGACAAGGCTAAGCCTTGACGTAAACCGCGGAGCGCTCCCTCCGGTCGCTGAAATGCCGTTGCCGCGGGTACTGTGTCGCGGTGGGAGCCACACCGCAGTTTGGCTTTTCGCCCTGTCCGGGCGAGGGGGAGTATTTGAAGCCGCAGGCTTCACCGATATGATCTATCGGACCTGAGTGGTTCCGGCGCTGGGGATTTTTCGCCCAGCCCGGGTGGGACGCATCATTTTGAAGCTTACAGCTTCACTGACGGCGGGGCGCTCAAGCCGCCCCCGCGTCCCCCGGCTCATCCTTTTCTTATGGAAGAAAAGGATGCAAAAGACCATTCAGGGGGAGTCTGTGGACTCCCCCTAAAGACCCCCGGCAGATTCCTCCGATCGCAGCGTTATATCAGGTTCGGACCTCGCGTCCGAGTCTGCGCAGGCTGGTACGCGCTGCCATAGCACGGAGCAGCGCAGCGCGGTGGGCCTGCGGCCCAATGCTTGGTTTTAGGGGATCCTC
>DVHF01000019.1 GCA_018712265.1 Candidatus Gallacutalibacter pullicola
AAAAGTATATTATAATGAAAAAATCAATTAAAAAAGATAGTTATGTTGAGAAAAAAGTATATTTTTCAATAAATAAAATAGATGTTCCTGAAGGGGTGGTGATTGTTTTGGCAAAGGATGCAATAGACGCTGTGCAGAACGCTGAGCTGGAAGCCGATCGGATCGAACAATCCGGCAGAGAGAGGGCGGAGGCGCTTTTGGAGCAGGCGCGGACGCAGGCGGAACAGATCCGGCGCGATGCCGCTGCCGCCGACGCTGCGTCGCGGGAAGCGGCTATGGAAAAATCGCGTGCGGACGCGCAGGCGCTCCGGGATTCCGTCCTGCAGGAGGTGGAGACGGAAGTTGCTTCTCTCCGCAGGCGCGCGGAACAGAAAAAGGAGGAAGCTGTCCATATGATACTGGAGGCTGTCATCGGGTAAACTCCCGAAGATTATCCTTCCCAGAATAAAAAAGGGAGGCGGAAGCGTATGGCGGTGCTTCAGATGCAGAAAATCAGCATCTATGCGCTGAAAAAGGATCGGAAAGCAATCCTGGAATATTTGCAGCGGCGCGGCGTGGTGGAGATCACGGATCCCGAAACGGAAAGCGGCGTTTTTGCACAGGCCGACACCCAGCAGCAGCGCTCACTGCTTGAAAAAAATATCACAGCGGCCGGACAGGCGATGGAGGTTCTTTCCGGCTATGCAAAGGGAAAAAAGGGCCTGCTCTCCTCCTTTGAGGGGCGCAGGGAGCTGACTGCGGATCAGTATGAAGCGGCGGCGGCACGGATCCCGGAGACACGAGAGACGGCGGAGCGAATCCTCAGCCTGTCGCGGGAAATTGCGGAGGGCCGCGCCGAGATCCAGCGGCTCCAGACGCAGATCGACGCGCTTTCCCCATGGCTGTCTCTGGATATCCCGATGCAGCTCAAAGGGACAAAGCGGACCCGCGTATTCGTCGGGACACTGCCGGAGGAACGGACGCTCGAGCAGGTGCTGACGGGCTTGGCGGAGGAGGCCCCAAAGGTATCGGGGATCCACGCGGAGATCCTCAGCACGTCCGCGGATCAAACGTGCCTGTTCGTGATCTGCGGCAGAAAAGACGCATTTGCGATGGAAGCCGCCCTGCGCGGAATAGGATTTTCCTATCCGGCCTCCCCCTCGGATAAGCCGCCGAAGGAGCAGTGCGAGGGGCTGCGCGCACGGATCGCACAGGCGCAGGACAGGATCCGGCGGGCGGAGGAGGAGATCAGAAGCTTCGCGGATAAGCGTGAGGATCTGGAATTTTTATCCGATTACGAATCGATGCGGTTGGAAAAGTATCAGGTGCTGGGCAGGCTCCGGCAGAGCAGGCATACCTTCATCGTGGAGGGCTATGTCCCGCAGCGCGAGGCCGCTGCTCTGGAACGGCAGCTCTCCGACCGGTATGACGCCGCCGTTGAGATTGAGCCGCTGTCGGATCAGGACGATCCGCCGGTGCTTCTGGAAAACAACGCGTTTGCCGCGCCGGTGGAGCCGGTGCTGGAAAGCTACAGTATGCCGGCGCGCGGGGAGGTCGATCCGTGCACGGTGATGGCTGTTTTCTATTATGTGCTGTTCGGCCTGATGCTGTCGGACGCGGCCTATGGCCTTATTATGGTGGTCGGCTGCGGGGCGCTGCTGGCGAAATTCCGGAACATGGAATCCGGGATGAAAAAGACGCTCCAGATGTTTCTGTACTGCGGGATCTCAACGATGTTCTGGGGCGTGATGTTCGGCAGCTACTTCGGCGACGTGGTAGATGTGGTGGCGAGCACCTTTTTCGGAAAGGACGTGACGATCCCGCCGGTGTGGTTTATCCCCGTCGATGAGCCGATGCGGTTGCTGGTGTTCTCGTTCCTGCTGGGAATCATCCATCTCTTTGCGGGCCTGGCGATGAAGCTGTACCAGCTCTGCAAGGCGAAGCAGTACAAGGACGCGCTGTACGACGTCATCTTCTGGTACCTGCTGGTGGGCGGCGGGATCATCTACCTGCTCACGATGGATATGGTGGTCAATATGCTGGGGCTGGGCTTCCAGCTTCCGGCGGCAGTGGGCAATGTGGCCGCCGTATTCGCCGCAATAGGCGCCGTGGGGATCGTGTTCACAGCCGGCCGGGAATCGCGCAGCCCGTTCAAGCGGCTGCTCAAGGGCCTGTATGGGCTGTACAATATTTCCGGGTACCTCAGCGACATCCTTTCGTATTCCCGCCTGCTGGCGCTCGGGCTGGCGACCGGCGTTATCGCGTCGGTGTTCAACCAGATGGGCAGCATGGCCGGCGGCGGTGTTGCCGGGGCGATCGTGTTCATTCTTGTGTTCCTGATCGGCCACACGCTCAATATCGGGATCAACGTGCTGGGCGCGTATGTGCACACGAACCGCCTGCAGTACGTGGAATTCTTCGGGAAATTCTTCGAGGGCGGCGGAAGAAAATTCAATCCGTTCTCGGCTAAAACCAAATACTACAAAATCAGGGAGGAAAATTAGTCATGGATATCAACAGCTTAGGAGTAGCAATGGCATTACTGGGCGCGGCGTCGGCGGCGCTTCTGGCGGGCATCGGCTCCGCGATCGGCGTAGGTATGGCGGGCGAGGCCGCCGCGGGCGTCGTCACGGAGGATCCGGGCAAATTCGGTAAGGTGCTGGTGCTCCAGCTTCTGCCGGGCACGCAGGGCATTTACGGGCTTCTGATCGCGTTCATCACACTGTCGAATATCGGTATCCTCGGCGGCAGCTCGGACGTATCGTTCGCACAGGGCCTGATGTACTTCTTCGCGTGCCTGCCGATGGGCCTGGTGGGCCTGTGGTCGGCGCGCCGTCAGGCGATGGCGTCGGTGGCGAGCATCGGTATCGTGGCAAAGCGGCCGGATCAGTTCGGTAAAGCGATGATTTTCCCGGCGATGGTTGAGACGTACGCGGTGCTGGCGCTGCTGGTATCGCTGCTGGCGGTTTCCAATATCGGCCGGATCGCGATCTGAACGGAGGCGCGCTATGGCGGGATTGGAAAACATATTGGGCCAAATCCGCGCGGACGCGCAGTCCACGGCGGAACAGGCGGCCGCGCAGGCGCAGAAGCAGGCGGATGAGCTACTGGAGCAGGCCCGGGCTGAGGCGCGGGAAAAAAGCGCGCGGGAGGCCGAACGCACCGAAGCGATGGTGCGCGACGCCGGGGAGCGTGCGAAGTCCGCGGCGGATCTGGAGCGGCGCAGGCGGCTCCTGTCGGAGAAGCAGTCGCTGATCTCCAGGATCCTGGACGAAGCGCAGGACGCGCTGGAACAGCTCCCCGACGCGGAATACTTGGAAGCGATCCGCAAACTGGCGTCGCGGTACGCTCTGCCGGAGCAGGGAGAGATCCTGTTCTCGGAGCAGGATTTCGCGCGGCTCCCGACCGGGTTCGCATCGTCGCTGGCACTGCCGGGCGGCGGCTCACTGACGGCGAAAGCATCCGCAGAGGTGCGGGGCGGCGGCTTCCTGCTGCGCTACGGCGGCATCGAGGAGAACTGCACGTTCCCGGCCCTGTTCGATGCGGCGCGCGAGGAACTGCAGGATAAGGTTTCGGCACTGCTCTTTTCGGAAAAGTAACCCGCATAGAGGCGGCAGGCTTTCCCCGGGCCGCAAGGGCCTGCGGGACGCGGGGCAGGGCCCCGGTGAAAAACGGAAAGGGAGGAAAGCAAGTGGCGGAACGGTATACCTATGCGGTGGCGCGCATCCGGGCGAAGGAGCTCTCCCTGCTGGATAAGCAGGCGTTCGACCGGCTGATGGCGTGCGGGACGTACGGGGAATGCCTCGGCGTGCTGCACGATCTGGGCTGGGGCGACGGCGACGAGGACTCCGGCGAGGAGATCCTGGCGGCGGAGCGCTCCAAAACGTGGGAGCTCCTGCGTGAGCTCGTGCCCGATATGGGCGTATTCGATGTATTTTTATATCCGATTGATTACAATAATCTCAAGGCTGCGGTGAAATCGACCGTGACGGGCGCGCAGCCCGAGGGGATTTTCCTGCCGGGCGGGACGGTCGCGCCGGAGCTGATGGTGGAGGCGGTGGAAAAGAATGATTTTTCGCCGCTGCCGGAGCGGATGCGCGACCCGGCGCAGGAGGCATATCAGACGCTCCTGCACACGCGTGACGGCCAGCTGTGCGACGTGATCCTCGACGCCGCGGCGCTTTCGGCAATCCGGGAGGCGGGCACAGCGTCCGACAGCAAGATGATCCGGGAATACGCCGAAATGACTGTGGCGATCGCGGACATCAAGATCGCGGTGCGCAGCTGCAAAACGGGAAAGACGGCGGCGTTCCTCAAGCGTGCGCTCGTCCCGTGTTCTGCGCTGGACGTGGATTCGCTGGCGTCGGCGGCGGTGCGCGGCGAGGGGGAGCTGTTCGCCTATCTGGCCAATACCCCCTATGCTGCTGCTGCGGATCGCTGGAAGGAATCGGCGTCCGCGTTTGAAAAGTGGTGCGACGACACGGTGATCGAGCTTATCAAGGCGGAAAAATCGAACCCGTTCACGATAGGCCCGCTGGCGGCGTACCTGCTGGCTCGGGAAAACGAAATGAAATCGGTGCGCATCCTGCTTTCCGGGAAGCGCAACCGGATCAGTGACGGGGTTATCCGGGAAAGGCTGAGGGAGACGTATGTATAAAGCAGCGGTGATGGGCGACCGGGACAGCATTTACGGCTTTGCCGCGCTGGGGCTCGACATTTTTCCGGAGACGGATCCTGCGCAGGCGGCCAAACGGCTGCGCACCCTCGCCGGCGGGAACTACGCGGTGGTCTACATCACAGAGGCCCTCGCCGCCCAGATAGAGGAAGAAATCGACAAATACCGTTCGGCCCCCCTCCCGGCGATCATCCTGATCCCCGGGCTTTCCGGCAACACGGGCAAGGGAATCGGCAGCGTCCGGAAATCCGTGGAGCAGGCGGTCGGATCGGACATCATATTCCAGGAAAACTGACAGAAACGGGTGATAGAAATGAGCACAGGCGTGATCCGAAAGGTAGCCGGTCCGCTCGTTATCGCGGAGGGGATGCGCGACGCCAATATGTTCGACGTGGTGCGCGTCAGCAGCCGCAGGCTGATCGGTGAAATTATTGAGATACACGGGGACAGGGCCTCTATCCAGGTCTACGAGGAGACCTCCGGCCTTGGCCCGGGGGAGCCGGTGGAATCTACGGGCGTCCCCATGAGCGTGGAGCTGGGGCCGGGGCTGATCGGCAGCATTTACGACGGCATCCAGCGTCCCCTCGACGACATTATGAAGATTTCCGGGAACAACCTCGCGCGCGGCGTGGAGGTGCCGTCCCTCAAGCGGGAGCTGAAATGGCATTTCATCCCCTGCGTCAAGGCGGGGGACGAGGTTTCCGGCGGCGACATCATCGGCACGGTGCAGGAGACGGAGATCGTCTCGCATAAGATCATGGTCCCGCCGCGGATGAAAGGAAAGATCGCCTCCATCCAGGAGGGCGATTTCACAGTCACGGACACGGTGGCTGTCCTCGCAGGGGAGGATGGCGAACAGCCGCTCACGCTGATGCAGCGGTGGCCGGTGCGCACCGGGCGTCCGTACGGGCGCAAGCTTTCGCCGGATATGCCGCTGATCACAGGGCAGCGCGTCATCGATACGCTGTTCCCGATCGCTCGCGGCGGCGTGGCGGCGGTGCCGGGGCCGTTCGGCAGCGGCAAGACCGTCATCCAGCACCAGCTGGCAAAGTGGGCGGAGGCTGACATCGTCGTGTACATCGGCTGCGGCGAGCGCGGCAACGAGATGACCGACGTGCTCAACGAGTTCCCGGAGCTGAAAGATCCCAAAACAGGCTATTCGCTGATGAAGCGGACCGTCCTGATCGCCAATACGTCCGATATGCCGGTTGCGGCGCGCGAGGCGTCGATCTACACCGGCATCACGATCGCAGAATATTTCCGTGACATGGGCTACTCCGTCGCGCTGATGGCCGACTCCACCTCCCGCTGGGCGGAGGCTCTGCGTGAGATGTCCGGCCGTCTGGAGGAGATGCCCGGCGAGGAGGGCTACCCGGCCTATCTGGGCAGCCGTCTGGCACAGTTCTATGAGCGCGCCGGCCGCGTGGTCACACTGGGCGCCGACGGCAGGGAGGGCGCGCTGTCCGTCATCGGGGCCGTTTCGCCGCCCGGCGGCGATATCTCAGAGCCTGTCTCCCAGGCGACGCTGCGCATCGTCAAGGTGTTCTGGGGGCTCGATTCCCAGCTGGCCTACAAGCGCCATTTCCCGGCAATCAACTGGCTGACAAGCTATTCACTGTACGTCGATACGATGGCGAAGTGGTTCAATACGAACGTCGCGCCCGACTGGATGGATCTGCGCGCGCGCATGATGCGCCTGCTGCAGGAGGAGTCGGAGCTGGAAGAAATCGTGAAGCTGGTCGGTATGGACGCGCTCAGCGCGCCGGACCGCCTCAAGCTGGAGGCCGCGCGGTCCATTCGCGAGGACTTCCTGCATCAGAATTCCTTCCACGACGTCGACACCTACACCTCGCTGAAAAAGCAGCACCTGATGATGCTGGCCGTGCTGGCCTACTTCGATCAGGGCGTGGAGGCTCTCAAAAAGGGCGCGTCCGTGGACGATCTCGTGGGACTGCCGGTGCGCGAGGAGATCGGCCGCTTCAAGTACGTCACCGACGACCATATCGACGAGGAATTTGAGAAAATACTCAGCAGGCTCTCCGAGGAAGTCGGGGCCGCGCTGAAAAAGGAGGACTTGTAATGCCAAAGGAATACAGGACGATCCAGGAGGTAGCGGGTCCTCTGATGCTGGTGCGCGGCGTGGAGGGCGTCGCCTACGACGAGCTGGGCGAGATCGAGCTGGCGAACGGCGAAAAACGCCGCTGCAAGGTGCTCGAGATCGACGGCGGCGACGCGCTGGTGCAGCTGTTTGAAAGTTCCACCGGCATCAACCTTTCCAACAGCAAGGTGCGGTTCCTTGGCCGCAGCATGGAGCTGGCCGTCTCGGAGGATATGCTCGGGCGCGTGTTCGACGGCCTCGGCCGTCCCATCGACGGCGGTCCGGAGATCCTGCCGGAGAAGCGTCTCGACGTCAACGGCCTGCCGATGAACCCGGCGGCCAGAAGCTATCCGGAGGAATTCATCCAGACGGGCGTTTCCGCCATCGACGGCCTGAATACGCTCGTGCGCGGCCAGAAGCTCCCGATCTTCTCCGCGAGCGGTCTGCCGCACGCCAATCTCGCCGCACAGATCGCGCGCCAGGCAAAGGTGCGCGGCACGACGGAGCCGTTCGTCGTGGTGTTCGCGGCAATGGGCATCACGTTCGAGGAATCCAACTTCTTTGTGGAAAGCTTCCGCGAAACGGGCGCCATCGACCGCACCGTGATGTTCGTCAACCTGGCGAACGATCCGGCGATCGAGCGTATCGCGACGCCAAAAATGGCGCTGACCGCCGCGGAATTCCTCGCCTTTGAAAAGAATATGCACGTGCTCGTCATCATGACGGACATCACGAACTACGCCGACGCGCTGCGTGAGGTTTCCGCCGCGCGCAAGGAGGTCCCGGGACGCCGCGGCTATCCGGGCTATATGTACACCGACCTCGCCACCCTTTACGAGCGCGCCGGACGCCAGAAGGGCAAGACCGGCAGCATCACGCTGATCCCGATCCTCACCATGCCGGAGGACGACAAGACCCATCCGATCCCCGACCTGACCGGCTACATCACTGAGGGACAGATCATCCTCAGCCGCGAGCTGTACCGCAAAAATATCGCCCCGCCGATCGACGTTCTGCCGTCGCTGTCGCGTCTGAAGGACAAGGGCATCGGCGTGGGAAAGACGCGCGAGGATCACTCCAACACGATGAACCAGCTTTTCGCCGCTTATGCGCGCGGCAAGGACGCCAAGGAGCTGATGGTGATTCTCGGCGAGGCCGCGCTCACCGACATCGACAAGCTGTACGCCAAATTTGCCGACGCGTTTGAGACGGAGTACGTCTCGCAGGGCTACAACACCGACCGCAGCGTCGAGGAGACGCTCGATCTGGGCTGGAAGCTGCTTTCCATCCTGCCGCGCAGCGAGCTCAAGCGCATCAGCGACGAGCTGCTCGACAAGTATTACGGCAAGCAGTGACGCGCGCCAGGTTCTGAAAGGAGGGACGGCCCTTGGCATCGACACACGTCAATCCCACACGCATGGAGCTGACGCGCCAGAAGAAAAAACTCGTCACCGCCATGCGCGGCCACAAGCTGCTCAAGGATAAGCGCGACGAGCTGATGCGCCAATTCCTCGATCTGGTGCGGGAAAATAAAGCACTGCGCGAGAAAGTGGAGCAGGCGATCGGCGAAGCGAATAAAAAATTCATGCTGGCGCGCGCCGGGATGCAGGATGAGGCGCTCAACACGGCGCTGCTCGCGCCCAAGCAGGAGGTCCTGCTGGAGACGGGCGTGCGCAACGTGATGAGCGTGGAGATCCCGGTGTTCGAGTACAAAACGCGCACGCCGGACGCAAACGATATTTACTCCTACGGCTTTGCGTTTACCTCAAACGACCTCGACGACGCGGTGAAGGCGCTGGCGGATATTCTGCCGGATATGCTGCGGCTGGCGGAATGTGAAAAATCGTGCCAGCTGATGGCCGCGGAGATCGAAAAGACGCGCCGCCGCGTCAATGCGCTGGAGCACGTTATGATTCCGGAGGCGCAGGAGAATATCCGGTACATCACGATGAAGCTCGATGAAAACGAGCGCAGCACGCAGATCCGCCTGATGAAGGTCAAGGATATGATGCTGGAGGAAACGCACCATTATAAGGAGCGGGGCGCAAATTAAAGTTTTCGCCCGCCTTTTACCAAAAGGGCAGGCTAAGCCTGCACGTAGATCGCGCCGCGCTCCGCTAACGCTTCGCGGAAACTCTGCTGGAGCAGCCAAGATGCCGCGTAGGACACAAAATTAAAGTTTTCGTCCACCTTTTACAAAAGGTGGTAGGGGGTGCAGGGGGGCAACGCCACCCTGCGATTAAGAAGGAACGCGGAGCGTTCCATCCGGAAAGGTGAGCAAACAGAGAGGGCGTTCCATCCAGTGGATGGAACGCCTGAACGTCTTTGCGGGCCTGTGATCGGCAAAGTTCCAGACGGCCCTCTCTGCCGGGAAAAGGCCGTCGCTTTCTTCTATTATATGGAGGCGGACACATGAAAAGAGTATTGATCGGCGGATTTTTGTCGCTGCTTGGCAGCATCTGGGCGCTGGCCGTCATTTTCCTTGCGGGAAACAATCTGGTTTCCGGCTGGACGACCCCTCCCGGCAGATTCCTCACAACCGTGTCGGAACTGGATCTGACATTCATCTTCGCCGCTTCTGTCATTTTGACAATCGCGGGGATCGTTATTATGGTGATTGAACTTTTCAGAAAGGATCCGTGAGCCGGAATTGCGGACAGGGGGGAGGTACGCGATGGCAAGAGGAATCATTATCTTCGGACCGGCGGGTTCGGGAAAAACGACGCTGGGCCGCATGACGGCTGAATCGTTACAGTATCCATATTTCGATCTTGATGATTACATCTGGCGGAAAGATACAGCAATCCCGTATACTCAAATGTACTCCCGGGAGGAAAAGATCGGCAGGCTGATGTCTGATATCTCGCGCGGCAGCCATTTTGTAATGGCCGGTTCTATGAGCAGCTTTCACGTGCCGTTCGATCCGCTGTTTGATCTGGCAGTGTATCTCACCGCATCCACAGAGACAAGGCTCGCACGGCTCCATCAGCGGGAGCTTTCAGCTTTCGGAAGCAGGATTCTGCCGGGCGGCGATATGTACGAAGAACACCAGCAGTTTTTGGATGGTGCGTCCAGATATGAAACGGACGGATCTCCCTCCCGGAGCGGACATGAGCAGTGGGCGGCCGTCCTGCCGTGCAGGCTGCTGCGTTTGAGTGGGGAAGATGCTCCGGAGAAAAACGCGGAAATTATCCTTGCGGAGTATGCCCGGTGCATCTCTGCAATCGCAAAAATGGGGAAGGAGGAGACAGATCCGTCTGAAAAACCGGAATAATCCCTTATTTTCAAACGGACTGTACCGCACGCGAAATGGAAAAAACGTTATATGTCTCCGATCTGGACGGAACTCTGCTGAACCGTCAATCCAAAATCAGCGAACGGAGCCTTGCCATACTGAATTCGCTGATCGATCGGGGCCTCCCATTTACCTATGCAACGGCCCGATCGCTGCAATCGGCAAGGGTCGTGACGGCGGGACTTCGAGTAAATCTGCCGGTTGTTGTGTATAACGGCACGTTCCTGATGGATCCCGTCTCCGGCGCGATCAAAAACGCCTGTACGTTCACGGATCAGGAACGTTTGGACGCAATGGAACGCTTCCAGTCATCCGGTGTTACTCCGCTCGTATACACTGTCTGGAAAGGGAGGGATCGCGTCCTGTGGTACAGGGGCGCGGAAAAAGATCCACGCATCAAAAAATATCTGGATTCCCGGGAAGGGGATCCGCGGCTCATCCCCGCAGATACCCCGGAGGCGGCCTATCGCGGGGAAATCTTTTACTATACCTGCATCGGGAGCCACGGGGCTCTGGCAGATCTTGCTCAGGAGTTCCAGCGGGATGCACGGTATACCTGCCTGTTTCAGCGGGAGATTTACACAGACGACGAATACTGGCTCGAGGTGATGCCAAAGCACGCAACCAAAGCGGAGGGGATCCACAGGCTGAAAGAGCTTTGCGGATATGACAGGATCGTTTCCTTTGGGGACGCGCTCAACGACATCCCCATGTTCCGCGGATCGGACGAGGCGTATGCCGTAGAAAATGCCGTGCCGGAGCTGAAAGCGGCAGCATCCGGAATTATCGGGAGCAACGAGGAGGACGGCGTGGCAAATTGGCTGTTAGAAAATTGCTCGATGTAAGACATAGAATCTGAAAATCCTCATTACTGGTTACATCCACCTGAAAAGCGACGTCTGTCTATAATCCCTGTAGTACGAAAGTGTTGTGACGGATTTGCGTCTTGAATCCACCGGTTTCAGCGAATTTTCCTGTACTTTTGGCTTTTCAGGTACACCCTCAGGAAAAAACTGCGGCAGTCCCGATAGCCCAAAAATCCCCCGGAAACGAATTCCGGGGGAACGGTATTTCATAATCCTACATGGTGCCGAGGACAAGCTGCGAGGATTCCTGTTCATCCGCCAGAATCACGCGGATACCGAGATCGCGGATCCGCGAAAGTTCGTCCCTGTCAGCGGAGGAATCTGTCACCAGAATATCGACCGCGCTGAGAGGAAAGCTGGTGAAGCTGAACGTCCTGCCGATTTTGGAACCGTCGGCAGCAATAATTTTCAGGCCCTTGCAGCGTTTTACCATCAGATCGTTAAGCATGGTGTCAGAATACGTGCGCGTTGTGATGCCGTCGCGGGAGCTGAGGCCGTCCACGCCGAGCACACAGGCGTCCGCGTAAATCCGGGAGAGAAGCGGGGTGGAAAGATCCCCCGTGAACGAGCAGGTTTTTTCCTGATAGATTCCGCCGGTGCAGATGAACTCGATGCTGCTGCCGCCGATGACGCTGCCGGCGAGGGCGCTGTTTGAAACAATGCGCATATGCTTGCTGCGGACAGCCTTGAAAATCTCAAGGATTGTTGTTCCGGCGTTCATAAAAACGGTCTGGTTATCCTCGAGCAGGGAGGAGACGGCGAGAGCAATCATCTGCTTTTCCCTGCTGTGGAGCAGGGGACTGCCCTCCGTGTAAGGAGAAATTCCCTCATGGGAAGTGTTCAGGGTTGCACCGCCGTGAAAACGGGTAATATAGCCTTTCTTTTCCAGATAGTCGAAGTCGCGGCGGATAGTAATTTCCGAAACCCGCAGTATCTGGCTGACGTCAGAAACTTGGAGAGCATCGTTTCCGTGAAACATTTCTAAGATTTGATTCTGTCGTTTTTGCACTTCCGCTCTGCTTTGTTTCATAAACACACCCCGATATAATAACCGAACCCTCTACGACCTGAAAATGGCCCGGAGCTGGG
>DVHF01000020.1 GCA_018712265.1 Candidatus Gallacutalibacter pullicola
AACCTGTTTTTATTATATAAGGGATTTCTTTGGAATGTCAAGCTTGTACATGAAAGGAACAAACACATGGATTACATAGAAAAAATCTCACGCTGCTATAAAGGCGAAATATTGCTGCACAGTGCCTATACGGGACCAAAAAGTAAAATGATTCCGGAAGTCATATATTCCATCCTGTCTGTGAGCAACGGTATTACAGAAACAATGCTTCTGCCTGATACCGGCGAAAAGGCAGAGATTGCATGGATTATATATTCTCACGATATGATTCTGGAATGGACTGAGTTTTACACTGAAAATTATCATATAAAAGGAACCGTATTTTCTGATGACGGCGCAGATTCACCGTTTATTATAAAGCCTGACGGAACGATTACTTGCTTTAACTGCATAGATAATGAAGAAACAAAGGTTGCTGATACGCTGTTGGATTTCTTTCCGTAGAATTTATAAAGGTCGTGTTTCAGACACCGGATTTTCATATTCCAGCAGCGGAATAATTCCGCCGATGTCTAACAGAGGTCCGTCAGTCAGTTCCCAAATGCTGACGCCTTTTTGGGAAATCCATTGCCGCATCCGCTCGCCGTCCGGATGGCTTTTCAGCTTTCCGATAAATGCTATTTTGTTTTTGCCAATCAAACCGCAGCATCCGCCGATAAAACCATAATCATAGCCCGGCAGAAAAATATGGCCAGGACGAATCATCAGCACATCCAGACCACAGGACTGCGCCGCATCCGCAATTCCAGAATCTGCTGTAATAATGGAGTTCCGATCGATCACTGCGGCAGAACATCTCGTATATCCCTGGCGTACAGGGACAATCTGAATTCCGCGTTCCTTACAAAAGTGCAGCAGCTCCGGAGCTGCTGCGTCTGGACGGCAAAATAGAAAATTCTGTATACGCAAAGCGTTGAGACGAACGTCATAGGGATATTTTTCTGTAAAAAGGGCTTGTGATTCTATAAAAGAAAAACGATGCAGGTTGGAATCCTCTTTTGTTAAATTTTTAACAAAAGAGGACGGAACTAATATTTTCCCTTCCTCCCATACCTGCATCAGCATATCCGGATGGCTCCGCACTGGCTTGGCAATTGCTGGATATTCCGGAACCCGCACCATTTCGATCCCGGTTTTTTCAAGAGTTTCCGCAATTTCAGAGTATGTACCCGATACCGCAGCAAGAGCGATATCGGAATCAGGCATCCATGGTTCCTGTAAAAAACGAGTTTTTCTATTCATTATTATTCCATCCTTAACGCGTCCACAGGTTTCAGGGCCGCCGCTTTCATCGCCGGATAAACGCCAAAAATCACCCCTGTCAGCGTCGAAAAGCCGACGGCTAGAAGCATGATATCGATCCGGAAACGGAGCGTCATTCCAAAATAAGACGCCCCCGCGTAGGAAACCAGATATCCAATCACGATACCAAAGGCGCAGCCTATCAGCGTCAGAAAAACAGCTTCAAACAGGAATTCCAGCAGGATCACCGTTTTGGAAGCCCCGATAGATTTCTTGATGCCGATCTCCCGCGTCCGTTCGCTGACGGAAACAAGCATCACCGTCATAATGCTCAGGCTTGCTACCAACAGCGAAATCGCACCGACCGCCGAGAGCACCAGCGTGATAATTTCCAGGATATTGGCAAGCCCATCCCGCTGCTTGACCAGGTTATTGGAGACATAGCCATTCTGAATCCCTGTCAGGCGGGAAAGGCCCGCTGTGATCGTCTCCCCTACCCTATCCACATTTGCGCCGTCATCCACTTTAACGGCAATCTGATCGAAGCTGCTTCTCCCCATAAAGTTTTGTACAGTCGTGTAAGGAGCGTACACAAAAGACGGCACATAGTCCCCAATCAGATTCTGCAGGAGGCCGCTCCCCGTTTTGACAACGCCGATCACTTCAAATTCTTCCGTCCGCCCGGAGCATGAAACGGAAACTTTTTTGCCCACAATATTATCGCGTTTATATGCGCTTTGAGCGAAGCTTTCGTCCACCAAACAGACATTGGAAGCGGCCTTGACATCCGATTTGCTGATGAGCCGCCCGTACAGCACCTGGAGGGAAATAATATCCTCCGCAGTGGAGTCGATCCCCCACAGAAAGGCGCTGCTGCTGGAAAGAACCGAGCTGATACTGGCATTCTGCATCAACACGGGGGTGGCCTCCGCAACGCCGTCAGCCGCCCGGACATTTTCCAGTTCCGTTTCCGTCAGCCGGCCGCCCTCCGATGTAGAAGACATACTGACAGAAAGTCCTCCCAGTCCCAGGCTGTCCAGCTCTCCTGTTAATGCGTCTGAACCGCATTGGCTGATGTTGCCGATCAGGACAACGGACGCAACCCCGATAGCAATCCCCAAAATGGTAAGCGAAATTCTGCCGCTGCGCCGGCGGAGATTTTTTAACGCAGAGCGGAACAGATCGATCACTGCGCCCCCACCGCCTTTGCCTCCGCGATCATAACGCGCGTCCCGTTGCGGATGTCCTCCCCGTCCTCAACTATTGTGTCATAGCTTTGCAGCCCTTCCAGAATTTCAAAGCCTTCCTCAAATTCCCGTCCCGTTTTCACAGGCGTGTATACCGCTCTGCCGTCTTCTGAAATGCGGTATACAAATTCGTTCCCGTCCTCATCGGCCTGCACCGCCTCGTATGGGACAATCAGGACGTTTTCCTCCTCCGAGGTGATAATTTTTGTTCGTGCTGTAAAGCCCGGTTTCATATCGGGCGCTTCCCCGTCAACCTGGACGATCACTTCCACCACCGTCTCCTGACCGGAAATAGACGTAGTCTGCTTTGCCTCCCCGGAGATTTCGGAGACGGTTCCATAATAGACGGAATCGAATCCCACACCGGAAATTTCCGCCCTCTGCCCTTCCTTGATCTCCGAAATCCGCGATTCACTGACAGACAGCCGGACTTGAAGCCCGGTTGTATCGGCAATTACAGCGATAGGATTTTCGGGATTGGCGTATCCCTGATCCTGAATCAGCACAGATGTGATCTCGCCCGAAAAAGGGGCGGTGATCTCCGTGTTCTCCTGTTTTTCCTGACTTTCCAGAGCCTGGGAAGCCTCAGATGCGGCGTAATCCTGAAACGCGTCCCGATACTGCTCCGGGATATTCCAGGAAGATGTACTCCCCTTTTCCTGATCCGTTACCGGGGAAACCACCATAATGGTATCCCCCTTTTCCACGTAGTCGCCCGGTTCCACATAGATTTCCCTCGCAACAGCGGCAGACGGCGCGTAGATATTTTTTGTTTCTGTCCTTTCCACCTTTCCAGAGCAGATTACGGAATTTTCTGCTGAAATTGGAATCAACTCGACCGCCGAAACCGGGACAGTCAAACCTTTGGCAAAGCCGCCCAATGCGGTAATCCCACCGATTGCGGCAGCTGTTACAGCAAGCAGGAGCAAGTATTTCTTCATGCACATCCCTCCACCTGTATAGTCTGTGATGGAAGGATAAAATTATTTACCCGATTTGGGCTGTCCCGAAAATTTTTTGTAATTTCTCTCCGGATATCTCCGCACACCGGAATGAAACAGAAGAAAACAGGGAATAAGAAAAGTATTCGGGAGGTGTTGCCATGAGCCTCATTCCCTGTGACGAGGAATGTGTTTACCAGTGGGAGGGTTACTGCCATCTGGAAACCCCCGCTATCATTACCAATATGAGCGGGAACGGATGTGCCCACAGGATCCCGGGAGCCATCCGCGGTGAAGACGGATCACAGAGCCGTCCCGACAGGTAAAACACACAGGCACGGGATCATAAAAATTCCCGTGCCTGCCAATCCTTTCCCTTGCCAAATGCGTCCTAACCAATAGCGGCTTCAAAAGCGTCGCGGACATTTTTTGCTCCGATCAGCTCCATCCCCTCATACCGTTTGGAGAGCTGTCTGAGACTGTGTGCCGGAAGGATGCACCGCCGAAATCCCAGACGGGACGCTTCAGAAAGGCGCGCCTCCACATGGCTGACGGAACGCAGCTCTCCGGCAAGCCCGATTTCCCCAAACAGGAGCGTGTCGTCCTGAATCGGCGTATCTTTCAGGCTGGAAACAAGCGCGGCCGCTACAGCGAGATCCACAGCGGGCTCATCAAGCCGCAGGCCGCCCACTACATTTACATAGGCGTCGAGATTGGCGAAGTAGAACCCAGCGCGCTTCTCCAATACAGCCAGCAGGAGCGACATCCTGTTGTAATCGAAACCGGTGGACATCCGGCGCGGATTTCCAAAACCGGAGGTGGTGGCAAGTCCCTGTATCTCCGCCAGCAGGGGCCTTGTGCCCTCCATCACACAGGTGACGCAGGTGCCGGAGACGTTTTTGGGACGGCCGGAAAGCAGCGCCTGCGAGGGATTATCCACCTGACGCAGCCCGTTCTCCCCCATATCGAACACGCCAATCTCGTTCGTGGATCCATACCTGTTTTTGACGGCACGGAGGATCCTGTGGGACATCTGGCGATCGCCCTCAAAGTAGAGGACGGCGTCCACAATATGCTCCAGCACTTTCGGGCCGGCGATCGCCCCGTCCTTGTTCACGTGCCCGACCAGGATCGTGGGGATATCCAGTGATTTTGCGGCCCGCATCACAGCATTGGTACATTCCCGCACCTGTGTGACGCTTCCCGGTGAGGACGGGAGATCCGTGAAATTCATCGTCTGAATAGAATCGATCATCACCAGATCCGGCTTCTCGACGCGGATCTGTTCCACCACATACTGCACATCGGTTTCCGTCAGGATAAACAGGTTTTCGCTCGTCACGCCCAACCGTTCCGCCCGAAGCTTGATCTGCCGGCTGGATTCCTCACCTGAAACGTACAGGATTTTCAGGGTCTGCCCCAAAAACTGGCAGATTTGCAGCAGGATTGTCGATTTTCCGATCCCCGGATCGCCGCTGATGAGGATCAGCGAGCCTTTCACGATCCCACCACCCAATACGCGGTCCAGCTCAGACAGTCCCGTGTGGTACCGCTCCTCCTCCGCGGAGGAAATTTTATTGATGGGCATCACTCTGGCGGAAGCAGCGCCTGTACTCCGGGAAACCGCGCCCGTTCTGGAAACAGGCTCGCGGATCTCCTCCTCCATGGTGTTCCATTCCCCGCAGCCAGGGCATTTTCCATACCATTTGGTGGATTCGTATCCGCAGGAGGAACAAACATAAACGCTTTTCGATTTTTGCGGCATAACAGTCTCCTATCCGAAACGGGCGGTAGGATCCGTCTGAGCATCTATCCCAGCGGATCCGACCTGCCGGTGACATAAAATTTTGAACAGGCCAGGAATAAATCCCGGATGCCCTCCCGTATAATGTGCCAGCGGGGTGATTTCTTTGAAGCGGAACATACAATACGGGATTCTTTACGCCGTCCTGCTTGGCTGTATCGCGGTATTCGCCGCACTGACAGCGCGATCCTTTTCCCATATCAGCACGATGGCATCCGGTCTGGCGGAATCTGCCGCGCCTGTCATTGTGATAGACGCCGGACACGGCGGCGAGGACTCCGGCGCGGTGAGCGCCTCCGGCCTGTACGAAAAAGATGTGAACCTCTCCGTCGCCGTGCAGCTGGGCGAAATGCTGGAGCTTTCCGGATATTCCGTCGTTATGATACGAACAGAGGATGTCTCGGTGAATGACGAAGGGCTTTCCACCGTACGGGAGAGAAAGGTCTCCGATCTCCATAACCGCCTGAAGACAGTGGAGGAACAGGGAGAAAACTGCATCCTGGTGAGTATCCATCAGAACCACTTCAGCCAGAGCCAGTATTCCGGCGCGCAGATGTTCTATTCCCCCAACCACGAGGGCAGTGCAGAGCTTGCGGAGGCAATCCGCGCGCAGATCACAGGATTGCTCCAACCTGAAAATAAGCGGGAATCAAAGCCCGCCACAGATTCCATCTATCTGCTTTGGAACGCAAAGATCCCCGCTGTCATTGTGGAATGCGGATTCCTCTCCAATCCGGAGGAATCGGAAAAGCTTGCCGATCCCCGCTACCAGCAGCAAATGGCTTTTGCGATCTATGCCGGGCTGGTGGAATATCTATCCCCCGCACCTGTCCCTGCGGAATAAATTCAGGAAACGGAAAGGCTGTTCAGCTTGTTCCCATCCAAATCCTTGAGCGTAAACACACCGTTTTCATAAATCATATAGCTCTTTGCTGTGTTTTGCTTTGGCAGGGAAACCGAGCCCGGGTTCAGCAGGATATAGCTGCCGCGGTTTTCCAGCACGGGAACGTGCGTATGCCCGTGCAGCAGGATATCCCCTTCTTGCAGCGGCGGCAGATGATCCTCGTGGAAGATATGGCCGTGCGTAGCGAATACCATCCTGCCGTCCAGAAACAGGATCATGCTGTCAGAAAGCACCGGAAATTCCAGCACCATCTGATCCACCTCAGCCTCACAATTCCCGCGGACACAGAGGAGGCTCTGCTTTTTACCGTTCAGCAGCGAGATGACTTCCTTCGGACGGTAGTCCCCCGGCAGATCGTTTCTGGGACCATGATAGAGAAGATCACCCAGCAAAAGAAGCCGCTGGGCACCTTCCTTTTCAAATTGGTCAAGCATTTTTCGGCAGGATCCGGCGGATCCGTGAATATCGGAAGCTATCATCAGTTTCATAAAAATCCTCCTGAGGACATTAAGTGAAAAATCAAATCAATTACAACTTATTTATGATACAGCTTTTTCGTCTGATATCTCGGCTCACAGGTCAGATTCACGCCAAGCTTGCGGAATACAGAAGAATCCACCTGAGAGAGGATAACCGAGGAATGCGCCTCACAGCCGGAAAGCTTGGGAAGCTGCTGGAGCGCCAGCTCTGCCATTGGATTCGTTGCGGCACAAATAGAGAGCGCGATCAGGATTTCGTCTGTATGCAGGCGGGGATTATTATTGCCAAGATGCTTCGTTTTAAGCGTCTGGATCGGCTCAATGATGATCGGAGAAATGAGCGGTATCTCGTGGGCGATCCCGGCCAGATGCTTCAGGGAATTGAGAAGCACGGCGGCCGAAGCGCCGAGCAGAGAGGTGGTTTTTCCGGTAATCACTTCCCCTGTATGAAGCTGGATAGCAGTCGCGGGCATTTTGGTATCCTCCGCCCGATCCAGCGCGGCTTTCACCACAGGGCGATCCTCCGGGGATACCCCTGCCTGGCTCATCAAAAGCTCCTCTTTATAAACGGCGCTGTCCTCTACCCTGCCCAAACGGAAGTCGCAAAGGGTATGGTAGTAGCGGCGGATGATCTCCTGTCTGGACGCCTCGCAGCAGATTTCGTCGTCAATGATGCAGTTTCCTGCCATGTTGACGCCCATATCCGTCGGGGATTTGTAGGGGCTGACGCCTGTGATCTTCTCAAAGGTAGCGTTGAGGATCGGGAAAGCCTCCACATCGCGGTTGTAATTGATAGCCGTTTTTCCGTAGGCCTCCAGATGGAAGGGATCGATCATATTCACGTCATTGAGATCGGCTGTGGCGGCCTCGTAGGCAAGATTGACCGGATGCTTGAGCGGCAGATTCCAGATGGGGAAAGTCTCAAACTTCGCATAGCCCGCCTTTACGCCGCGCTTGTACTCGTGGTACAGCTGGGAAAGACAGGTCGCCAGCTTCCCGCTGCCAGGGCCGGGAGCGGTCACGACAACAAGCGGACGCGTCGTCTCGATATAATCATTTTTGCCGAAACCATCATCACTGACAATATGTGCGATATTGGCCGGATAGCCCTCAATCGGATAGTGGAGATATACCTTTATGCCAAGCTTTACAAGCTTTTTGTGGAAGGCATCCGCGATGCTCTGTCCGGAATACTGCGCAATCACCACGCCGCTGACATACAGGCCGATCCCGCGGAAAGCGTCGATCAGGCGCAGGACGTCCGCATCGTAGGTGATGCCGATATCACCGCGAACCTTGCTCTTTTCGATATCGGTAGCGTTGATTACGATGATAATCTCAAGGTGATCCGCAAGCTGCAGCAGCATTTTCATCTTGCTGTCAGGCTGAAAGCCCGGCAGCACGCGCGACGCATGGAAATCGTCAAACAGCTTTCCGCCCAGCTCCAGATAGAGCTTATTGTCAAACTGCGCAATTCTTTCCAGAATATGCTGCGACTGCATCTGCAGGTATTTCTCGTTGTCAAATCCGATTCCGTTCATCTGTTTACCCCCACGTTAAAAATAATACCCACCCATTATAGTAAAAAGGGACTAACTTTACAAGGGACTTTGCTGACAAACTTTGACAGCTTTTTCCCGGAGAAACTGACCACTTTTCCGTGAGCAGGACAGAAACCGCTTTCCAGCGCCTGCCGATCCGGAACCATCAGGAAATCGCTCCTCGAAAACGCAGAAAACCTCCCGCCTGCACCAGATGCCAGACAAGGGAGGAGTTTCTCAACAACGGACGGGAGTTCCGGCAAAGGGCTGTCCTGTCGTCTCCCGCTATGTTTATGTTCTCTATTATAATATTTTTTCGTTGGAAATGCAACCGTCAAAATACACTATCCGGATGAGGGGTTTCCGGGAAAAGGACGGAAATCCCATCGTCAGGAACTGAAAAATCACGAAAAGGCGCGGATGGATCCAAAAATATAACGAATCGAAAAATTTCTTTTCCGGTAGACACCCTTCGACACACTTCTTTTCCAATTAAACTTATAATCTGGATAGAAAGAATCAAAGGTGATTCAGAAGTTTTGAAGAATACCACGACAGCCACGGCCCCGTTTTGAGGACACCCAAGCTATGGGAGAAAGTGAAGGATGAAAACATGAAAGAAAAAGCAAGCGAAATCAGGAAAGAGTACAGCATCCTATTCAACGGGATCACCGAGACGATAGATCATCTGGAAAATACCATCAGTTCCCTGAAGAAGCTCCAGCAGCGCGCGGAGGATGCCTACATAGAAGAAGAACAGGAGGAGAACATCGTCCCCTTTACCACATCAAAGGGAGCCTGATTTTCTGCCTGAAAAGCGCCGCCCTGACAGCCGTAGTAAGCTGCCGGGCGGCGCTTTTTTGTCATATCAGATACTCTGTTTGATGTTTAAAATAGATCTGCCAGATCTTCCTGATCGATGGGGGTCATCTTATTTTTATTGAGCGCCTCGATCGCCTTTTCGTTATCCGATACACGGAAGATCATATAAGCGGCGTTCCTCTTACGGGCCGCAAAAGCGTAGGTGTATTCCACATTGATCTGGTTATCGCTGAGGACAGACAGTACCTTGCGAAGGCTTCCCGGCTGATCCGGCAGCTCCACTGCGACAACGTCGGTTACGGAGCACACATAACTGGCATCCTTGAGGACACGGATCGTGTCGTACACATCATCCACAATGATACGGAGAATTCCAAAGTCCTCTGTTTCCGCAACAGACAGCGCGCGCATGTCGATGCTGTTCTCCTCCAGAAGCTTTGCCAGTTCCATAAGCTTGCCGGGCTTGTTTTCCACAAATACAGAAATCTGCTTTACCGTCATTTCTCTCACTCCCATCCAAAAAAATCAATACAGGTTGCGCTTGTCGATAATACGCACCGCTTTTCCTTCGCTTCTGGTAATGCTCTTGGGCGCAACCAGATGGACTACTGCGTAGATACCCAGCATCGCCTTGAGGGCGTCTACCAGTTCTTTCTCTCTGGAGGAGATCTGGCTCAGGGAGTCGGAGAACATCTCCGGCGTCATCTCGACCATGACCTCCAGCTTATCGCTGTTATTCTCACGGCTTACAACGATCTGGTAGTTTGCCGGATAACCCTTGTTGAGCAGAACCGTTTCAATCTGCGACGGGAACACATTGACGCCCTTGACAATCAGCATATCGTCGCTGCGGCCCATCGGCTTGCTCATCTTGACGAAGGTTCGGCCGCAGGAGCACTTTTCATGCGTCAGCACACAGATGTCCTTTGTGCGGTAACGGATGAGCGGGAATGCCTGCTTGGTGATGCTGGTGAACACAAGCTCGCCTTTCTCGCCGTCCGGCAGAACCTCGCCGGTTTTCGGATCGATGATCTCCGCGATGAAGTGATCCTCGTTGATGTGCATACCGGTCTGCTCACTGCACTCGAAAGCAACGCCGGGGCCGGAAATCTCCGTCAGGCCGTAAATATCGTACGCCTTGATGCCGAGCTTGTTCTCGATATCGCGGCGCATTTCCTCCGTCCACGCCTCCGCGCCGAAAATACCGGCCTTGAGCTTGATCTGATCCCGCAGACCCCGCTCGCAGATGCTCTCTGCAAGATAGGCGGCGTAAGACGGCGTGCAGCAGAGGATCGTCGAGCCGAGATCGCACATGAACTGGATCTGGCGATCCGTGTTGCCGGAGGACATCGGCAGCGTAAGCGATCCCACCTTATGGGAACCGCCGTTCAGGCCGGGGCCGCCGGTGAACAGGCCGTAGCCGTAGCAGACATGGACAACGTCGTCCTTCGTCCCGCCTGCGGCACAGATAGCGCGGGCGCAGCAGTCATCCCAGAGATCGATGTCATGCTGCGTATAGAAAGCCACCACACGCTTGCCGGTGGTTCCGCTGGTGGACTGGATTCGCACGCAGTCCTGCAGCGGGACGGCCAGAAGCCCATAGGGATATGCGTCACGCAGATCATCCTTCGTCAGGAACGGCAGCTTGTGCAGGTCGTCGATCGACTGGATGTCGCCAAACTCCACACCCTTTTCCTTCATGCGGTTGCGGTAGTATTCCACATTGTCATAGACGTGCTTAAACGTTTTGAGGAAGCGTTCGTTCTGCCATTCCCTGATTTGTTCCCGGGACGCACATTCAATCTCGGGATGAAAATAGTGTTCCATGTTCTTCAAACCCTTTCCTTATATACTTATATGTAAGATGAAAAATGGGAAGCTATGATAAAAGGTGCGGAGTCTTTTTCCAAAACCGCCGCAGATGTTCGCGGAGATCCGCAGCGGAGCGCACAGAAACGGCATCATTCCAATGCGGCGGAAAAAGCCGGCGGTAATCGGAGGCCTCAAAGCGGCTGTCTATCAGCAAAATAACGCCTCGATCCTGCGGGGAACGGATCACGCGCCCGGCCGCCTGAAGCACCTTGTTCATGCCGGGGTACTGGTACGCAAACTGAAATCCACGCCCGTTCGTCCGCTTGTAATATTCCCGCAGGATTTCCTGTTCCCAGTTCACCTGGGGGAGCCCCACGCCGACGATCGCGGTCCCGATCAGGCGATCTCCGCTGAGATCGATCCCCTCGGCGTAGATCCCGCCAAGCACACAGAAACCGAGCAGCGTCCCCTCTGTATCTTCCCGGAACCGCTCCAGAAATTCCAGCCGCTGCGCCTCGTCCATATGAGGCTGCTGCAGCAAAACGGGGATCTCCGGGTAAACGCTTTGAAAAAGCTCCGCTGCCTGCTGCATATAGAGATAGGACGGAAAATAAGCCATATAATTCCCCGGCCTGCCGGAAACCATTTCGCAGAGATATTCAGAAACAGCTGCGAGACTGGCCTCCCGATCCTTATATTTGGTGCTGACGTTCCCGGCGATAAACAATCTCCTGTTTTCCTGCGGGAACGGCGACGGAAGCATACAGTGCAGGGCGCCCTCCCCGCCTCCCAGAATTTCCGAGAAATAATCCATAGGGGAAAGCGTCGCGGAAAACAGAACGGAAGCTTTTCCCCGAGCCATACAGGCATCGAGCAGCTTTGAGGGATCCAGACACAGGAGCCGCAGGATCACATTGCTGCCCTGTTGGTTGATACAGGTAATAAAGTGATCGTCGTAAAGCTCCGCGATCCGCAGAAAAAAGCGGATATCAAAAAAGAGGGAGAGCACATCGGCGCGCAGCTCGTGACCCTTGTGATCCTCAAGCCATTCGCTCAAAAAGGAAGATGTCCGCTGAAGCTCAGAGATAAAATGCTCCGGAAGCTCCGGCTGGGTAAACACCTTTTCCCCCTCAGCAAAGAACTCTTTCAAGCCGCGCATTTCGCGGTTGATGCGCTGCAACGCGCGCGCAAGGGATTTCTGTTCGGTCTCCCTCGCTTTTCGCTTGAGCGCCAGAAAATCGGATTTCTGAAGTCCTGCGGAGTACATATCGCGCGCCCTGTCGGGAAGATTGTGCGCTTCATCGATCAAAAAGACGGCATCCGTCTTGGCGCGATCGAAAAAACGCTTGAGATAGACGACGGGATCGAACAGATAATTGTAATCGCAGATAATGACATCGCACCACAGGGAGAGATCCAATGTGAATTCAAACGGACAGACTCTGTTCGCGTCGGCCCACTCCTCGATCTTCTCCCGCGTGAAGAAATCCTCCTGCTGCAAAAAACGGTAAACGGCATCGTTCACCCGATCGTAATGACCTTTGGCATAAGGGCAGTCATCCGGATTACAGCTCGTTTCGGATCGGAAACAGATCTTTTCCTTTGCTGTCAGCGTGACGGCCTTCACCCGCAGTCCCTTTTCCCGCAAAAGGCTCAGCGCCTGTTCCGCGGATTGGCGCGTCACTGTCTTTGCTGTCAGATAGAAGATGCGTCCGCTCAGGCCCTCCCCCATCGCTTTTATCGACGGGAACAGTACGGAGATCGTTTTTCCGATTCCGGTGGGCGCCTGACAAAACAGCCGTTTTTCCCGCTGGATTGTGCGGTAAACGGCCACTGCCATTTCCCGCTGTCCCCGGCGGTACTCTGCGAACGGAAAGGCTGTCCCCTTGGCAGAGGCGGTGCGAATCCCCTCCCACTCCATCCGAAAACGCGCCCAAGGCTCGTATTGATGGAGCAGATCCAGATAGAAGGCTTCCAGTTCCGCAAGAGAAAACTCCTTATGGAACTGGCGGATTTCTTCTGTATCCACCTGAAAATAGGTCAGCCGAAGCAGGATCCGATCCAGCTGATTCTGCGTGCCGTAAATGTAGCCGTAGCATTTTGCCTGAGCCCAATGCACTTCCTGAAAATCCTCTGTGAGCATGGAAAGCGGGAGGGCTGTCGTTTTGATTTCATCAATCATCACACCCTGATCTGTTTCAATGATGCCGTCGGCACGGCCCTCAAGCTGATAGGTGAATCCGTC
Source organism: Candidatus Gallacutalibacter pullicola (assembly GCA_018712265.1). Lineage (GTDB taxonomy): Bacteria > Bacillota > Clostridia > Oscillospirales > Acutalibacteraceae > Gallacutalibacter > Gallacutalibacter pullicola. Next base: position 13,038 of record DVHF01000020.1, read on the forward strand.
AAGCTCCGTTGTGATAGATAAAAACTGCTCTGCCCGGTAGCTGCTGCCACCCTCTTTCTGGAGTCTGCGGTGAATTTTGGCGCCCTCCAGAGCGCGATCGCTTCCGCCAAGCCGGGCATCGATATCCCCCCGCTGCAGCAAAAATTCCACGAAAGAACGGACAGGCATTTTGACACGATAGCCCAACAGTTCACCCCCTCCAGCTTTACCCGTCAAAAGTATAACATTTTTTGCAGGGAATTACAAATAAAAAGAGAAAAATATTAAATTTCTTTTTTCGCTTTTTCTTCTGTATTCCTGTGCTATAATACATGAGGTGGAATTTTCCATATCGCCTTTATTCCATTTTGAACGACTGGGGTTGTCATTATGAAGAAAAACAATTTATTCCTCCTGCTCAGCTTTTCTGTTTTAATGATTCTCACCGGGATAAGCGATTCCCTGCGCGGCGTATTCCTCCCTACTTTCCAGACGCATTTTGCGCTTTCTTCCACACAGAGCTCCATGATTATCATGGTAAGCTACATAGGGAATCTGATTTTTCTGCTGATAGGCGGAAAGCTGGTGGACAAGTATCAAAAAAAGCCTGTAATCCTCTGTATTCTGGGGATCTGGAGCGCAGCCTTCCTGCTGTATACGGTTACAGATAATTACTGGTGCCTGCTGTTCGGTATGATTTTCAGCATGGGAGCTTCCACCCTGCTGAGCACCACGCTCAATATCCTCACGCCGGTTGTTTTCCTGTCCTCTCCCGGGCTCATTGTCAATCTTCTTGGCTTTATCCAGGGGATCGGCACCTCCGGCAGCCAGAATATGATCGGGCGGTTTGCGGAAAACATCTCGGCCTGGCATATCTCCAACGGCGTGATGCTTGCCGTCACACTGCTGATGATCGCCGCGTTCCTGTTTATCCGTTTTCCGGAGCGGGTTCAGACGGCGCGCGTTGTGCGTACCTCCTACCGGGAAACCTTCCGGAACCCGGCCTTTCCGTTCCTGGTGATTATCTTCGGCTTCTACTTTATTGCCGAACACGGGATTATGAACTGGATGACAACCTACGCCACGCAGGAGCTTGGCATGAGCCTTTCCGACGGTTCCATGTACCTCTCCTTCTTCTTTCTGGGCTATACGATCGGACGTCTTGTGCTCTCGCCTCTGGTGGATCGCCTGGGGATTTTCCGCTGCTTCGGCATCATTTCGACGCTTGCAGCGGCGCTGTACATTCCGGGAATTCTGTTCGGCAGGAGCACGATCCTGCTCGTCTGCATCTCCGGCTTCTTCTTCTCCATCCTGTATCCTACGCTTGTTCTGATGGTCAATTACTATTATCCGGCCGGGACAATCGCAACGGCGGCCGGCGCGGTGATCAGTACTGCCACGCTGTTTGACATCGTATTCAACCTGTTCTTTGGAACGCTGATCGATGTTGCCGGTTTCCATAACGCTATTTATGTACTGCCCATCAGCATGGGAGCGTTCTGGCTGTTCTACCTGATTTTCCGAAAAGCAGTCAAACCGATCCGAGAAACCGTGACAGAAAAGAAATAATTAATTTCAGAAAAAATCCCTGTGGAGAAAGCTTCCACAGGGATTTTCAATTTCATCAGGAAAAGGAAAGCTTATTTGCCGTATTCCTTTGCCAGCTTTTCAAATGCAGGAAGAGCGCGCTCAATCTGTTCCGTGCTCACGCAGTAGGAAATGCGCACGAAGCCAGGGCAGCCGAAGTCGTCCCCCGGAACAAGCAGCAGCTCATACTTCTTTGCCTTTTCACAGAAAGCGTTGGCGTCCGGCTCCATAGCCTCCACAAAGAGGTAAAATGCCCCCTCCGGCTTGACACAGTGATAGCCGTATTTCACAAGGCCGCCGTACAGCAGATCGCGGTTCTTCTTGTAAATGCTGACATCAGAGGTCTTATCTACACACCTTGCGGCCAGACGCTGGAACATACTCGGCGCGCAGACATATCCCAGAGCACGTCCTGCGCCGCAGATCGCAGCATAGACGGCTTTCCAGTCCTCCATCTTATCGGAAACGGCAACGTAGCCGATGCGCTCGCCCGGCAGGGACAGCGATTTACTGTACGAATAGCAGACAAAGGTATCGTCATAGTAATTCATCAGATACGGCACCTTGATCCCATCGTACACGATCTCGCGGTAAGGCTCGTCCGAAATCAAATAGATCGGATGGCCGTACTTCTTTTCAGCCTCGCGCAGAATATCGCAGAGCGTGAGGATTGTTTCCTCGGAATACACCACACCGGACGGATTGTTCGGGGAATTGATAATGACCGCCTTCGTATGCTCGTTGAGCAGCTCACGGAATTTCTCAAAATCAATCTGGAACGTCTCGCGGTTAGCCGGGACAACTACCAGCTTGCTGCCGGCAGCCTCGACAAAGACGCGGTATTCCGTAAAGAACGGCGCAAAGGTGATGAATTCATCGCCCGGCAGGGACAGCGCGCGGCAGCAGATGCTCAGCGATGCAGCCGCCCCGACGGTCATATACAGGCTGTCCGCCGTGAGGGAAGTCCCGTGCTGCTTATTGAGATATTCCGCAATCGTTCTGCGGACGTTGGCGTCGCCCTGTGCGGAGGTATAGCCGTGCAGAGCCACGGAATCCTCCGTTTCGAGCATCTCGCGAAGCGTATCGTTTACGCAGTCCGGCGCAGGAACGCTCGGATTGCCAAGGCTGAAATCAAACACATTTTCCGCCCCGATTTCGGCCTTTCTTTTATTGCCATACTCAAAAATTTCACGGATGATGGAACGTTTGCTTCCAAGTCCGTACATTTCCTGTGAAAACACAAAATCCCTCCTTCAAAATTTCCCGCTGACGGGATAAAGGATATTTTCTATTGTATCGCTGTTTGGCAAATTATTCAACTGTCAGCGGGATTATTTTTTGCACTTCCCGGGAAATTTGATCAAAATTTCAAAAAACGGCTGGAAGATCCCTCGGAAACTGCTATAATAAAGCAGAGGGAACAGCAATTCCCCGGAAAGAAAAGGCAGCGCAAAGGAGCGTATCGTTTATGGACAAAAAGGAAATACTGAGACATGTGGATCATACTATCCTGACACAGACCTGCACATGGGAGCAGGTACAGAAAATTTGCGACGAGGGACTGCGCTTCTGCACGGCGTCCGTATGTATTCCTCCCAGCTATGTGCGCCGGGCGTCCTCCTATCTGCAGGGCAGGCTCCCTGTTTGTACGGTGATCGGTTTCCCGAACGGATACCAGACTGCGGCGGCCAAGGTATTCGAGGTGAAAGACGCTGTTGCGAACGGCGCAGACGAGGTGGATATGGTGGTGAACCTCGGCGATGTCAAGGACGGAAACTTCGCCGCAGTGGAATGTGAGATCCGGGATCTCAAACGGGCCGCCGGAGATAAAATTCTGAAGGTAATTATAGAAACCTGTTTTCTGACGCAGGAGGAAAAAATCGAGCTTTGCCGTGTGGTGGAGGCTTCCGGCGCAGATTTTATCAAGACCTCTACGGGCTTCGGGTCCGCGGGAGCCGTACTGGAGGATATTCAGCTGTTCCGGGAAAAGCTGCCGGCGCGGGTGAAAATCAAAGCGGCCGGAGGGATCCGCAGCTTTGAAGCGGCAGAGGAATTTATAAAAGCCGGAGCGGATCGACTTGGCACAAGCTCCCTGATCAAACTCTTATAAGAGGCGCAAAAGGGCGATGGGATCCGGCGTATTCCCCGTCCGGATCCCCCTCTTTCCCGTGCGTAATAAAAAAAAGAAAAAATTTCTAAAAAAGGTGTTGACATCCAGAGGGAGTTGTAGTATTATATAACACGTCGCCGGGAACGGCGGTTCTGTGAAAGAAAAGTTTCACGGAAATCCGGGAGCATAGCTCAGCTGGTTAGAGCACCTGCCTTACAAGCAGGGGGTCATAGGTTCGAGTCCTATTGTTCCCACCACTTTATGTGGCCTGGTAGTTCAGCTGGTTAGAACGCTAGCCTGTCACGCTAGAGGTCGACGGTTCGATCCCGTTCCAGGTCGCCACTTGCCTCTGTAGCTCAGTTGGTAGAGCAGGGGACTGAAAATCCCCGTGTCGGTGGTTCGATTCCGCCCGGAGGCACCACATTTGCGGACGTAGCTCATCTGGTAGAGCGCCACCTTGCCAAGGTGGAGGTAGCGAGTTCGAGCCTCGTCGTCCGCTCCAATATCCGGCGACATAGCCAAGTGGTAAGGCATGGGTCTGCAAAACCCTGATTCCCCAGTTCAAATCTGGGTGTCGCCTCCACACTTCCCCGATGTATTCTGCATCGGGGATTTTCTTTTTCATGTTTCCTCTATCCCGAGAATTGACATACCAAAGCACGGGATGGTATAATAATCCACGGAGTGCCACAAACGCGAGCCAGGCTAAGCCTGGACATAATTTGCGCTGTGCGTCGTGACCTCCGCGCGAATTATGGTAATTGAAAATACTCTGTCGCGATGGAAACCCGGCCAGGGATATGGTATAATGTCAACAGATAGCTATAAACGCGGGTATCTAAGCCCAATCACGCACCTAACTGAGCGGAGGTACGACGCCTGCGCGTTCTGCTCACCGCAGGTGCGGGCATATTAGCCTAATCGATCACCCCGCTGGGCGACCGGAGGGAGCGGGCGCGATCTGCCCGCCGCAGGCGTGGGAAAAGGAGTTTTGAGCATGGACGAGAACCGTTTTGCGGAGTTGGAAGAAGAATTTGAACGGGAATTGGATCGGGAATTTGCAGAACAGGAGGCTCTTGAGGCATCGGAAGAGTCAGAGGAAAAAGAAGCTCCTGAGGATAAGGAAAAATTATTCGAAGAAAAGCTCTTTGCCGTAGAAGAATATTACACGGAAAAGGATTACCTGAAATATTGCAAATATCGTTACCAGAAAGGCCAGAAATGGCTGAAAATCGTCTGGATACTTTACCTGCTGTTCGCACTGTATCAGGTTATTGACGCAGCCATTAAGCAGTCAATTCTCCTTCTGGTTATTTCCATAATTCTGTTTGGTGTCGGACTGTGGATGCTTTTGGTCGGCAGCTACTTTATCCCCTACCGCCGCACACTGAAACAAAGCAAGAATTTTTTCGCCAAAAGGATTATTTCTTTTTACGACAACCATCTGGAATGCGACGCGGACGGAAATGTCCGCTCTACTAAATATGAA
>DVHF01000021.1 GCA_018712265.1 Candidatus Gallacutalibacter pullicola
CGGACGAACGAGGAGCAGGAAAAGCTGATGAAAGAGATCGAAAGAGTGCTGAAGCCGCAGGGGATTTTGTATGTAAACGACTTTTTATTAAATACAGATGAACGCAACCTTTCCCGCTATGAGTATTTCAAAGAAATCTATGGAACCTACGGCGTGTTTGAATTGCCGGAGGGCGCAGTGTTCCGACACCATGACGAGAAGTGGATAAAACAGCTGTTAAGCGATTTTTCCGAGCTGGAATACAGGAGGCTGACCTTTACGACAATGAACGGCCATACATCAAACGGCTTTTATTTCATTGGCAAGCTGAGCCATATGTAAAGCGGCGGATATGTATGGACTGTTTTAAGCAAATGGAAAGGCGTCTATCGTTTTACAGGTTATTATGAAGATTTACAAGCGTTAGAGCAAAATTTATAATTTGCATATTTGTAATAGGGATATATGAAATGACAGCTATCAATTAGAGTATCCCTATCACTACTTATTGAGATGGGCAGAGCGGCAAATCGCAATGGTGTGTAAATTCATAAAAAGCGATCTCCCGTCTCGACAGCGAGGGCGGGCGGTCTGCGAGGCGGGGCGGCGGTGGGTCCGGGACTGCGTCCCGGCGCGGGTGCAGGGCCGCGCCGGGCCTGCTGGGGGCTTGAACGGATTGGAATAGTTTGCTATAATAAAAAAAACATTGCCCGGGGATATCCGCGAATCGGGAGACGGGACCGCCTGGTGTGGCGGGGCCAGTTTGACGGATATCCCACAAGATAAGGAGTTTTACATCATGAAAGTTACATTGCTTGCCTACACGCCGGATCCGGAGAGGACTGTGGCTGCGGCAGCCAAGCTGTGCTATTCGCCGTCCTCTATCGATACGGTGCTGGATGGCCTGACAGATGAGAAAACCGCCGCGTTCCTCGACCGGCTCGCCGACTACGGCCACGAAAGTCCGATCGAGCACGTTTCATTCACCTTTGGAATCGAGGGAGTGTCCCGGTCTCTGCTGGCGCAGATCACGCGCCACCGCATCGCCTCGTACAGCGTCCAGAGCCAGCGGTACGTCTCCGAAAACAGCTTTGAGTTCGTTACGCCGCCGGAGATCGACGCGATCCCGGAAGCCAGGGAGGAATTCCTGCAGGCGATGGAGGACTGCCAGAAGCATTACAACCGCCTGGCGGAAATCCTGACGCAAAAGCATACAGAGACGCTGATGGCTCAGGGCAAGGATGAAAAATCCGCCGCATTCGCCGCACGCAAGCAGGCCAACGAGGACGCGCGCTTTGTGCTTCCCAACGCGTGCGATACGAAGCTTATCTGCACGTTCAACGCCAGATCGCTGAAAAACTTTTTCGCGCACCGCTGCTGCAACCGCGCGCAGTGGGAGATCCGTGCGCTCGCCGTGGAAATGCTCCGCCTCGTGAAAGGCGTCGCGCCGCACCTTTTCGCCCACGCAGGACCGCCGTGTCTGAACGGCCCGTGCCCGGAGGGCAAAATGACCTGCGGCAGGATGGCGGAGATCCGTGAATCGTTCGCGCGTCTGGAGGCGGGAGAATGAGCGGCAGGCTTCTGGTAGTAGAGGGCCTTGACGGCAGCGGGAAAGCCACGCAGACGGCGCTGCTGTGCTGCGCGCTGGAAGAAATGGGAAATAAAGTCCGGCGGGTTTCTTTCCCGGATTATGAGCAGCCGTCCTCGGCGCTGGTGCGGATGTACCTCGGCGGGGAATTCGGTGCGGATCCGGCGGCCGTGAACGCTTACGCCGCGTCGTCGTTTTACGCGGTGGATCGCTTCGCCAGCTATGTCCGGTTCTGGAAAGCCGACTATGAATCGGGAGCCGTCATTGTGGCGGACCGCTACGCTACCTCAAATATGATCTACCAGCTGGAAAAGCTCCCGGAGAACGAGCGGGACAGCTTTCTGCACTGGCTGGAGGATTTTGAATACTGCAAGCTGGGAATCCCGCGCCCGGATTTTGTCCTGTATCTCGATATGCCGCCGGAGATTTCACAGCGGCTGCTGTCCGAGCGCTACGGCGGCGACGAGGCCAAAAAGGATATCCACGAAAAGAACAGGAAATACCTGGAAAACTGCCGCGCGAGCGCCCGGTATGCAGCTCAGAAATTGGGCTGGCAGGTTATAAACTGTGCCTGCGGGGATCATCCTAAAACCATAGAAGAAATACACGGCGAAGTGATGCGCCGGATTAAAGGAGTTTTTTAATTTATGCTGGATTTTCAATATCCGGTTCTTGAGGACAGGGCGTGGATGCGCCCCATCCTGTCGGAATCCGGAGGTATGGGGAACGAATACGCTTTCGGTACGCTGTTCCTTTGGGGAGGCGTATACTGCCGTTTTGAGGATTTTCTCCTGCTCAACTGGGGAAAAGACAGGGTGCAGTATAACTTCCCGATAGGAAAGGGAGATTTGAAACGGGTGCTGGGGGAGATGATGGAGGATGCGCGGCAGCGCGGCGATGCGTTCCGTATGTGGGGCATGACGGGGAGCCAGTGCGAGCAGATGGAAGCGGCGTTCCCCGATACGTTTGTGTTCACGCCGGATCGCGACGGTTCCGACTACATCTACCGCAGTGAGGATCTCATCCAGCTTGCCGGGCGCAAGTACCACGGAAAGCGCAACCATCTCTCCCGGTTTGCGCGCACCTATTCATTTACCTATGAGGATCTCGGCCCGGATAATCTGGAAGCCTGCCTGGAAATCGCCAAGGCGTGGGCAGATCAGAGCATGAGCACCGGAGAAAAAGTAAAATCCCCGGAGCGGGAATTGGGCGCGCTGAGCCTGGCGATCCGCCACTTCGACGCGCTGGCGCTTTCCGGGGGCCTTATTCGGATCGATGGGAAACCGGTCGCGTTCACCATCGGGGAGGAGATCAATTCCAAGCTGTTCCTGCTCCACTTTGAAAAGGCGCTGAGCGGCTACGACGGCCTGTACGCGGCAATCAATCACGAATTTGCCGCGCGTAATCTGTCGGGATATGAATATATCAACCGCGAGGAGGATATGGGCATTGAGGGGCTGCGGCGCGCCAAGCTGTCCTATTACCCGGCAATCCTGCTCGACCGCTACACAGCGGAGCTCCGGCCGTGACGCGCTCGGGGATTGCGGCGGCAGGGTGGCTGGAAAAGGCGGAGCTCGCCGCCGTATGGGAGAAGTGCTTCGGAGATCCGCCCCGGCATATCCATTACTTTTTCAATAACCTGTTCGAGCCGCAGAACTGCCTGACGTACCGCGAGGACGGCGGGATCGTTTCGATGGTCCACATGCTCCCCGCGCGGATTGCGGACGGCGGACGGCTGGTGCAGGCACATTACATCTACGCGGCCGCTACGCTGCCGGAATACCGGTCGCGCGGCCTGATGGGCCAGCTTTTGGAGGCGGCGTTCCAGGAAGGACGCCGGCGCGGGGACAGGTATTCCTTCCTGCTGCCGGCCAACCGCGGCCTGTACCGCTTTTACGGGAATCTGGGCTATACGGTCGGGTTTGAGCTGCGCACGCTGGCGGTCTCCCGTGAGGAGATGCAGCAGGCGGCTGCGGGCGCACCGGTCTGGCAGTTCCTGCCGGATTACGGAAAGCTCTGCGATTTCCGTCGGGAATGGCTGTCCGGGCAGGACGGCTCTGCGCATTGGGACGCGCGCAGGCTTGCGTACGCGGACGGCATCAACCGTCTTGACGGAGGAAAGCTGATCTGCTCGATGGCGGGGGACAGGCCCGCCTATGCGCTGTGCCGTCCGGCTGCGGAGGCCGGAGCCTGCGAGGTTCTGGAACTTGCGGCGGATCCCGAAACGTTCGCGGGCCTTGCCGCGAATCTCGTCGATGCCATAGACGCGCAGCAGTATTTCCTGCGCCTCCCCGGGGATGGACCGCTGTTTGCGGGCCGTGGGCGGCGCGCGGGCTTCGGCATGATCCGCTCCCTTGCGGCGGGCACGGCTCCCCCTGTGGGAAAATCGCCTTATTTGGGCCTGACGCTCGATTAAGCTGTGTAAAAATGAGCCGGGAGAACGTTTCCCCGGAGAAAGGACGAAACATATGATTTATGTATTTTTAGCGAATGGATCGGAAGAAATTGAGGCGCTGGCCTCCGTTGACGTCCTCCGCCGCGCGGAATATGACGTAAAGACGGTCGGCGTTGGCGGCAAGAGGATCATTGGCTCGCACGGCGTGGAGATCACCGCCGATATTACCGAAGCCGAGGTCACAACCGACGATATGGAGCTGGTGCTCCTGCCCGGCGGGATGCCCGGGACGCTCAACCTGGAAAAATCTCCGATTGTGCAGGCGTCGCTGGACTACTGTGTCCGGGAGGGCAAATACATCGCGGCGATCTGCGCGGCCCCGTCGATCCTCGGCCACCGCGGGGATCTTGAGGGAAAAGAAGCGATCTGCTTCCCCGGCTTTGAGGATCAGCTGCGCGGGGCAAGGATATCGTCGTCGCCCGTCTGTGTGGACGGAAAAATCATCACCGGAAAGGGGCCGGGCGTCACGATTGAATTTGCCTTGCAGATCGTGGAGCAGCTGTCCGGGAAAGCCCTTGCGGAAAGAATCAGGGCGGGGATGCAATGCCGGTAAAAAATATCCGGGAGCTGAAAACCGGCCTGCGCGCCAAATACCGTTCGATCCGGGAGTCTCTGGATCCGGCGGTCAAGGCGGAAATGGACGGCGCTGTGCTGGAAAAACTGCTCTCGCTGCGGGAATATAAGGTGAATTCCACCGTATTCACCTATGTGAGCAAGTCGATCGAGGTGGACACCTTCGGGTTGATCGAAGCGTCGCTTCAGGCGGGAAAAAAGGTTGCCGCGCCCCGGTGTGTGCCCGGGACGTACGATATGGAATTCTTTTACATTTCCTCGGTGGACGACCTCGAAAAGGGGATGTTCGGCGTGCTGGAGCCCAATCCGGAGCGCTGTAAAAAGGTGGAGGATTTTTCCAGGGGCTTCTGTGTCGTTCCGGGGCTGTGCTTCGATGTGCAGGGCTTCCGTCTGGGGTACGGGAAAGGGTATTATGATCGCTTCCTCTCCCGGTTCGGCGGTTTCACGGCGGGGATCAGCTACGCTTCCTGCGTCCAGTGGAACCTGCCGCACGGATTTTACGACAGGCCCGTCGATGTGCTCGTTACGGAAAAATATATCAGAAAGACCGCGCGCAGGCGCGGGAAAGGGGGCAAAGCATGAGCGACAGACAGCCGTCGCATTACGCACGCGGCGGGCAGAAACAGGAATATACCGATATTTCCGGATATTCCTCCGGGCAGGAGGATCGCTCCATCAACAGCTACAGCGGGGCACGCCCGGAGCCGCCCCCGCTCTCGCCGCGGGAAGAACGCAGCCAGCGCCGCCGCAGAAATAAAGAACACCGCCGCCGCAACCGCCAGAAAGGAAAGAGGAACCGCCGGATTTTCAAGCTGGTGTGGTTTGTCATGGTGATTTTCCTGGGCCTTGCGACTGCGCAGCTTCTGCTGATGGGAATGGACGATATGCTCGCGATCGGCAGGCAGAGCCTGTCCGTTACCGTTGAGATTCCGCGCGATGCCGACACACAGACGGTTGCGGAGATTCTCGAGGAGGAGGGAGTGATCGAGGAGCCTGCTTTTTTCAGGCTGTATTCCTTCCTGACGAAGTCGGATGGTTACTATCAGAACGGGACGTTTGAACTGCGCACGGACATGGATTATGAAGCGCTTATCAACCAGCTGCAAAGCAATACGGCGCGTGTGGATACCGTGCGGATCACCTTCCCGGAGGGCCTGAACGTACAGGAGGTCGCACAGCTTCTGGAGGAAAACGGAGTGTGCACCGCCGAGGACGCCCTGGCGGCTGCCGATTCCGACGAGCTGGACGGCTTTGATCTGATCAGTGCGATTTCAAACGGGGACGAACGGTACTATAAGCTGGAAGGATATCTTTTCCCGGATACGTATGAATTTTATAGGGACGAGGATCCGGTGGATGCTCTGAGCAGGCTGGTGCGCAATACTGACAGGAAGCTGACGCAGGATATGCGCGATCAGATTGCGGCAATGGATATGACCGTCGATGAGATTCTGACGATTGCATCGATTATTGAGGCCGAAGCCGCCGACGAGGAAGATATGTATATTATCTCCTCGATCCTGCATAACCGTCTGGAAAACGGCGTCGAGACGGGAACGGCACAGCTTGGCTGTGATTCCACCGTCTATTATCCGTACCGCACGGCGGAGCTGGCCCCCGAGGGCTTTACAAGCACGTATAACACATACCAGATTACAGGGCTCCCGCCCGGGCCGATCTGCAATCCGAGCCTGGCGGCGATCGAGGCGGCTATCACCCCGGCGGATACCAATTACTATTACTTCTGCCATGATGCGGACGGCAACGCATATTATGCGGAGACGTCGTCCGGCCATCAGCAGAATCTGGAGAGGGCGGGATTGGCATAATGGAACTGGAGCTTCTTTGCCCGGCCGGAGACATGGAACGTCTGGAAGCGGCGCTTGCTTTCGGCGCGGATGCAGTCTATCTGGCGGGACAGGAATTTGGAATGCGCTCCGCTCCGGCAAATTTTTCGATGGAGGAGCTGCGCCGGGCGGTGCAGCTTGCGCACAGCAGGGGAAAGCGGGTCTATCTGACCTGCAACACCCTGCCGTCCAATGAAGAAATCGATCGTATCCCCGGCTTTCTGGAGCAGGCGCAGGACGCCGGGGTGGATGCGTTTATCACGACGGATTTCGGCGTCATGGAGCTGATGAAGCGCCATGCGCCAAAGGTGGAAATCCATATTTCCACCCAGGCCGGGATCGTCAACTATGCGGCGGCCAACGCGTTTTATAATCTGGGCGCGTCCCGGGTTGTGCTGGCGCGCGAGCTGAGCATGGAGGAGATCGCGGAGATCCGGGCCAAGACGCCGCCCGCGCTGGAAATTGAAGCGTTTGTGCACGGCTCGATGTGCGTTTCTTTTTCGGGCCGCTGCCTGCTGTCGAATTACCTGACGGGGCGCGACGGCAACCGCGGCGACTGCGCCCAGCCATGCCGGTGGAAATATGCGCTGGTGGAGGAAAAGCGGCCGGGACAGTATATGCCCATCACGGAGGATGCTTCTGGGACATACATTATGAATTCGCGCGATTTGTGCATGATCGAACATATTCCGGAGCTGGCGCACGCAGGCGTTTCCAGTCTGAAAATTGAGGGCCGCGCGAAGTCGGCGTATTATGTATCGGTGACAGCGAACGCCTACCGGCACGCGATCGACGCGTTCAAGCAGGATCCGTCGGCCCCGCTTCCCGGATGGGTTCGGGAGGAGCTGAACAAGATCAGCCATCGCGAATACTGCACTGGATTTTATTTTGGAAAGAACCCGGGCCAGATCTACGCCAACGGCGGGTATATCCGGGAATACGAGGTGGCGGCGGTTGCAGAGGGCGGAGAAAACGGCCTGGTGAAGCTGTCGCAGCGGAACCGGTTCTTCCGCGGCGAAACGCTGGATGTTCTGGAACCCGGCGGGGAACCGTACCTCCTGACGATCGAGGAGATGTTCAACGAGGCTATGGATCCCATCGAGGCCGCACCCCACGCAACCATGACTGTGTACGCCAAGTGCAGCAGGATCCCCACACCGGGCGCTCTGCTCCGCCGCAAAGCACAAGGCTAAGCCCTGACCAGGCTATGCCTGGACGTAAACCGCGAATCGCTCCCTACAGTCGCTGAAACCAGGCTAAGCCTGGACGTAAACCGCGAATCGCTCCCTCCGGTCGCTGAAATACCGTTGCCGCAGGTGCTCTGTCGCGGTGGGAGGCCGGTCGGGGATGTTCATGTCTGCAAGCAGGTTGCAACGTAGACATCGCAGGCAAAACTATTCATTATTCACTATTCGTTCTTCACTTGCCATCCGGCAGGAGGTACGACGGACGCGTTGCGCGTTCCGGGTGCAGGTTCGGCCTGCCGCGTTCTGCCGACCGCAGGTATGGTATAAATATTCGCAGAAAGTTACAAATGCGGGCATCTCAGCCTAATCAACCATCCAGCCGGGCGACCGGAGGGAGCAGGCGCGATCTGCCCATCGCAGATGTGGATCATGTCGCTTGATTTGCGGCATGGTCCATTTTTTTTTATGCTCGCCTGTCTGTGAAAAAATTTGCAGGATGGGTTGCATATTTTTAATAATTGTGCTAGAATGTAACAAGATTGTTACGATTTGTAATTTTTTTGTAACAGGAAAAAGGAGAAAAAATATAGTTTTTCAGGAATTTAAAATGATTTAGGGGAGTGTTTCAAAATGTACCGAAGGTTCTTTGCCGCGCTGTTTTTCGCCGTTTTGCTGACAGGGATCGCGTTCTTCCAGACCGGGAACGAATGTAAGGTTTCGGCTGCGGAGACCAAAACAGGAGTCGGACTTTCCGAGCACGTTCTCAAGGCCTACGAGGAGGGCTGGCAGTATTCCTATGGGGCCTATGGCCAGAGAAGCGGCGGAACCCGCGCGACGGACTGTTCGGGACTGATTAAATCTTATCTGTGGTGGACCGGCGATTCTTCCGATCCAAATCCCAGCCTGATGTCTGTGGGCGGGGGAGCCAGTGCGATGCTCAATTCCGCTACAGAATCTGGTACGATTGATTATTCGGATGAATCCTCCCTGCCGCGCGTCCACGGACTGATCCTGTATCAGCCGGGCCACGTCGGCGTATATGTCGGCAACAATATGGCAGTGGATAACCGCGATTACGGCGTCAATATCAAGTATGAAAAAGTGTTCGGCAGAAGCCGCAACAAGTGGACGATGTGGTTTAAGCTGCCGCAGATTACATATCCCGATACGGGACTGGTCGAGTTCGACGGCAAGACGTACTATTATCAGGACGGCGAGTATGTGGTGGATACCACTGTGACGGTCGGCGATACGATCTATACCTTTGGCTCGGACGGCGCGCTGGTTTCCACAAAGCTGACGGCGGAAGCCGAAGCGGAGGCTGCTGCGGCAGCGGCTGCGCTGGAGGCGGAGCGCAAGGCGCAGGAGGAAGCCGAACGCATCGCCCGCTCCAAGGCGCTCTCCGCCCAGACGGAGGATCTGATCATCTCTGCGAATTTTGTGGAGCCGGAAGCAGAGACGCTCTCCGAAACAGCGGATACGTCCGACATGGTGATGGAGGATGCTGCGCGCGAACAGGCGGCCGCTCAGGCCCCTGTCGCGGAATCCGGAATATCCGGTGCGGCGTTTGGTTCTTCGGTGTACGGGCTTCTGGTTCTTGCCGCTGCTGCAATCCTGATACTTAGGAAAACGGCATTGCAGCAGAAGAAAGCTTTATAACAGTCTGGCAGGACGGTTTTCAGCCGCCCTGCTTTTTTACTGCACACAGTGGGAGGATGTTTGTAAAATAAAAATAAGATTTGTGAAAAATGTAGGATCCGTGAGAAATCGGGAGGATTTCAGCGGTATTCTGCCACTAATTTTACGCGAAAAGGTTTTTTTCAGGAAAATATGAAAAAAAGGTTGACAAACCATGAATAAAACACTATGATTGTACCTGTCTAAGACAGCAGATACGTTCGCGCATCTGTCGGCCGTACTTTTCCCGCCGCAGTCCCTGACAGGCTGCAACCCATCCTTTGCGGAGGGCGGGAGGATTCCGCCGGGACCGTCCCGGACGGGATAAAGGTGCGCCGGGATTGTGCCGTGTCAGGCACACTTTATCACGCGCTTTTCCGCGACGCGGGGCGCTGCCGCAAAGGGGATGCACTTATGGAAAAAAATGAAATTATCGCGCTCAGGGACATCGCCGTTTCATTCGACGGGGAACCGGTGCTGAAAAAACTGAATCTCAGCATCCGGGACGGGGAATTTGTCACACTGCTCGGTCCGTCCGGATGCGGTAAAACGACGACGCTGCGCATTATCGGGGGCTTTGTGAAGCCCGATTCCGGCGACGTCTTTTTTGGAGGAAAGAAGATCACAGGACTGCCGCCGCACAAGCGGGAGGTCAACACGATTTTTCAGAAATACGCGCTGTTCCCGCACCTGGACGTGTACGAGAACGTTGCGTTCGGGATGCGGATCCATAAAAAGAGCGAGGCGCAGATCCGTGAAACTGTCCGCGAGATGCTCGCCATGGTGAACCTCTCCGGCTTCGCCCGCCGCAATGTCAACCAGCTTTCCGGCGGCCAGCAGCAGCGCGTGGCGATCGCCCGCGCGCTTGCCAACGATCCGAAGGTCCTGCTGCTTGACGAACCGCTCGGCGCGCTGGACCTCAAGCTGCGCAAGGATATGCAGGTGGAGCTGAAGAAAATCCAGCAGCGCACAGGCATCACCTTTGTGTTCGTCACGCACGATCAGGAGGAGGCGCTCTCCATGTCCGATACTGTGGTGGTAATGGACAAGGGCGAGATCCAGCAGATCGGCACGCCGCAGGACATCTACAACGAGCCGCAGAATGCGTTCGTCGCGGACTTCATCGGGGAGAGCAACATCCTTGACGGCGTGATGATCGAGGACTATGTTGCGGAGTTTGCCGGAAAGAAGTTCCGCTGTCTCGATAAGGGCTTCGCGCCGATGGAGCCGGTGGACGTCGTGATCCGTCCGGAGGATATCGACGTGACCACTCCGGAAAAAGGCGATATTTCCGGCAGAGTGGTTTCCGTCAACTTCAAGGGCGTGCATTATGAAATCATTGTGGATGTGAACGGTTTCAAGTGGATGATCCAGTCCACTGACTATCAGGAGGTCGGCGCGGAGATCGGCATGACGCTCACGCCGGACGACATCCACATCATGAAAAAATCGGAATATTCCGGGATGTTCGGCGATTACAGCTCCTTCAGCGACGAGATGGAAGGGGTGCTCGATCAGCCAATAGAGAAGGGGGCGGCGGAAGAATGAAATCCAAAACGGCATCGTACCCCTATCTTATCTGGATGGCATTATTCATCGTCATCCCGATGGCGATGGTGGTTTTCTTCGCATTTACGGATCAGTCCGGGGCGTTCACGCTGCAAAATATCTCCACAGTGGGGCGCTACTCCAACGTCTTTGTCCGTTCGATCTGGCTGGGGGCGATTGCCACAGCGATCTCGCTCGTACTGGGCTACCCGCTGGCCTATGTGATCGCACAGGGCACGGAACGCCGCCAGAACGTGATGATCATGCTGGTGATGCTTCCCATGTGGATGAATTTCCTGCTGCGCACCTATGCGTGGATGACGCTGCTGGAGGACAACGGCCTGATCAACAACGCGCTCGCCGCGCTCGGTCTGGGACGACTGCACATGATCAATACGCAGGGCGCGGTGGTGCTCGGCATGATTTATAATTATATCCCGTACATGATCCTGCCGATTTACTCGGTGCTTACCAAAATCGATCCGAGCATCATCGAGGCGGCGCAGGATCTGGGCGCGGATCAGAAGCGCGTGTTCCTGCGTGTCGTGTTCCCGATGAGCATCCCCGGCGTGATTTCCGGGATTACGATGGTGTTCGTCCCGGCGGTGAGCACGTTTATCATTTCCAAGATGCTCGGCGGCGGGAGCAACCTGCTCATCGGCGACCTGATCGATATGCAGTTTCTGGGCAGCGCCTACAACCCGAATCTCGGATCCGCGATTTCGCTCGTCCTGATGGTGCTGATCCTGATCTGCATGGGCATCATGAACCAGTTTGACGACGGTGAAAACGAGAAAGGAGGGCTGATGATATGAAGATTGCCTCCAAGGCATACACGGCCCTGATTTTCCTGTTTTTGTACGCGCCGATTGTGGTGCTGGTGGTATTTTCCTTTAACGCCTCGAGCACGCGCACGATGTGGGGCGGTTTCTCGCTGCGCTGGTATGAGAAGCTGTTCGAGGATCAGATGCTGCTGATGGCCCTGCGCAACACGCTGATTATCGCGGTGGTTTCGGCGGCGGCCGCCACGGCCCTCGGAACGCTGGCGGCGATCGGCATCAACGCGTACCGCGGGATCGCGCGCAAGGCGATCATGAACGTCACAAAGTTCCCGATGGTGAACCCGGAGATCGTCACCGGCGTCTCGATGATGCTGCTGTTCGTCTTTGCGACGCGCCTGCTGGGCGGTTCCTCGCTCGGCATGGTCTCGCTGATCATCGCGCACACGACGTTCTGCCTGCCGTACGTGGTGCTTTCCATAATGCCGAAGCTCCATCAGATGGATCCGCACCTGTATGAAGCGGCGCAGGATCTCGGCTGTCCGCCGGTGCGCGCCTTTTTCAAGGTAGTTCTGCCGGAGATCATGCCCGGTATTGTGACTGGGCTCATCATGGCGTTTACCCTTTCTATCGACGATTTCGTGATCAGCTACTTCACCAGCGGCACAACCCAGACGCTGCCGATCTATATTTATTCCATGACGCGCAAGCGCATCAGCCCGGAAATTAACGCGCTTTCTACCGTGCTGTTCGGTGTGATCCTCCTGCTCCTGCTTGTGGTCAATCTCCGCAAATCGAAGGACGGAAAGGAGGCGGCCGCCGAATGAAGCGTTTCAAAAGGATTCTGGCATCGTTCCTTTGCGCGGGTCTGCTGCTGGCCGGTTCCGTCCAGCCCTCTATGGCGACGGGGGAGGATGCGCCCGCGCCTGATACCGGCGTGACAATCAACGTCTACAACTGGGGCGAGTACATCGCCAATGGCACGGACGGTTCGATGGATGTCAACGCGGAATTTACCCGCCGTACCGGCATCCGCGTCAACTACACGACGTTCGATACGAATGAATCGCTGTATTCCAAGCTGGCTGGCGGCGGCGCGAGCTATGACGTGATCATCCCCTCCGATTACATGATCTCGAAGATGGCGCGCGAGGGGATGCTTGAGGAACTCAACTTTGACAACATCCCCAATTTTCAGTATATTGACGAGCAGTTCCGCAACCCGGAATACGACCCGGAAAATAAGTATTCGGTGCCGTATACGTGGGGAGTGGTAGGGATTTTTTACAACAAAAATTATGTGGACGCGGAGGAAACGAAAAGCTGGCGCGTCCTCTGGGACGAGAAGTACAGCGGCAAGATCCTGATGTTCGACAACCCGCGAGATACGTTTGGGATCGCGCAGAAGCTGCTGGGATTTTCCTTTAACAGCGAGGACACAGACGAGTGGGATCAGGCCGCGTCGATCCTCAAGCAGCAGAAGCCATTGGTGCAGGCGTATGTGATGGATCAGATCTTCGACAAGATTGCCGGCGGGGACGCGTGGCTTGCGCCGTATTATGCCGGCGACGCCGCGATCCTTGTGGAGGAAAACGAGGATATTGGATTTACGATTCCGACCGAGGAGGGGACAAACTTCTTTGTGGACGCGATGTGCATCCCGAAAGGGGCGACGCACAAGGCCGAGGCCGAAGCCTATATCAATTTCCTGTGCGAGCCGGAAATTGCGGCAGCCAACATGGATTATGTCGGCTATTCCACGCCGGAGACGGCCGCGAAGGAGCTTCTTCCGGAGGAAGTACAGAACAACGAGATCTATTATCCGCCGCAGGAGATCCTCGATAATTCCGAGGCGTTCGTCGCGCTGTCCGACGAGATGAACCTCTATCTTGACAGCCTTTGGGCGGAGGTCAAGATGGGCGGTCCCGGCGAGACGGCGACGCTCATTGCGATTCTGGTGTTTTTCCTGCTGCTTTATATCGGGATTGTTGTTTATAAAAAACACAAGCGAAAAATGCAGGCGGCGTAAGAATATTCGCTGTTTTTGAGAGGAAGGTTTTCGTATATTGCGAAGGCTTTCGGCTGATGAGTGATTTTTATAATCTGTCTGCGCTGTTTGTCAATGGGTGGATTGCGGCGGCTGGGAGATGTTTGGCTGGGTGGACGGAGTATCCGCTCCGCCTGGGGGTCCGCAAAGGCGGTCAAGCGAACCATCCACCGGATGGTTCGCCCTCCCTGTTTGCTCGCCTTTCCGGGGGAACGCTTCGCGCTCCCTTGTTGCTTTCTGGGGCGCTGCCCCAGACCCCGCAAGCTTTTGAAAAAGCTTGAGCAAAACTTTTATGTTTTTGCTTGACAAATAGAACTCTTACTGTTATACTTATCTAGTAAAACAAAGCAGGGCAATTTGCTCTCACCTGTGAGGTTCCGTCCGGCACAGGTCAATAGACAGAGATTCCTCCCATGAAAAAGTGCGGAGTGTCTTTCTGTGTATTGAACGCGGACGGGAATTGTCCGTGTTTTTTTGTTTAAAAATAAACTTGTGAGGGTTTTTGGAGGTGCTTAACAATTAGCAGCAAGGAACTACAGATCAACGAGGAAATCCGTGATAAACAGGTCCGCGTCATTGATTCGGACGGCTCCCAGCTCGGTATTATGTCGGCGGCGGAGGCTCTGGATAAGGCCCTCTCCCGCAATCTGGATCTCGTAAAAATTGCGCCGCAGGCTACACCTCCGGTGTGCAAGATCATCGACTACGGGAAATACCGTTTTGAACAGGCAAAGCGTGAGAAGGAAGCCAGAAAGAATCAGCGTGTGGTAGATATCAAGGAGATCCGCCTCTCGCTGAACATCGACACCCACGACTTCGAGACGAAAGCGGGCCATGCGGTACGCTTTCTCAAGGGCGGGGATAAGGTCAAGGTTTCCATCCGTTTCCGCGGCCGTGAGATGGGCCATCCCGAACAGGGCTACGAAATCATGAAGCGGTTTGCCGAGGCCCTTTCCGACATTGCGAACGTCGAGAAGCCGGCGAAGCTTGAGGGACGCAATATGCTGATGTTCCTGGCGTCCAAACCCGCTAAGTGAGATTATTAAGGAGGATTTCTACCATGCCGAAACTGAAAACACATTCCGGCGCGAAAAAGCGCTTCAAGCTTTCCAAAAACGGGAAGGTCATCCGCGCCCACGCGAATAAGTCCCATCTGCTCAATGGTCACGGCAAGACCCGTAAGACCAAGAGAGCTCTGCGCGGCACCACAGTTGCCGATAAGACGAATGTGGCGCAGATCAAGCGCCTGCTTCCTTACGAATAAGGAGAGTCCGCTCTTTCTTTAAGAATGAAATGTGAACCGATTTTTGGAGGTAATGATAAATGGCTCGTGTAAAAGGCGCGTTGATGACACGCAAGAGAAGAAAGAAAGTACTCAAGCTTGCCAAGGGCTATTGGGGCAGCAAGAGCAAGCATTTTAAGATGGCGAAACAGGCCGTTATGAAGTCCGGCAATTATGCCTATATCGGCCGTAAGCACAGAAAGAGAGATTTCCGCCGCCTGTGGATCACCCGTATTTCCGCGGCGTGCCGTATGAACGACATCAACTATTCCAAGTTTATGAACGGCCTGAAGAAGGCTGGCGTCACACTCAACCGCAAAATGCTCGCTGAGATCGCTGTCGCCGACGAAAGTGCGTTTAAGGCTTTGGTCGAAAAGGCAAAGGCCGCGTTATAAAAAGCAGAAGTGCGCTCGGGGCGACCCGGGCGCTTTTGCTTATGGACAGGAGGAAACGATTTGGAACTGATTTCCAGCCGGAAAAACGCCCTTGCCAGATACGCCGCAAAGCTTTCCGCCTCCGCAGAATTTCGCCGTGAGAAGGGGCAGTTCCTGATAGAGGGGGCGCGCCTGTGCGCGGACGCGGCCGTCAGCGGGGTGCGGATCACCGTCCTGTTTTCTACGGAGCAGGCGGAGGGCCGGTATCCGGAATACCTTGCCCGGATCCGTCCGTGCGCGGAGCAGGAGTACCAGATAACAGATCCCGTCGCGCAGCTGCTTTCCGACACAAAATCGACGCAGGGGATTTTCTGCATCTGCGCGATGGACGCTCGCTGTTCCACGCTTGACACTGCAGATCCCACCGGAAAATACGCGGCTCTGGAAAATATCCAGGATCCGTCCAATCTGGGCGCTGTGCTCCGTACCGCCGAGGCGGTCGGGGTGGATGGTGTGCTGCTGCTTGGCAGCTGTTGCGATCCCTTTGCCCCCAAGGCGCTGCGGGCCGGGATGGGCGCGGTGTTCCGCCTGCCCCTGATAGCTTCTCCTGACGGCGCGGACGCGGTAAAGGCGCTTCAAAGCAGAGGATTTTCCTGTTACGCGGCTGTTCCGGCAGCGGATGCCGTCCCGATCACGCAGTGCCATTTCGGCGGCGGTTCCGTTATCCTGATCGGCAACGAGGGCAACGGCCTTACACCGGAAACGATCGCCGCCTGCAGGACGCGGATCACAATTCCCATGAAAGGGCGGGCGGAATCGCTCAATGCCGCTTCAAGCGCAGCGATTCTCCTTTGGGAGCTTTCCAAAAATTAAGGCAATCCCGCCTAACACAAAAGCTTTCGCGGCGATCGCGCAAAGGGGGTTTGGGGGAATTTTCCCCCAACCAACCGGACGACCCGTCCGGAATTACCGAAATCAAAAAAGTAAAAAATCCAAATCCTCATTTCCGGCATACGCCGGAAATGTCTGGGTCCGGGCCTTCGGCCCGGCGCGGGTGAAGGGCCGCGGAGGCCCTTCCGCAGGCCGCGGGGCGCGCAGCCCCGCGCGGGGTTGGGGGCGGAGCTCCAACAAGAGGGGGGTGCAGAGATTGGCAAACTATGACGGTCTGCCGCCGCAGGCGTTTTGGATCTGGCTCCAGCACGGCTTGGGTTTTGGCAGCGAGAAGCCGAAGCAGATAGCTTCCTTTTACTCGGCGCTGCGCACATTCGCAGAAGGTGGGCGCAGGGAATGGCGGCTGATGGGTTTCCTGACGAATAAAGAAATGGATCTTCTGGAAAGCTATACGCCGGAAGACGCCGCCCACTCATATCGGGAATGGCAGCGAAAAGGAATCCGGGCGGTGTCAATGGCCGATGCAGAATATCCGCCGCTGCTCAGGGAAATCCAGACGCCCCCGGCGGTGCTGTATGTTGCCGGAAAACTTCCGGACTTTGAGAAGTCCGTGGCGCTGGCTGTGGTGGGGACAAGAGAGGCTACCGTCAGCGGAATGCGCATCGCCAGACGGTTCTCCTGCGCGCTGGCGAATCGCGGCATGATTATTGTCAGCGGCGGTGCGATCGGCATCGATTCCGCTGCGCACAGCGGCGCGCTGGACGCCGAAGGAATTACAGTCTGCGTGCTGGGCTGCGGCCTGCTGTACGGCTATCTGCGCGAAAACGAGGATCTGCGCCGCCGGATCGCCCGCACAGGCGCGCTTGTTTCCGAATTCACCCCGGAAACGCCTGCCGCCAGGTGGACCTTTCCGATGCGCAACCGCATTATCGCGGGTCTTTGTCAGGGCACCCTTGTGGTGGAGGCCGCCAACAGGAGCGGCGCGTTGATTACGGCGGAATTTGCTGCCGAGGAGGGCCGCGACGTTTTTGCCATTCCCGGCAGTGTGGAGAACAGCAAGGCCGGCGGCGTCAATGCGTTGATCCGCGACGGCGCTGTGCCGATTACCGATCCGGTGGAGATTTTTGAAGAATACCGCAAAAGGTACCCAAAACGCCTTGCGGATCCGCCGGAGCGTCCGATTGAAAGTCCGTTCAGATCGGGAAGCAATTCTTTGAAAATAGAAAAAGCACAGGAAGAACCCCGCAGATCGGCAGCTCGTACGGAAACAGCAGAACAGAAACAGTCCGTTCCTATTGCACACCGCAAGAGAGAAACCGCTCAGCCCACTCCCGCAGAGACGGACGGCCAGCAGAATCTTTCGGAAACGGCGCGCCTTGTGCTGGAAAAGCTGTCGGCGGAGGGAAAGTACGTTGATACGCTGTGCGCGGAGCTGAGACTTCCCGTGGGCAAGGTCCTTTCTGCGCTTTTGGAGCTGGAGCTTGCGGGAAAGGCGGTGCAGTCCAGCGGAAAACGGTACAGCCTGCCGTAAAGAGGGAGGCATTTGAAAGGTGGAGAAAAATCTCCGCGCTGCCTTGATATTTTCAGTGGGGAGACCTTTCAAATGTGTCCCCGGCAGGCCCTGTCGAAAAGAAATACTTGATTTTTTTTCAGTTCGGAGTTATAGTCGGGAGTAGGATCTGTTTTTCAGGAGGACTTGGCGCTGCGGGGAAGAAAGAGCAGCGGGACAGCCGTCCGGTTATAAATTGTTAATTTAGGTGGTTAGCAAAAATGTCGAAACTCGTAATTGTGGAATCTCCGGCGAAAGCCAAAACCATAAAGAAATACCTTGGGCCGGGATATGAGGTGATCGCGTCGATGGGTCATGTGCGCGATCTGCCGGAATCCCGCCTGAGCGTGGATGTCAAGCACGATTTTAAACCAAAATATGAGATCATCAAGGGCAAAGAGAAGCTTGTCGATGAACTGAAAGAACTGGCGGAAAAGAGCGATTTCATCTACCTCGCCACCGACCCCGACCGTGAGGGAGAGGCGATCTCGTGGCACTTGGCGTACATTCTCGGCCTTGATACGAAGGATCAGAACCGCGTCACTTTCAATGAGATCACAAAAACAGGCGTGTCCTCCGGGATGGGCGCGCCGCGCAGCATCGATCTCAACCTTGTCAACGCACAGCAGGCACGCCGCATTCTGGATCGGCTGGTGGGCTACAAGCTCAGCCCGTTCCTGTCGCAGAAAATCCGCAGGGGCCTGTCGGGCGGACGCGTGCAGTCGGTGGCGGTGCGGATCATCGTCGACCGTGAGGAGGAGATCCGCGCTTTCAAGCCCGAGGAATACTGGACTATCGACGCAAAATTCATCCCCAAGGGATCGCGCAAGGCGTTCCCGGCCCAGTTCTACGGGAATGAGGAAGGCAAAATTAAAATTGAGAAGAAAGAGCAGGCCGATCAGATTCTGGAAGAACTCAAGGACGCGGAATATCACGTCTCCAAGGTCAAGAAGGGGACGCGCCGCAGATCCCCGGCCCCGCCGTTCACCACATCTACGCTCCAGCAGGAGGCGTCCCGCAAGCTGGGATTCCAGGCGCGCCGCACCATGAAAGCCGCGCAGGAGCTGTATGAGGGCGTCGATATCGAGGGGATGGGCGCGGTCGGTCTGATCACCTACATGAGAACCGACTCCCTGCGTCTGTCCGAGGATGCGCTCAGGGATGCGGCGGATTATATCAAGGGACGCTGGGGCGAAAAATATCTGCCGCCGGAGCCGCGCCATTTCAAGACGAAGGCCGGCGCACAGGACGGCCATGAGGCGATCCGTCCCACCACAGTATCGCTTACGCCGGATCAGATCAAGGCCAGCCTGACCTCCGATCAGTATAAGCTTTACAAGCTGATTTGGGAGCGGTTCCTGGCCTGCCAGATGGCAAACTGCCTCCAAAGCACCACGCAGGCCGACATCACGGCCAAGGGCTATCTGTTCAAGGCGTCCGGCTACACCGTCACGTTCGACGGCTACACCGTGCTCTATGAAGAGGGCAAGGACGAGGAGGAAGAGACCGGCGGCGCGCTTCCTCCGCTCGAAAAGGATATGCCCCTCAAGGTCAAGGAAATCGTGGGCAGCCAGCATTTCACGCAGCCGCCCGCCCGCTATACGGAGGCGTCGCTCATCAAGGCGCTGGAGGAAAACGGCATCGGCCGTCCGTCCACCTATGCCGCGACGATCTCCACCATCACCGGGAGGGAGTACGTCACCCGCGAGGGCAGGACGCTCAAGCCCACGGAGCTCGGCGAGGTCACGACGAAGCTGATGCGCGAGCGGTTCCCGAAGATTGTCAATATCAAATTCACGGCGCAGGTCGAAAGCGAGCTCGACGAGATCCAGAGCGGCAAGGTCGACTGGATCGACACGCTCCACAGCTTCTACGACGATTTTGAGCAGACGCTCAAAAAAGCAAAGACGGAGATGGAGGGCGTCAAGATCCAGCTCAAGGAGGACGAGACCGACATCATCTGCGAGAAATGCGGCCGCCGGATGGTCATTAAGACGGGCCGGTACGGCAAATTCATCGCCTGCCCGGGGTACCCGGAATGTAAGAACATCAAGAAGCTTGTCACGGAAAACGGCGCGGAGTGTCCCAAATGCGGGGGCAGGGTCGTCGTCAAAAAGACGAAAAAGGGCCGCGTGTTCTACGGGTGCAGCGAGTACCCGAAATGCGACTTCGTCTCCTGGGATGAGCCGGTGCAGGAGAAATGCCCGCGCTGCGGCAAGACGCTGCTGCGCAAAAAGGGCAAAAAGCCCAAGCTGTACTGCATCACGCCGGACTGCGGCTATGAGCGGACGGAGGAACCGGCAGAATGAGAATTTCGGTAATCGGCGCGGGGCTGGCGGGCTGTGAAGCGGCCTGGCAGATCGCCCGCGCGGGCATCCCGGTGGATCTGTACGAGATGAAGCCGGAAAAATTTTCACCGGCGCACAAAAGCCCCGATTTCGCGGAGCTTGTCTGTTCCAACTCCCTCAAAGCGGAGCGCACTGAGAGCGCGGCGGGACTTCTGAAGCAGGAAATGCGGCGGTTCGGCTCGCTCCTGATGGAATGTGCCGACGCGTCGCGCGTCCCGGCGGGCGGGGCGCTGGCGGTGGACAGGCATATCTTTTCCACATTGGCCACGGAGAAAATCCGCAGCCACCCGTTGATCACGGTCCATACGGGCGAGGTGACGCACCTCCCGGACGAGGGGATCGCAGTCGTTGCGACGGGTCCGCTCACAGCGGATGCGCTGGCCGCGGAGATCGAGCGGTTCTGCGGCGGCTCCCTGAGCTTTTTCGACGCCGCCGCGCCGATCGTTACAGCGGAAAGCCTCGACTGGGATCACTGCTTTGCAGCCTCGCGGTACGACAAGGGCGGGGACGACGCTTACATAAACTGCCCGATGAACAAAGAAGAATACGAGACGTTCTACGAGGCTCTCGTCACGGCGGAGCGCGCGCCCGTCCACGATTTTGACGTGAGGAACCCCAAGGTATACGAGGGCTGTATGCCCATCGAGGTGATGGCGCAGCGCGGAAAGGATACCGTCCGGTACGGCCCGCTCAAGCCGGTCGGACTGCGGGATCCCCGCACCGGTCACCGCCCGTGGGCAGTAGTGCAGCTCCGCCGCGAGAATGCGGAGGGGACGCTCTACAATCTGGTCGGCTTCCAGACAAACCTGAAATTCGGCGAACAGAAGCGCGTGTTCGGTCTGATCCCGGGACTTCGGAACGCGGAGTACGCGCGGTACGGCGTGATGCACCGCAATACGTTCCTCGATTCCCCGCGCGTGCTGGGACCGGATTTCTGCGTGAAGTCCCGTCCGGGACTGTTCTTCGCGGGGCAGATCACCGGCGTGGAGGGCTACATGGAATCGGCCGCGTCCGGGATTCTGGCGGGCTGGAACGCCGCCGCAGCCGCGCAGGAGCGGGAGCCGCTGGTGCTGCCCGCTACCACGATGATGGGGGCGCTGAGCCGCCATGTGGGGGAAAGTGTGACAGAGGATTTCCAGCCGATGGGCGCGAATTTCGGCGTCCTGCCGCCGCTGGAACCGCATATCCGGGACAAGCGTGAGCGGTACGCCGCGCTTGCCGATCGTTCGCTGAAGGACTTGGAACTGGCGCTGAGCGCCTGTCAGGGGAAGGATGGGATCTTATGAAAATCATTGTAGACGCATTTGGCGGCGATCACGCGCCGCTGGAAATATTGAAGGGATGCGCGCAGGCCGTACAGGAGTATGGTGTGGAAATCATGCTCACGGGACGGGAGGAGACAATCCGCCGTGTTGCGCGGGAAAACCAGATTCCCCTGGATCATATGGAAATTGTCAACGCGCAGGATGTGATCTCCATGGACGACGCGCCGGGCGAGATCATGAAATCGAGGAACGGCTGCTCGATGGCCGAGGGGCTGCGGCAGCTGGCGGCCGGAAACGGCGACGCTTTCCTTTCCGCCGGCAACAGCGGCGCGCTTGTAATTGGAACAACGATGATCGTCAAACGGATCCGCGGCGTCAAACGGCTGAGCTTTGCGCCGGTGATGCCAAAGCGCAAGGGCTTTTTCCTCCTGATTGACGGCGGCGCCAATGTGGACTGCCGCGCCGAAATGCTCCAGCAGTTCGGGGTGATGGGTTCCATCTATATGGAAAAGGTGATGGGGATCGAGTCGCCGCGTGTGGGACTGACCAACGTTGGCACGGAGGATCACAAGGGCGGCGAGCTTCAGCATGAGTCGTTCGAACTGCTGCGCCAGACGCCGGGCCTGAACTTCATCGGCAATATTGAAGCGCGCGACATCCCGGAGGACGCGGCGGACGTCGTTGTGGCGGACGGCTTCACCGGGAATGTGATCCTCAAGCTGTATGAGGGCGTCGCGCTCACCATGATGAGCATGATTAAATCCATCTTCACGAAAAATCTGCTGACAAAGCTGGCGGCGGCAATCGTCATGCCGGAGATGCGCAGCCTGAAAAAGCAGCTCGACTACAACGAGTACGGCGGCGCGCCGATTATGGGCGCGGCAAAGCCTGTATTCAAGGTACACGGCTCCGCCAAGGCAACGACGGTGAAAAATGCGATCCGTCTGACAAAGGCCTATGTGGAGGAAAACGTCGTGGGAGAAATTTCCGCTGCGCTTGGAAAATCCGGCGGCGCGCAGTAAGCGCCGCCGCAGGGAAAGCTGCCTGCCGCGGAAAAAATCCTTCGCCGCGGGGCATATTTCCCGCATTCAGACAAAGCCTAACAATAAGCC
>DVHF01000022.1 GCA_018712265.1 Candidatus Gallacutalibacter pullicola
AGGGGCAAAAATGCAAAAATGACCTCATGGGAGGGTGCAGGGGCAAAAAAGTTGTCCTATAATTTAACCCATTGGCCCTCATTTTAGGGGTGGTTGTCCTTTATTTAACCCATAAAAATCGGTTCAAAACAGGTCAGACCATGCCAAAACAGGCCAAACAATCTGAAAAGGAAAAACCCCGAAAACCGCATTGTTTCGGGGTTTTTGAGCTGTTTTGAATTAAAATTATCGCTTGCTGAACTGCGGAGCGCGACGGGCAGCCTTGAGGCCGTACTTTTTACGCTCTTTCATTCTCGGGTCGCGGGTGAGGAACCCGGCCTTCTTCAGGACAGGACGCAGGTTCTCGCTGTCGTACTGGAGCAGGGCGCGGGCAATGCCGTGGCGGATCGCGCCGGCCTGGCCGGTGACGCCGCCGCCTGCAACGCGGCAGACGATGTCGAACTTCTCGTCGGTATTGGTGAGCACCAGCGGCTGACGGACGATCAGCTTGAGCGTCTCAAGACCGAAATAATCGTCGATATTTCTGTCATTGATGGTGATCTTGCCGGTTCCCTGGTACACTCTTACGCGGGCAACAGAGCTCTTTCTTCTGCCCGTACCATAAAAATAAGGCGCTTTCTCGTACATAATCTAACGTCCTCCTTCCTTAAAAGGTCCAGTCTGCGGGCTTCTGGGCAGCATGCTTGTGCTCAGCGCCGGCATACAGGCGAAGCCGGGTGAGGGCCTCGCGGCCAATGGTGGTGTCCGGAATCATGCGCTTTACGGCGAGCTCCATCGCCTTTTCCGGATTGGTACGCATCAGAGTAGCGTACTTGACCTCCTTGAGGTGGCCGACATAAGGGGTGTGGCGGTAGTAGATCTTGTTCTGGAGCTTGTTCCCGGTGAGGACAGCATCCTTGCAGTTGATGATGATGACATGATCGCCGCAGTCCACATGGGGTGCGAAGATTGTCTTATGCTTACCGCGAAGGAGCACAGCGGCCTGAGCGGCAACACGGCCCAGCGGCTTGCCGGCGGCGTCGATAACGTACCATTTGCGGTCGATCTGGCCAGCCTTTGGCATATACGTAGACATAGCTTTTTACCTCCTAAAATTTTTGCGATTGTATCACGGACCCTGCCGATCCCGGAGATTCTTCCGATCCCGATCCGCAGGCGCTTTCCTGTCAAACAGAAGGCTCTCTAAAGCGCTTCACCGCAGAAAGCCGTGGAATTGCGTATATGATACTACCACAAACCGGCGCGGGTGTCAAGGGGTATTTCCGATTTTTTTAATTTAGTTCCGTAAATGCTTCCGTTTTCTTTCGTTTTTGCCCCTTTTTCTTTCTCATACTCTCGCGCCATTCTGTTTTTTGCGCTTGTCCAAAACGGACGCTCCATGCTACAATAGGGAAAAAAGGAGGGAGCAGCTATGCAGGAATTTGTGGGACGGATCCGCGCCGCGGCTGATAAGTATCGTCTGATCGAGGACGGCGATCATATTGCGGTAGGGGTGTCCGGCGGAAAGGATTCGCTCGCGCTGCTGTGCGGACTGGCGTCGCTGCGGGAATACTATCCGGCGCAGTTCACGCTCACGGCGCTCACAGCGGATCCGTGCTTCGGCGGCACGCAAACTGATTACGGTCCGATCGAGGAACTCTGCCGCCGCCTGCGCGTGCCGTATGTGATCCGGCGCACGTCGCTCGGGCGGATTATCTTCGAGGAGCGCCGTGAGCCGAACCCGTGCAGCCTGTGCGCCCGGATGCGCCGCGGGATCCTGCACAATATGGCCAAGGACGCCGGATGCAATAAGATTGCCCTGGGCCATCATCTTGACGACGCCGTCGAGACATTTTTCATGAACCTGTTCCTCAGCGGAAAAATCGGCTGTTTCTCGCCGAAAAGCTATCTGTCGCGCAAGGATCTCACCCTGATCCGCCCGATGGTTTTCTGCGAGGAACGGGAGATCGCTTCCGTCGCAAGGCGGTACCATCTGCCGGTGGTGAAAAGCGCCTGCCCTGCCGACGGCGTGACGAGCCGTCAGGACATGAAGCTGCGGATAGCCCGGTGGGAAAAAGAATTCCCGGATCTGCGCGCCAAGGTGATCGGCGCGATGCAGCGCGCTGATCTGGACGGCTGGCAGGCGTAACCCCCGCGGGCACGGTCCCGGCTGCCGTTAGATGGCGTACCGCAGGACGCGTTCGAGATTTTTCCGCGCCCGCTTGAGGTTTTTGGAGACCGACGGCACGCCGATTCCAAGCTCCCGCGAGATTTCCGGCTGGCT
Source organism: Candidatus Gallacutalibacter pullicola (assembly GCA_018712265.1). GTDB lineage: Bacteria > Bacillota > Clostridia > Oscillospirales > Acutalibacteraceae > Gallacutalibacter > Gallacutalibacter pullicola. The sequence continues at coordinate 2,264 of DVHF01000022.1, forward strand.
CTTTTTCTCAAAGTAATAGAGCGTCACGCAGCTGCGCTGGCGGTCCGTCAGCTCCTGCGCGATGGCTGTTTTTAAGGCGCGGGAGATCCGCTCGCGGCGTTCCTGCCCCTCCTCAGGATCCTGCTCCGGGGCGGCCGGCTCCCGCATAAAATCCAGGCTCAGGACTTTATGTCTCATCCATCCACCCCCGCGCCCCGCTGCAAACGGCGGCCGATGCTGCGGCATTCCAGATACATCGAATACAGCAGGGCTATCCTGCGCTGAAGCTGCGCCGCCGTCCTCCCGCTCAGCGATTTCTGCTGCTTCCGAAGGCTCTCAATGCGCTTGCCAAGCCTGTCCGCCTGGTCCAGATATTCTTTCCCCCATGTCCAATAGTCCATACTCCTGCCTCCTTGTGCGATACAGCCCGCCCCTGCGCCGTCTGACGAACCGGGACGCAGCGGTGCGGACAGGGAAAAATTTCCTTTCCTTTTCATTATGGGACATGGTTTGCACGGTTTCAAGTCAATTTAAAACAAATGTTTGATTTTTTAAAAATTTTGCTCCTTGCCGGAAAACACGAAATGTGTTATTATGAGAAAAACAGAAAGGGATGGGATGCAGAAATGTTTGGGGATCGGCTCAGGGATCTGCGGAAAGGACACAATCTCACACAGGCGCAGCTTGCTGAACAGTTGGAGGTATCGGCCTCGGCGATCGGGATGTATGAGCAGGGACGGCGGGAACCGGACAACGCGTTTCTGGCAAAGCTGTCGGCTTTTTTTCATGTAAGCACCGACTATCTGCTGGGGATCCCGGCACAGCGGGAGCTGTCCGGTTTGATTGACGGCTTCACGCGGCGTCTGGAGGAACAGGAGGATCTGATGTTCCGCGGCAGACCGCTGACGCAGACGGAGCGGGAAAAGCTGGCAACCGCGATCCGTGTGGCTGTGGCCGTCTCCGTCCCGGCAGATTTGGAGGGCGGAACGCGGTAATCGATCTATCGGGGAGGGAGAGCTATGCTCGATTTTCTGGAACTAGTATTTGATCTTGTTGAGTCCTTTCTGGATCTCGGCATCGAAAAGGTATTCAAAAAACACAGACGCAAAAAACAGGATCCCCCGTCCGGCGAGGGGACGGAGGATCGTTAAGGTGCAGCTGAAATAAAGATACTGGAAAATCCGCTGGAAAACCGCGGATACAAGGCACAAATCCGTACTTTCATATTGTAAGAGTGACCGGTGCGGCAGATCCGCTTGTCAGGTGAACGTAACCGTATTGAGGGTTTTTCAAATACATCCCAGAGGGCGGAAAGCATTTCAAAAAAGATGATCCCACGCCCGCGAGGGGGCAGGGGATCCGTCGGAGGAGGGATACCGCAATGATTCGGAAATTTCATGAGGCCGATTTGGATGCCGTCATGGCGCTGTGGCTTGACTCGAATCTTCAGGCGCATCCATTTGTGCCGGGGGACTACTGGCGCAATCATTTTGAGGAAGTCCGGCAGGCACTGCCCGAAGCGGAGGTATATGTATCTGAAAACGGGGAGACTGCCGAAATCGAGGGATTCATCGGCCTGTCCGGCAGTTATATTGCGGGGATTTTCGTGAGATCGCAATCCCGGTCGCAGGGGATAGGGAAGCAGCTTCTGGATCAAGCGAAAGCGGTACGGCCGTCCCTGACGCTGAGCGTCTACCGGAAAAACAGCCGCGCTGTCAGCTTTTATCAGCGGGAGGGCTTTTCGGTTCTTTCGCAGGAGACGGACAGCGGGACCGGCGAAATGGAGCTCGTCATGGCGTGGAGCCGCGCACAGAAAGGATGCTGACGAGCGGGCCTGCACGCAGATCGCAAATGTGGGGCCGCGCGCAGGGGGGATTCTGAGAGGTCAGAAACAGCGGAAATTTACGGAAAGGCGGTGGATCCGAGTGCGGATCCACCGCCTTGTTTTTGTTTGGAATGGGTTTGTTCCTTTGGATTTTTGCGAATATTGCCCTCAGTGGACAAAGGGCCAATGAGGGTACCGGTTCTGCTGGTTCGCCGCGCCCTGTCTGCGGGCCGGAGGCGGCTTGGGCTGTGAGCAAGCTGTGTGCGTTCTGCCACTCGGGTCCGCAAAGGCGTTCCACCGAACCATCCACCGGATGGTTCGGCTCCACTGTTTGCTCACCTCTCTGGGAGGGACGCTTTGCGTCCCTTTGCCTTTTCGGGGGACGCTGTCCCCCGTGCCCCCTGCAAGCTTTTGAAAAAGCTTGAGCAAAACTTTTAATGCCTACGGCCCGTTTACTTTTGGCATTGTGCGATAGCATCCAAAATTATCCGCGCCTCCCCATCCGGCAGGATCCTCGTAATAGAATACACACGATTCCCCTTCACCGCAACCAGATCCAACTCATTCGCCCATGCTGCGTCCAAACCGTCCATCTCAACAGGCGAAAATTCCAACCGGAACGTGGACGTCTCCATCAGCGCCGATACAAGATCCATCGCCTGCTCCGGGCTGGAAACCTCAAGTACCAGCTGATAGATCGCCGCTGTCTGTCCGTCGTCCAGCTCGACGAACTCCTGCGTATCCCACCACGATGCCAGCGGTGTGACCCCATGTGCCGTCTCGCTCAAATTGCTTTCCCGCACGGTATAGGTGCGCTCCCCGTCATAGCCCAAATCGGAAAGGAGCAGGTACGGCCCGTCGCGCTCCTGCGGCATGGGGTACGGGCGCGAGGATATGTATTCCCAGACGCCCAGCGCCGCAAGCACCGCCACGGCCGCCGCCAGACCATAGCCGATCCAGCGCAGGGGCGGAAACAGGGATCTGTCGTGATCGAACGGCTTTCCGGATTTCATCCTGCGGCAGACAGCGCGCAGGCACAGAACCGCATGGAGTTGTCCGTACCAGCAGGAAAGCAGAAGCATCAGGATGGCGCACATGGCCATTGTACAGGTGAAGAACGCGAGCTGCAAATTCCCGAAAAAGCGCACCAGTGAGCCGCCGTATCCGCCCAGAAAAATGAGCAGGGCGTAAACGAGCGTATAAACGAACAGCCCGATAAAGCTGTTGCGGTACGATTTGCGGATGGCCGTATAGGTGGCGGCCTGCTGTGCCGGATCGGAATAGAATTCGGGCGCGCCGCTGTCCGACGGAGCGAAAAACACGTTGATAAACTGGTAATGCGCGGCAAGCTGCCAGCCTGCGTCCTCATAGAGGGCGATCTGCTCCTCCGGCATCCCGTCCACACCGGAAAGCTCGATGCGGCAGGTGAGGGTTTCGGGATCGGCGCGCCGGAAGCGGCTCAGGTACGGCCCGCGCTTCTCAAGCCGCCATCCCTTTGCGGCCATGCGGGAATAGAACCGTTCCATGCGTCCCACGTCATAATTCTCCGGGTGGATGCGGTATGTGTGTTTCATAAAAGCCCCTCCAATCCCGCGCCGTCCTCCACCATCCGCCTGAGCCGGTCATACTCCGCGCGGAGGGCCTCGCGTCCCGTATCGGTGATCACATACGTCTTGCGGCGCGCGTCCTCAGATTCCAGCTGGATCCAGCCGTCCTGCTTCATGCGGGTGAGCACGCCGTAGAGCGTCCCCGGCCCCATATCGACCCGGCCGCCGGACAGCTCCCGGATGCGCTGCATCATGCCGTAGCCGTAGCCGGGACGCAGGAGCGCCAGTAAAATGTAGTACATTGCCTCTGTCATCGGCTGACCGGACAAGGCGGCACCTCCTTCAACTATTATGTCTCGCGATATATCGTATAACATAATAGTATGATATCATACGGGAAATGTCAAGAGGGGAGGGAGGAATTTTACCCCAAAGTAATCAGATCCCGGATCTCCTCGTACGTCGCGTCACCGATTCCGGAAACCTCCTTGATTTCCTCAAGCGACCGAAACCCGCCGTGCTCCTCGCGGTAATCGACGATGCGCTCCGCAAGCACAGCGCCGATCCCGGGCAGGAAGTCAAGATCCTCCGCTGAGGCTGTATTGATATTGATTTTCTCCGCGGGCGTTTCGGATTCCAACTGCGTGGGATGCGCGCCGATTTCTTCTGCGATGGTTCCGGCGGACGTTTCCTCCGTCACCACAAAGACTGTCACGCCCGCTGTGGAGAAGAAGCTCCAGCCGATCAGAAAGGCGCACAAAATCAATCCCGTGCCGATCAACGCCCAAAATTCGCGGGAAAAATCTTTTTTCAATCCAAAACCTCCCCGCCGGAAAATTTGAAGAAGCTAAGCGTTCCCACCCTGCTCCGGACGCGCACAAGACTGAGCCGCAGCCTGCTTTTTATACAGACCTCCCTGCTCTGTCTCGGACACACAGCAGGCCGAACCCCAGCCGCCGCCCTGTTTACCTCCACGGACGGCGGCTGAACCGGCTTCGATTCCGGCCGTGCCCAGAGGATCCGCTCTGCTTCGACTTCCCTCCCTGACAGTGGATGCACACGCAGACCTGCGGTCAGCAGATCGCGGATCGCTCCCTACCGGTCGCTGAAATGCCGTTTCGCATTGGTACGGTGTCGCGGTAGGTGCGGGCGGCGGCGTCCCACCCTTTGGGTTTCGATTTAGCACCGTCAGGGGGTTTGGGGAAGATTCCCCCGCAGTGCGGGGGAAATGTCACGAAGTGACAAAGGGGGACGGGCCGCGTGCGGCATATTATTTCCCCCAATCACCGCGCGATCCGCGCAGAACTTCCCCCAATATTCTCCCAAGCGATCCAAAAAACACCCTTACAAAAGAGGATCTGTCTCGACACTACGGCTTGACAATCTCCGTGCTTGGGCGGCGATGGGGTCTGGGGACAAGTCCCCAGCGGGGGAAACGGGGGCGGCGCCCCCGTCACGGGAGAGAAGGCCCCTGGTCAGGGTTTGTGGAAGAGGATACCGGATTGGCGGAGCTGTGCCAGGATGCGCTGGAAGCAGCTGTCGTCCGGACAACGGATCGTGTGCAGGTGGATCCCCTCTGTAAGCTGGGAAAGCGGCGCGGAATTGCCTTCCTCCAGCTTGCGGACAAAGCTGTCCACATCGTACCGCGACGAAAGCTGAAGCTGTCCGGAAATCTGACCGTAGACGGCGTGCTCCACAATCACGTCCAGCACCTGACCGCCGTTGTCCACCACCGCGTAAAGCTCCTGCGCAATCTGATCCTGACGGTGGCGGCACGCGATCATGTAATCCTTTCCCGACGGCTTTTCCTCCGGCTTCATCATATACCCGCGCGGCGTGGCGAAAATCTGTACATCCGCCGCACGAAGCAGGGCGATGTCCCCCACAATAATCTGCCTGCTGACATGAAACTTTTCCGCAATCGCGCTCGCGCTGACGGGCTGATCGCTGTGTTCAAGCAGATCACGGATCCGATCCCTGCGCTCTGATGACTTCAATTCCAATCCCCCCTTTCCAAAACCAAATACCAGTATGCGGGCCGGACAACCGCCGGAACTCCCGCGCAGAATCGTGCACCTGCGGCGAGCAACACGCGCAGGCGTTGTATCTCCGCCTAGCTGGGTACGCGATTGAGCTAAAATGCCCGCGTTTATGGTACTCTGTGGACATTATACCACACCTGCGGTGGGCAGATCGCGAACGCTCCCTCCGGTCGCCCGGCTTGGTGTTAGATTAGGCTGAACCGCCCGCGTTTATAATGCTCTGCGGATATTATACCATATCCTTGGCCAGCCTGCGACCGCGACACTGTACTTGTAGCAATAAGTATTCCCTCGGAGGTTACGATGCGCGGTGCGTTCTACCCACCGCAGGTGTCAAGGATTAGCTTGTGTCGGAGCTGAGAGAAAAGGTCTGCCTTGACGGTTTAATCTATGTCTGTGCGTCCCTGAATGACCTTGGCCATCTTGACATGAGGGATCCCCACCTCGGTGAATTCACCGCTGGTGCATTGGTATCCAATTTTGCGGTAAAAGCCCTCAGCGGTCCGGCGGGCATGTACCAGAATGGTACGGATCCCGTCGCGGCGGCAGAGATCCTCTGCATAACGGACAAGTCCCGCGCCGATCCCGCGCCCGCGCTGAAGCTCATCAACAGCCACCTGCTTCATCCGGACAGTGGAGCTGTCCAGCAATTCAAGCAGGAGCGTCCCGACAAGCTTCCCGCCGCGATAGGCGGCCAGATGCCGGCAGGCATACTCATGGGACAGATCCTCCTCATACAGGTCAAGGCCCAGCGGCTTGCGGAGGATCCGGTTCCGCAAAGAGAGCATTTCCTGATACTCCGGGGTGTTCCAGCGCACCTCGCGGTATTCTACAGGCTCAGACTGCGCCTGCGAAAAGGCGGCTTCCTGCAAAAGCACGGCGCGGCAGGGGGACGCCTCCAGCCCCTCCAGCTTGAGCGGCAGGGCAATGAGCTGATACGTGCCGTCCTCCACGGCGGAGAGATCGAGTCCCTCGAGGATGGGGATCCCGGCGGACAGCAGTTCAAAATGCGGCGGCTGTTCTGCGTTCATGGGACCGATCGACTGCGCATCCGTGCCGACCAGCAGGATCCCGCTTTCCGCCAGCGCAAAAGCGGCGCTCTGCGACAGGAACAGCTCGCCGTCCCCGCGGAACAGGATCCGCTTTTCACAGCGCGGGGCGAGCGCGTCGATCTCTGCGCCGGTGAGCAGTCCTTTCATCGTCACTACCGTGCACGGCCCGAGGAAGGGATCCAGCGGAATCTGATCGATGGTGGCGCCGTTCGGAACAAAATGAAGCGGCGCGTCGATGTGGGTGGCTGTGTGGCAGCCTGTTGAAAATTCTGAAAGATTGCACTGCGATCCCTGCGCAATCTGGCGCACAGCCCGTGCTGTGGCGGGCGGATCGCCCGGATAAACGGGGGTGGAAAACATCCCCCGGGAAATATCGTAGATTTTCATGAAATTCCCTCCTGTCAGCGCGCCGCGAGATCCGGGAGGATCCGGTACAGCAGCTCGGCGCTTTTATGCGCGGCAATTTCCGCAAACTGTGCGTAGGTCATGCCTGCGTCCTCGTTGCCGTTGTCCGAAATGGCGCGGATCGCGGCGAACGGGATCCCGTTGAGGAAGCATACCTGCCCGATGCTCCCGGATTCCATTTCGCAGGCCAGAGCACCGAAGGTATCGGCAATCCAGCGCAGTTTCTGGGAATCCGCGATGAACTGATCGCCTGTGGCAATGATGCCGGAATGGATTCGCCCGTCGTAAACGGCGGGAGCGGCCTGGATGATGGCCTCCGTGAGCGCATCGTCAGCCGGGATCCGCACGCGGTTGATGCCGGAGATCAGGCCGATCTCGTCGCCGACCGCGGTGGTGTCTATGTCATGCTGGACGACGGCGGAGGATACGACGAGATCCCCCACGTGGATCCCGTCCCCAATGCCGCCCGCAACGCCCGTGTTGATGACGGCGGACGGCTGGTACTGCGAGATCATGATCTGCGTACAGGCCGCCGCGTTGACCTTGCCCGGGGAACTGTATGCCGCAGCGCAGTCCACGCCGTGGAGCTTTCCGCGGAAAAAGGAAATCCCGGCCGTTTCCTGCACGGTGCAGTCCTCCATCCGTTCCCGTAAAGTTTCAATTTCAATGGCCATTGCCCCGATAATTCCAATCATAAAAGCACCTTCCTATACTTCGTGTAAATCGGCCGCGCCCGCCAGCCCGTCCCGCAGCCTGCGCAGGAAACGGCTGCACAGCAGACAGCACAGCACAATCCACAGGGCAAGCACGAAAACGGCGAAAATCGGGAACCCCCAGCTGATTTCCTCGCGGTTGACAATGTAGTAGGTGAGCAGCCAGAAAATCCCCGGCAGCAGCACATTCATGCTGCACAGCGCCGTGCGGACGCATTGAAGCCCGTCCATGCGGATCGAATCGGACAGGCTGGGCGGATCATGGCTGACGCGCAGCGATGACAGCCGCCAGATCAGCAGCGATTCCAGCAGGAACAGGATGGGCGGCAGCAGCAGATACCAGCGGTAGGCGATCTCAATGTGCATCGAAAGCGGAACCCGCCAGTAGATGACGATCCGTTCCTCCAGGCCGCTCCACGCCATAGCCAGATACACGAAATATCCGGCGGCAAGCAGAAATGAGAGAATGGCGAGCAGCTTCTGCGCGCCGCTGAATGAAAGCCGTATTTTCATAGGTTGCCGTCCTCCTTCCCCGACGCTGCCAAAGCGCCGCTGATCGTCCTGCCGTCCGGGATTCTTCCGGTGCGGACGATGCCGAATCTCTGTAATTCTTTCCTGTTTTCTCCTTTTTTTATTATAAAGCACCAACAATGAAAAAGCAACCGCATCCGGAATTTGTATTCTTTCGATGCAGGATTGTGAAAAAAGCCCGCCCAGCATGGCAAAATAATTTCTTATTTAGAATAATAAATAATACGTTCTGTATTATAATGGAGAACATGGGAGAAATTTGGAAGCTTCATGACAAGCTCGAAGAAAGGAAGGAAAAGGATGAAAAAAAGATTTATCAGCCTGCTGCTTGCCATGTGCATGACAGTGGGGCTTTGCACCGGTCTGTCCGCCAGCGCAAAGGAACTGGGGATGACGGATGCCGTCGCCATAGGGGCGCAGCCGGAACCGGAGGAGGAACAGGAGCCTTTTAAGGTGTATCTGAGCCCGTCGTCGCAGTTTGCCAATCCGTACATCAACGGCGGAAACGAGGAGCAGTACATGCGTCAGGTGGCTGTCGCGATGATCCCGTTCCTGGAGGAACGCGGCATCGATTACGTCCTGGCGAAGGAAAAGCGCGCTATCCCGGAGAGCGATTGGGGGAATATCCTCGTCCTGCGTGCCCAGAAGGCGTACGATACGGGCTGCGACCTGTATCTCGCGATCCATTCCAACGCCACTACGGCGGATAAGGCCGGCACCGTCAGCGGGACGCGCATCTATTACTACACAAAGAATCCGGAAAGCCTCCGCTGGGCGCAGATTACACAGCGCAATTTTATCTATCCGGATAAGAGCAATATCCTGCTTGCCACCAACGACAGGCTGATCGATATGCACACGCCGAAGATGCCCTCCATTCTGGTAGAGACCGCGTATCACGACAACGTATCCGATGCAAACTGGATCAAGTCGCATATCTATGAGATCGCGGAAAGCCTCGCCATCTCGGTGGCGGAGTACCGCGACGTGGTGTATGCGGAGCAGGCGGCGCAGAATCAGGATCAGACACAGAACCAGACGCCTGAGCAGCCTGCGGCCACGCCGGATCCCGGACTTTCCGGCCTCCAGACGAACGTGTACGGCCCGATTTACGGCATTAAGTTTTCGTCGTGATTGTCCTTCGCGGGAAAGAGGATGCGCCCGGTGCAGCTTCCTCCATGCGGCGGGAAGACTTGGAGACGCAGCCGGAGGCCGTTGCCATACGGGGTGGCTTCCCCCGTGCGGTGGGAAAACCGCGCGTGCCCTGATCTTTAAATAGTCCAACAACGTCCTGTTTTCCGGCAGGGACGAAAAAACGGCAGATCCACAGGCGGCTCCTGTGAGATCTGCCGCTTTTCAGTTTAACAGTATTGAGGACTTTTCAGATACACCCTATGTCTGGATCTGGAAACCCCGTCACGGCTGTCTGCCGAGATAGGCGAGGATCCCGCCGTCCACATACAGGATGTGCCCATTGACAAAATCGGAGGCCGGCGACGCCAGAAACAGCGCGGGGCCCTGCAAATCCTCCGGTGTTCCCCAGCGATCGGCAGGGGTTTTCGCGCGGATGAAGCTGTCGAACGGGTGGGGCGATCCGTCAGGCTGCGGCTCGCGGAGCGGCGCGGTCTGCGGCGTGGCGATGTATCCCGGCCCGATCCCGTTGCACTGGATGTTGTACTTCCCATATTCGCTGGCGATATTTTTCGTCAGCATTTTCAGGCCGCCCTTGGCCGCCGCATAGGCGGAAACGGTTTCGCGGCCGAGCTCGCTCATCATGCTGCAAACGTTGATAATCTTGCCGCCGCCCCTGCGGATCATGCCGGGGATCACCGCCTTGGAAACCAGAAACGCCGCGGTGAGATCCACGTCGATGACGCGGCGGAAATCCTCCGCATCCATTTCCAGCATGGGGATCCGCTTGATAATCCCGGCGTTGTTCACCAGAATATCGACGGCGCCCCAGTCCTGCTCCAGCTGCGATACCATTTGGCGCACGGCTTCCTCCTCCGTCACATCGCACAGGAATCCCCTGGCGTCGATCCCTTTCCGGCGGTAGGAATCCAGAGCGGTTCGCAGGTGCTCAGGATTCCGGCAGTTGAACGCAATTTTCGCACCGGCTTCGGCGAATCCCTCGGCGATTGCGAAGCCGATCCCATAGCTGCCCCCGGTGACGAGGGCGGTCTTGCCCTTCAGGCTGAACGAATCCAGAATCATAGCGGCCATCCTTTCTGTCCGTCCCCGCGGACCGTGCCGCGGGCATAGTTTGGAAAAAGCTTCTCCCCTGTAAGTATCGGCTTTTTGGGAGCGGCTGTCAAGTGCTGCGTGGTGCGGAAATCTGTCGAGGGGATTTTCCGCCGTCCTGTATGGATGTTTTTTCGTTTGCCGATTGACAAAACGGGCAGTCTGCGGTAAAATAAATCTGCTTTCTTTTGGGGAAAGCCATATCTGTCGCTATAGCTCAGCTGGATAGAGCGACCGCCTCCTAAAAATCGAATCGTTCGAATCCCGGAGCCTTGTATAACTGAATAATTTGTGTATATGCCCCCGTACCTCACCGGGATAGAGGGTCCGCCTCCTAAGCGGAATGTAGTGAGTTCGAGTCTCGCCGGGGGTGCCAAAATGACCGCTGTAAGCCGTTTTTTGATGGTTTACAGCGGTTTTTGTTATCATTTCCTTTGGGCAGTCTTGCCGCTCCGCCGGAACGATTTTATACATTTCCCGCTGTATGCCTGCTAATTGGATTCGAACTATTTTTCCGGCCTTGCTAATAAAAAACGCCGATTTGCTAATACGATTTTCCCGCCCTATTTTTCGGATGGGGCCGACGCCAGCAATGCAGCCAGTGTGTTGGCCAGTTCCGGCGACTTGCGAAGCTGCTCCACCAGGGCCTCCAAATCCAATGTGGCGGGCGCCGGTTCCTTCGGTTCCTCCGGGGGCCGAACCGAACGCAGGTCAGGATTTGCATAGAAGGCGCTCTCAAACTTCTGGGCGTTGATCTTGCGGTCCTCGTCCAGAATGTGGGCATACACGCTGGTAATCATGTCAATCTGGGCGTGGCCCGTATCGCCCTGGGTGGCCTTCAGGTCGCCGTGGTTCAGCTTTAACTTATAGGTGGTGCTGGAATGACGAAGAGAGTGAAAGACCACTTTGGGCAGCCCCGCCTTCTCCCGCAGCTTCTCAAATGACTTCAGGATGATACGGTCCTCACAGGGGCGGCCATTGGCCAGCGCCACCACCAGATCGTAGTCCTGATACTCGTCGCGGAGCAGCGCCCGCAGCTCATCTTGCGCGGATTTCCATTCCCGCAGGATATAAGCCAGAGTCTTGGGCAGCCACACCTTGCGGATACTGGAATCAGTCTTGGGCTTCTTTAAAATGATTCTGGTGCTGGTGTTGGGAAACAGGGGCGTGAACACATGGTAGATGTCCTTTTGCCCCAGCATCTCAATGGCCCGCTTGGAGGCCCGCGCCAGCTCCTTGTCGATGTAGACATAGGCGTTATCATCAGCGATTTCTTCATCGGAGATGTGGACATTGCTCCAGGTCAACCCCAGAATCTCACCCATGCGCAGCGAACAGGCAAAAGCCAGGTTCATTGCCACATAGAGCTTGCTGTCCGTACACTGGTCCAGGGCGGTGCGGATCATATCGGCGGTCCAGATGTCCCGCTTCTTGTATTCCACTTTGGGCAGCACCACATTGTCAAAGGGGTTCTTGGCAACCAGCTCCCACCGAACCGCCTGTTTGAAGGCGCAGCGGAGAAGTTTGATGATCTTCTCGATGGTGGCGTTGGTGACAAACTCCGTTTTGGCGTGGTGTGTTCTGGTGTTCACCGCAGGGGTTTTCTGCAAAGTCTGGATGTACTTGTCCACCACCCGCGTGGTGATGTCCTGCACCTTCATGTCCCCGATGATGGGGTTGATATAGTTGGCAATCAGCGAGTTTTGGCTGTCATACATGGATACGCCCCACCGCTTTTCGCCATAGAGGGAGACGAAGTCCGACAGGAACTCCGCAATGTTTTGATTGGTGGGCGGAAGGAATGAGTTGGTGCTTTTCTGACTCTCGATCTCCGCCTTGCGCTTCAACGCTTCCTGATAGGAAGTGCGGGTTTCCCACTTCTGCTTGGTCTCGCCGTTCTCGTCCACATAAGTATAAACAATAGAATAGTTTTTCTTTCTTTTGATGATGGATGCCATAACGAACCTTCCTTTCTGATGTCACAGATCAAGCGGCTCCAGCCACTTGTCAAACGACCGTTTGGGAATTCGTATGGCGTTGCCAATTCGTACGCTTTTGAAAAGGCCCTCTTGCACAAGGCGGTATGCCTGTGTCCGGCTGACGCCTAATATACGGGCAACCTCGTTGACCGTATAGGTGCGGCACTCCAAAGACCTTTTCTCCGTACCGTTCTGAATTTCTGACACAGCAGCCTCCTTTCCAGTCAGAAACGGCACGCAAAAGGGTGTTCATTCATAACTTCCACTCTCATTGTACCGCGCCGTTTCGGGTTTGTCTGCTGCTAATGGAAAGTTTACGAATTATCCGTAAACAGAAAAGCAGAAGATTTATCTGAAAAT
>DVHF01000023.1 GCA_018712265.1 Candidatus Gallacutalibacter pullicola
TGAATAACGCATAACGTTCCCCACAGCAGACAGCTATGGAAACGTCAGTCCCGTATTATCCAAAGAGAGAAGAAATCCTTCCTGCTTTTGCCGCATAGGCAGAACAATCTGCAATCTATCCGGACAATGGACACGAAAACAGAAAGACCCCTTTGGGAACTCTTTCTTCTGTTTTCTGTCCCACAGGGCAAACGCCCTATTTCAGCAGGAAATTCTCAAATTTCTTCTCTCCTTTATTTGAAACTATCGAGGCGAGTATACCAGAATTTTAATGAGCTGTCAAGCCCCTGTCAGCCGTATGCCTGCGCCGTATCTCCCGGCGGAACAATCCAGTCCCAGCCTGTATCAGGCTCCTGAGGCGTTTCCTCCGAAACCGTCGGCTCGCTGTACTCAGGGACGGACGGTTCCTCCTGTGATGGCTCTGAGTACTCAGGTTCAGAATACTCCGGCTCTGAATACTCAGGATACGAGGAAGGCTCCTCCTCAGAACTCGAGCTGCTGGAGCTGCTCGGCGGCGTGATGATCACCCCGCTGGAATTATCAGGATTATAGATAGGCGGAAGACCGCCGCTCCCGCTGCTTTCCGGAACGGAGCTTTCTCCGATGGTTGGATCCTCAAACGGCGCCGATTCCTCCGGAATTACAGAGGATTCCGATTCATGGGAACCATTGCACTGGGCCGGCATATTATCCCGGGCATACCAGCCCGTCTTGGTTGTCGGACAGGATCCGGTCGCCAGAAGCCCGGTCTCTGTGCAGTAGAGTGCGGAGATCACTTCGCTGTCCATCGTGAACTGCTTTACTTCCTTATCCGCCAGATACTCCGACATTACATACTGCCATATCCGCGTGGCGTCGCTTGTGCTTCCCAGACGGGACGGGATCTCGTAGCCCGTCCAGATCCCGGCAACAGCATAAGGTGTACCGCCGATAAACCAGCTGTCGTAATCGTCGTCCGAAGTACCCGTCTTACCGAAAACCTCCCAGCCGGAGATTGCAGCTCTGCCGCCGGTTCCCTCTGCACCGTAAATAACGGTGCGCAGGATGCGCTGCATAATGGTCGATGTCGTAGAGCTGATCGCCGTTACGGAATCCTTATTGCGGTTATCCAGAATCACATTTCCGTCATGATCCACCACGTAATAGTAGGTGTATGGCTCGTTGTATTTTCCGCCGTTGCCAAAAATCTGGAACGCTGACGTCATTTCCTTTACTGTAACGCCGCCGTTCATGCCGCCGAGAGCCATTGCCGCCAGCTCTACGCGGTCGGTCTGCGGATTCAGATGGGTGAATCCCAGCTGCTGTGTCAGAAAATCATAGCTGGTAGAAGGACCGATTTGCTTACAGAGCTGCACCGCCGGGGCATTCGCAGAGATTTCCAGCGCATACTGCACGGGGATAGGCCCGCGGAAATACCGGTACCAGTTGTTGGGCCCCGGCCTGCCGGGACCAAAGTAATCGTCCACAGGCTCGTCCAAAACAAGCGAGGAATAGTTGATAAGGCCCATTTCCATCGCCGGAGCATAGACGGAGATCGGCTTGATGGTGGAGCCCGGCTGCCGCTGTGTATCCGTTGCATAGCTCCACAAACGGTTGCCCTGCTTCTCTCCCTTGCCGCCGGCAGTGGCCAGCACGCGGCCGTCGTAGTCCATCATAAAATAGCCGACCTCGATGTCTTCATCGGAGGGCATCACCTCAGGATCTGAAAAAGCACGATCCACAATCTCCTGCGCCTGCGTATCCATCGCACAGTAAATGGTGAGACCGCCGTGGTACATCATATTGCTGGCTTCCTTTTCCGAAATTTTCAGGCTTTCCTGCAAATCCGCAACGACATCCTCAAACATATCGTCGATGTACCAGTTCCAGACGGATACATTCGTCGTTTCTTCTGCTTCCTCCGTCGTCTGGTAGCCGACGAAATTCATATTTTCGGATTCCGCCATAGCCTGATTGTATTCGGCCTCCGTAATCATTTCCTGATCGTACATTTCCCCCAGAACTGTCTGCTGGCGCTCTTTGTTCGCCTGCGGATGCTCCAGCGGCGTGTATGCCGCCGGGTTCTGCGTAATTCCGGCAATTGCCGCACATTCGGCCAGCGTACAGTCCTTAATCTCCTTATCAAAATAGAGATTTGCCGCCGCCTGAACTCCCTGGCATCCGCTGCCGAAACTGACCACATTGAGGTACGTCTCAAGAATTTCATCTTTGGAATATTTCTTTTCCAAATTCAGAGCCCGGAAAATTTCTTTCACCTTGCGGGTCAGGCTCACCTCGTTTTCCCCCGTAAGGTTTTTTACAAGCTGCTGGGTAAAGGTAGAACCTCCGTAATCGCTGCCCTGTGTGAACAGAGTGAGCACTGCGCCGAAGGTTCTGCGCCAGTCAACGCCCTTGTGTTCTCGGAACCGCTTATCTTCAATGGCAATGATCGCATTCTTCATATTATCAGGGATTTGATCGAATGCCACCCAGACGCGATCCTCGCCGCCGGTAAGGCGCATATATTCCTGCGGCTCCCCATTCTCGTCATTGACGTAAATGAAGCTGGTGTAATTGAGCTGAAGCTGATTGAGATCCAGCTTGATGCTTTCGTCCCGCATACTCATAATAAAGGAGAACAGGGAAACGGAAACAATGATTCCCGCAATGGCCAGAACCGCGAAAACCGTACCGAGGATTTTCAGCGGAAGCCGCAGAAGCGTGGAAAGCGTAGAGGTTGCGTCATGACCGCCCTGCCTCTGCTCTCCGGACCTGCCGTCCGAAAGCCTGTTAATGTCCGTTTTTCTCAAAAAAACTGCCACCTCCTGTAAATGGCTGCCGTTATGGAATGAATAAATTTCCAGCTTTCTCAAATACTAAGTATACTTTCCCGTTTCGGGATCCACTTTGTATTCTGAGGTGATCCGGCATGAACAAAATGATCAGCCTGTTCGTATGTATGACGCTTATCCTGATCGCAGTAGCCGTTTGGGGCTCCCTCCAGAGGAACGATCCGCCGGCCGTTTCCAGGGAGGATATGGATAAACAAGCTTATTCTACTGCAAATTCCGTGTCAAGTCAAGAAAGCAGCAGCGAAATCACCGTAATGGCCGATGGACAGCCCTCCTATCTCGTTCAGGAATACCGCGGTCATATCGGCATTTTTCGGGACGGAAGCCAGTTTCCGTTTCAGGAATTGGAAATTGAAGTAGAAAGCCTGCCCCGGGCAGATCAGATACTTCTTGCGCATGGTATTATCGCAGAGGGCGACGCAGAACTTCGCAGAATTCTTGAGGACTACGAGAGCTGACTCAAAATTCTTGGCAAAGAAAAACGGGCGCTGTACCCGGGAAGGTATAGCGCCCATCTGCAAGCGGAAAGCTTACTTCATGCTCTCCTCGTACTTTTCGATCATCTTCTTGACCATCTGGCCGCCGATGGAACCAGCCTGTCTGGCAGTCAAATCACCATTGTAGCCCTGCTTCAGGTTTACGCCAACCTCAGAAGCGGCTTCCATCTTGAATTTATTAAGAGCTTCACGTGCGCTCGGAACAGCAGCATTATTATTCTTAGCCATAGTTCAAAACACTCCTTAAAAATTTTTCAATTAAAAATCTTTTTTGTTTTGCGTTTGCTTTCCTAGTTTGTGCTGCACCGGGATCTTTATGTATAGAAAGTTCTTCCATGCAGTCCGATCCGCTATGTATCTCTTAACCAGTACACAAAAGAATTTTTCGGACTGATGCAGGCATACGCTGCATTGAAACATTTAAAATCCCGCAAAACCCAGAATCACTGGATTTTTGCGGGATTTTGTCTCTAAGTTTTTATTCAGATTATCAGCATCGCGTCGCCGAAGCTGAAAAAGCGGTATTTTTCCTGTACCGCAATTTTGTATGCGTTCATAATATGATCGTAGCCCGCCAGCGCGGATACCAGCATGATCAGGGTGCTTTCCGGAAGATGGAAGTTTGTGATCAGTCCATCGAGTACGCGGAATGTAAAACCCGGGTAAATGAAAATATCCGTCCATCCGTCGCTTTCCCGAATCTCCCCTTCGCGGGCCGCTACGGATTCCAGAGTGCGGCAGCTTGTCGTTCCTACCGCGATCACACGGCCGCCCTCCTGTTTGGTCCGGTTAATCAGCTCTGCCGTTTCTGCGGGGAGATGATAGTGCTCGGAGTGCATCTTGTGATCGGTGATCTTCTCCTCGTTGACAGGCCGGAAGGTTCCAAGTCCCACATGGAGCGTCACAAAGCCAATCCGTATTCCCTTTTCCTTCAGCCGTTCCAGAAGCTGCTGGGTAAAGTGGAGTCCCGCTGTAGGCGCGGCGGCTGAACCCAGTTCCCGGGAATATACCGTCTGATACCGCTCCTTATCTTTCAGCTTTTCCGTGATGTACGGCGGGAGCGGCATCTGCCCAATCTGATCCAGCGCCGCGTAAAAATTCCCCTCATGCTCAAACCGGACCAATCGTTTCCCGTCCTCAATGATCTCCAGAATCTCGCAGCGGAGGAGCCCGCCGCCAAATTCATAGCGCATCCCGGGCTTTGCCCGTTTGCCCGGTTTGGTCAGCACCTCCCAGACGTCCCCGCCCCGGCATGTCAGCAAAAGGAACTCCACGCGCGCGCCTGTCCCCTCCTTAATTCCGTAAATCCTCGCGGGGAGCACACGGGAATCATTCAGGATCAGGCAGTCGCCCGGATTGAGGTAATCGATAATATCATAAAAGTGGCGGTGGGTCACTTCTCCGGTTTTGCGATCCAGAACCATCAATCGGGACTGATCCCGCGGCTCCACCGGCGTTTGGGCAATCAGCTCTTTCGGAAGTTCATAATAAAAATCACTGGTTTTCATTTGTATATCCATTTTCTTCTCTCCTGCTCTGTGAAATTTTCATTATCCGGAATTTTTAAAATTAACCGCTAAACCTATTATAAATAAATTGACAAGCAATAGCAACACATGGTATGATAATGGCATATAAATGACAGGCTTTCCTGAAAGGAAATGGCCTGGTTTCGTATGTGATAGAGGTTGCGGTCTTTAAAGAGTACCGGGCGGGAGGCTGCCGGAGCCGACGATCGCCCGCGGAAAGGGAAAGCCGCCGAAGGAAAGCCCTGGCAAGGCAGTTCCTGGGTGCATTGTGAAAATCATTGCAACTGTCATCATGTGATATGATGGAGCACTATCCGACGCGGCTGAAGCAGCAGCCTTGATCGAACAGTTTCTATTATATTTCGCTGATGGCCGGTTTTCAACCGGTTTTTTTATTGATTTTAAAGATGGTTATACCCTTTCGCTTAAAAAGCTCTTTTTATTCGTATAATTTCCAGAGGAAAACGTTGTCTGTTTGAACAATCCATTCTTCTCTCTAATCTTCTAAACATGGTAGGGTTTACGATCTAATGAGGTGTAATATGATCTCAGCAACGATAAAGAATGTGAATTTAATGTTTGAAACAGATCCTTCTAATTTTTCTCCAAATAATATTGATATTGGTACATTAGCTATGCTGTCTGTAACAGACTTTTCACCAAACGATAAGGTATTGGATTTAGGCTGTGGGTATGGCGTTGTCGGAATACTGGCAGGCAAATTGATAGGCCCCCAAAATATTACTATGTGCGATA
>DVHF01000024.1 GCA_018712265.1 Candidatus Gallacutalibacter pullicola
TTTGTGCGCGCCTGCGGCGCGCACTTTTGGGAATGTGTGGGTTCCGAATTGAAATTTGTCAGGCGGTCTTGGTGGGGCCTGCGGGCTTCATCGGCGGTTTGGGCGGTACCGGACGCTTGGGGCACTCCACCGTTTCCTCCGTTTTGGACGCTTCCGGCTCCGTGTAGCCGGGGAGTATCTTCAGGCACTCCTTGGGGCAGGCGTTGACGCAGCTGCCGCACTGGACGCAGTCGAACCGGTTGATCGTCCATGTGGAAGCGGCGCGGTCGATCCGGATCGCCCCCGGCGGGCACGACCGCATACAAAGACCGCAGAGAATACAGTTTTCCGGGTTGATCTCGATGTGTCCGCGCATCCGCTCCGGAAAAACTGCCGGTTCAAACGGGTAGCCCACTGTGGCGGGCTTCTGGAACAGGTTTTTCAGGCTGGTGCGCGCAAACGTGAGAAATCTTCTGTTTTCCATACGCTCACCTCTCTGTGCAGCTGATGCACGGATCGATCGTCAGGATCAGCAGCGGCACGTCCGCAAGCTGGCATCCCTTGACCGTCTCAAGCATCGGCGGGATATTGCTGGTGGTGGGGGTGCGCAGACGGAACCGGTCGAGGTTCTTCGTGCCGTTCCCCTTGACGTAATAGATCGCCTCGCCGCGCGGCTGCTCGATCCGCATGAAGTATTCGCCCGACGGGCTGCCCTTGACAGGCACCGCGATCGGTCCCTCCGGGATTTTGCCGATCGCTTCGCGGATCAGCTGGAACGACTGGAGCAGCTCTTTCAGACGCACCTCGCAGCGGGCATAGGAATCGCCGTCGGCGGCAGTGATGGGCTCCACCGACAGATCGCCGTACGCAGCATAGCCCGTCATGCGCACGTCGTAGGAGACACCGCTCGCACGCAGCATCGGGCCGACAGCGCCGAGCATCACAGCCTGATCCTTTGTCAGCACGCCGAGGCCGCACAGACGGCTCTGCACAGAATAATCGTGCAGGAACGTCTCCATGATCGGGGCGAACTCCTTTTCCATTTCATCCACGGTCCGCGAAATTTCCGCGAGCATTTCCGGCGTAATATCCTTGAGCACGCCGCCCACGCAGTTGACCGAGAAGATGATCCGGCCGCCGGTGGTGGCGTCCATCATATCGAGGATTTTTTCACGCAGCCGCCACGACTCCATGAACAGGCTCTCGAAGCCGAGCGCGTCGGCCAGCAGGCCCAGCCAGAGCAGGTGGCTGTGGATGCGGCTCATCTCGATCCAGATGGTGCGCAGGTACGCGGCGCGCGGCGGGACGTTGATTCCCATCACGTGCTCGACGGACTCGCAGTAGCCCATGCCGTGGCCGCAGCTGCAAATCCCGCAGACACGCTCCGCAATATAGACGTACTGCTTGAAATCCTTTTTTTCCACGAGCTTTTCCAGCCCCCTGTGGATATATCCGATGCTAGGGACGGCCTCCACAACCGTCTCGTCCTCAAGCACCAAATCCAGATGGACCGGCTCCGGCAGCACCGGATGCTGCGGCCCGAACGGTATAATGCTTCTCTTTGCCATAGCGTTACCCCTTTTCCTTGAACGGAGTCTCTTTGTCGATGCGGTACAGCTTGTGGTGATAGTCCAGATCCAAGCTCTCTATCTGCACGCCGAACAGCTCCGCGCCCTCGTTCTCCTGTAAGAACGCGCACGGGTAGATCTGCGTGATGCTCGAGATTTTCTCCTCCAGTCCCACAATCAGACGGAGCGTCACCATGTCGTAGTCCTTACAGAAGGAATAGCTCATTTCGTAGCCGTCCTCCACGCGCACCGCGCAGATCTGCGCCAGCCGCCACTGCTCCATCTTCATCCGGATGACCCTCTGGTAAAAATCCTGTACCGCGATCGGCTCAATCACGTTTCTGCATTCCATAAAAAGCCTCCTAATTTTTGCCGTGCTTCTGGCTGAGGAACTCCTCCCGCTTCTTGTCCAAAAGCTGGACGGCCTTCACCACGCCGTCGATAATGGCCTCGGGACGCGCCGCGCAGCCCGGGACGTAGATGTCCACCGGGATGACGGTATCGACGCCGCCCTTGATATTGTAGCATTCCTTGAACACGCCGCCCGTGCAGGCGCAGATCCCGACGGCCACCACGACCTTGGGATCCGGCATCTGGCTGTAAAGCTGCCGGACAACCGGCTCTGTCTGGCTGTTGATCCCCCCGGTAATCAGCAGGATATCCGCCTGGAAGGGATCGCCCGTGTTGATGATCCCGAAGCGTTCAATATCATACTTCGGGGTGAGGCAGTCGAGCACCTCAATATCGCAGCCGTTGCAGCTGCTCGCGTCATAGTGGAGCAGCCACGGCGATTTTGACACCTTTGCCATCTGCAATTCCCTCCTTTATTTGAGCAGCATGAGGATCAGGAGATTCACGCCGCCGAACAGCAGCGTCACAAACCAGCAGCTGTAAAGCAGGGTTTTCCATTTCAGGCGCGCGCAGGCGTTGTCCCAAAGGATCTCCAGGAAATAGGTGAGCAGGCACACGCCGATGGCCAGCGGCCAGCTCCACCAGTTCTCGTTGAGGATGAACAGGCAGAAGATCCCGAGAATCAGGATCATCTCGTAATATTCCGCGATATTCATGATCGCGAGCGTCGGGCCGGACATCTCCGTCGTGAGCCCCTTCACCATCTCCTGATGGGCGTGGTGGCTGGTGGAGAGATCGAACGGGGATTTCCGGAACTTAATCGCCGCGGTGAACATAAAGCCCAGCAGCATCCCGGGCATATACATGACGGCGCTCACCGGCGACGCCATGATATCGGACACCTGGAACGACCCGGTGGACAGATAGAACCCGACCGCCACCAGCAGCGTCAGCGGCTCGTAGGCCATCATCTGGATCATTTCGCGGCCAGCGCCGAGGTTCGCATACGGGGAGGAATCGCTCGAGGCAGCCATGATCAGGAACATATCCGCTGTGGACAGGATGAACAGGCACATCAGGATATCCTTGCCCGCAAAGAGCATCGATCCGGCGATCGCAAGGAATACCAGATAGCTGAGGTTCAGCAGCATCTGGACGTTATTGACGGCAATCATCTGCTTGGAAAACAGCTTGCCGAGGTCGTAAAAGGGCTGGAGCAGCGGCGGTCCCTTGCGGCGCTGCATCCTGGCGCTGATAATGCGGTCCAGCCCGTCGAGCAGGCCGCCTGCCAGCGGCGCGAGAACAAGGTATCCAATTACCGACAAAGCTTGCATCATACCGCACCTCCCAGAATCAGGCAGAAAATCACAATCAGGATCCCTGCCGAGCAGTAAATCGAGGGGCGCATCAGGCGGCGCATCCCGAATTGATAGCGCAGGTACCAGTTGCTCAGATAGAGGTGCTCCGGCTCGCCGAAGCTGTTGACAAAGTAGCGGTTGTCCCCCTCATTGACGCCGCTCATATAGATCGGCACAAGCTGCTTATGCGCGGCCTTGGAGACGAAGAACATCGACAGCGGCACAATAACCACGGAGACGAGCATGATCACCATCGTATTGAGCACGTCCATCGACAGCACGGAGTGCGCGAACCCGAACAGCTCCAGCATAATCGGATCCACCACCCCAGTGGACAAAAACGGGAACAGCAGGCACAGCAGCAGCATACAGCCCGCATGGATGAACATGGAAAGGTACTCGTCGCGCCGCGTCACATCCGTGACGTTCTCCCGGGCGTGGTGCTGGGAAATCAGCTTCGAGAGCCACTTCGTCCAGTAGAACATGGTGGTGGCGCTGCCGAACGCGATGAAGATAACCAGCAGCACATTTTCAGAATCGACAAAGGCGCGCAGCGCGACCCATTTGGAAATGAGCATCCCGAACGGCGCCAGATACATCCCGGCGATGCCAATGCCCATGATATACGTCAGCTTCGGCAGGCGCAGGAGCATCCCGTGCATATCCTCGATATCGCGGGAGCCGAGGCAGTTTTCCGTCGCGCCCACGGACTGGAACAGCATCGATTTGCTGACAGAATGGAAGATCATCAGCAGCACCGCGCCCCAGACCGTTTCCTCGACGCCGATGCCGGCGCATGCGACGATCAGCCCCAGATTCGACACTGTGGAGAACGCGAGCACCTTCTTACCGTCGTTCTGGGCAATCGCCATCATGCTGGCCGCGATGAAGGTGAAGCCGCCGATCAGCGAAACCATCAGCCCGACGATCGTGCCGTTCATGGCGGGAGCCAGCCGGATCAGCAGGTACACGCCCGCCTTGACCATAGTGGCGCTGTGCAGCAGCGCGCTGGAGGGGGTCGGCGCGACCATCGCCCCGAGCAGCCACGAGGAGAACGGCAGCTGCGCCGATTTTGTCAGCCCGGCAAGGCACAGGCACGCCAGCGGCAGCGGCGCGCCCCATTCCACAACCGCAGTGAGCTGCACGCTGTGCAGCTGGAACGCCGCCAGCCCGATGCCGACGGCAAAGCCAAGCCCGCCCAGCAGGTTCATCCACAACGCGGCGAAGCTGTTATGTACGGCCTCCTCGGTGCGCGTATACCCGATGAGCAGGAACGAGATTACGCTGGTGATCTCCCAGAAGAAATACATCCAGATCAGATTGAGCGAAAGGACAAGGCCGAACATCGCGGCCAGAAACAGGAACAGCATCGAAAAGAAAAACGGCTGTCTGTCCTTGAACTCCTTATGGTGATGGTGGTATCCTTTCATATACCCCACGGCATAGATGCAGATGAACCCGCCCACAAACGCGATGATGACGCACATCAGCAGCGCCAGGCGGTCCACGGTCATATGCTCAGCCTCCGGCAAATCCGCCGTCAGCTCCACGTAAAACAGCAGCCCTGTCTGCGCGACCGACAGGATCGCGGGCAGGATCTTGCGGTGCTTGATGCTCAAAAAGACAATCAGGCACATCAGGAAAGCTTCCCCGATCATCATCAGATGATCGACAAGCTCCGTATTGACGTACAGGCTCTGGACTTCACAGCCATTCTGGATCCAGCTGAACAGCAGGCCCAGGGTCAATACCATTACTCCTCCGGCTCCGGCATATACGACTATCCCGCGCACTTTTTCGCTGCGAATCAGCGAAAGCAGGACGGCAATCACTGCCGGTACTCCGATCAGAACCGGAATCAGCCCCATAAAAAAACCTCCTTATTTCGTAAGCGCACCGGGAAGTTCCGGATTGCGGAACCAAATTCCCATTCCACACTTATAAAATCTCTTATGTTAGTTATATTACTTTTTTGTCGTTTTGACAAGAGCAATTTTCTCATCAGGCCTGTACAGAGATGCAGATCTCAGGGGATTCTCAGAGGATCCTCACAGGTGAGCGTTTCCGATGAAACTGTCCACTGGACAGTTTCCCCAAACGTTCAAGCATTAGACCGCAGGTCCCCTCAGCGCGCGACCCTCTCAAAAGATCCACACTGGCAAGCGTTGGCCGTCAGGCCGTAGCGTGGCTATCTGCCTGCCCGGTCAGCGCGAGACGGGGCAAGGTTACACTCCGAGGATTCCGAATCGTTCGCGCCCGAAACAGGCGAAACAGCCTGCCGGGCAGTTGTACGATTCTGGGAAAGCTCGATAATGTGCAGCATTTTCCGTCAACAAGAGCGCACCTATTGGCTCTCAATAAGCTTACTCCTATCTCCAAGGATCCCGGCCGTGGGGGTGAAAGGGGGACGCGGCCAGAGCGCTCCCCCTGGGGGTCTTTAGGGGGTATCCCCCTAAATGGTCTTTTGCTTCCTTTTCTTCCAACAAGAAAAGGAAGGCCCTTAGGGGTTCGGGGGCATGGGCTGAACAGCCCCCGACGCCGGGACCTCGCAGGTCCGATAGATCAAAAGCCCTGAAACGGCAGGTTTCATATTCTGTGCCCGCGGCCTGAGCCGCCCCCAATGCTGGGACCTCGCAGGTCCGATAAATCTGGTGAAGCCTGCGGCTTCAAATACTCCGCTCCGCCGGGTACGGAGGGATCAAAAAAGGGAGCCGAACCAGCTCCCTTTCCTGTTACTTTGCGTATTCGATTGCGCGGCTTTCGCGGATAATATTGACCTTGATTTGTCCCGGATATTCCAGATCCGTTTCAATCTTATTGCAGATTTCACGGGCCAGCAGGACCATCTTATCATCATTGATGACCTCCGGCTTCACCATGATCCGGACCTCGCGGCCAGCCTGGATCGCATAGCAGCGTTCCACGCCCTCAAAGGACGAGGCAACCTCCTCCAGCTTTTCCAGACGCTTGATGTAATTTTCCAGATTTTCACGGCGCGCACCGGGCCTTGCGGCAGAGATTGCATCGGCGGCCTGTACAATACAGGCGATCACAGTCTTTGCCTCCACGTCGCCGTGATGCGCATGGATCGCATGGACAACCGCTTCGCTCTCCTTATACTTGCGCGCTACGTCGACGCCGATATCCACGTGCGATCCCTCGATCTCGTGGTCAAGGGCCTTGCCAATATCATGGAGCAGTCCCGCACGGCGGGCGATTGTCGGATCAAGTCCCAGCTCAGACGCCATTATGCCGGACAGATACGACACCTCCAAAGAGTGATTAAGTACATTTTGACCATAGCTTGTGCGGTAACGCAGACGGCCCAGCAGCTTGACAAGCTCCGGATGGACGCCGTTGACACCCGCTTCAATGACAGCGCGTTCGCCCTCCTGCTTGATAGTGGCTTCCACCTCGCGGCGGGCCTTTTCGACCGTTTCCTCGATGCGCGACGGATGGATTCTTCCGTCGGCAATCAGCCTTTCCAGTGCAACGCGGGCTACCTCGCGGCGCACCGGCTCAAAGCACGAAAGCGTGATTGCCTCCGGCGTATCGTCAATGATCAGGTCAACGCCGGTCAGTGTTTCAATCGTGCGGATATTCCGTCCCTCGCGGCCGATGATCCGGCCCTTCATCTCGTCGTTCGGCAGCGGCACAACCGAGATGGTCGCCTCCGCCACATGATCAGCGGCACATCTCTGGATCGCCAGCGAAATGATTTCGCGCGCCGTCTTTTCGGCCTCGTCCCTCGTTTCCTGCTCAAACTCCATAATCCGGACGGCCTTCTCATGCGTCAGCTCGTCCTCCAGGTTCTTGAGCATATACTCCTTTGCCTGCTCCACTGTGAACCCGGAGATCCTCTCCAGCATTTCAAACTGGCTTTTCTTTACGGATTCCGCTTCAGCGAGCCGCTCCTCTGCCTGCTTGTTCTTTTTGGCTACGGCTTCTTCCTTGGTTTCCAGGCTTTCAATTTTCTTGTCGAGGGTTTCCTCTTTCTGCTGGACACGGCGTTCCTGCCGCTGGACTTCCTTTCTGCGTTCGTTGAGTTCGCGCTCTGCTTCGGTGCGCTGGCGATGGATTTCATCCTTGCCCTCCAGCACGACTTCTTTTTTCCTGGCTTCCGCTGTCTTTATTGCGTCGCTGACAATGCGCTTTGCCTCCTGCTCCGCTGAGCCAATCGCGGATTCCGCTTCCTTTTTGCGGTGCTCAATTCCCAAAAGGAACGCGATCCCCGCACAGACGGCCGCGCAAATCAGCGCAATCACGATACATAGCCATAAGGGAACGCTTATCAATTCCTGCACCTCCTCGTTTTTTAGTTGAGTGTAATAAAAATTTTCAGAGTAAATTCAGATGGGTGCGTCAATCCCACAAAAATACACCAGTGTGCATTACACGGTTTTATTTTATTACTTTTTGCCCCTCCCTGTCAAGAAATTTGTACCCTGTCCCGCATAAAAATATTACAAAATCAGGATCGTTTTTCCTCGCCTGCTGCGGACCTGTGGTGAGCAGTAGGCTAAGCCTGCACCCAGATCGCGCAGGCGTCGTACCTCCGCTCGGCTGGGTGTGCGATTGGGCGAATATGCCCGCGTTTATAACAATTCTGTTGTCATTATAGCATGATCCCTGACCAGCCTCCCACCGCGACACAGCGCCAATGTGAAACGGTGTTTCAGCGACCAGAGGGAGCGATCCGCGGTTTGCTCACCGCAGGTGCGTCAAGGCTTAGCCTTGCGACCGGAGGGAGTGATCCGCGTTCTACGTCAAGGCTTAGCCTTGTTGACTGGTTGTCAGCAGGGTGCTACAATAGAGAACGTTGGGAAAGGAGGAGTTTCCGTTGCATGAACTGAGCATTACAGAACACATCCTGCAATATTCGCTGGAGGAGGCGGAGCGGCGCGGCGCTGGCCGGATCCGCACCATACGCCTGGTGCTTGGCCCGTTTTCCGGGATCGTGCCGGACTGCATCCAGATGTACCTCGACCTTCTCGCCGAGGGAACCATCGCGGAGGGCGCTAAAATCGAAGCGGAAATTCTTCCCCTCAAAATCCGCTGCCGCGACTGCGGCCGGGAATCCGAAATCACCCGCCGGCACATCGCCTGCCCCGTATGCGGAAGCCTGCGGCTTCAGGTGCTGTCCGGCAAGGAGTTTTATATCGACAGTCTGGAGGTAGACGTCAATGGAAATCAAGGTGCTTCATCAGGTCATGGAATGGAATGAGGACGTCAGCGCGCAGGTGCGCGAGGTCCTCGCCGCGAACCATGTCTGCATGATCAATATCATGGGCAGCCCCGGCGCGGGCAAAACGAGCCTCATCACCGCGCTGATTGAGAGACTGCGCAGGGATTGGCGGATCGGCGTGATTGAGGGCGACATCACCGGACAGATCGATGCCGAAAAAATCGCCGCGCTCCAGATCCCCGCCGTCCAGCTCAACACGGACGGCGCGTGCCACATCGAGGCCATGAGCATCCAGAATATCCTGCCCATGCTCCCGCTGGCGGATCTGGACGCCATCTTCGTGGAAAATATCGGCAACCTCGTCTGCCCCGCGGAATTCGATATCGGCGAATCGCTGCGCGTCACGATCCTCAGCATCCCGGAGGGCGACGACAAGGTCGAGAAATACCCGCTGATGTTCACGGAAACGGGGTGCCTCGTGCTCAATAAGTACGATATGATCCCGTACTTCGAGTTCGACGAGAACCGCGTCCGGCTCAACTACGAGAGCGTCAATCCGGACGCGCCGCTGTTCCGCGTCAGCTCCCGCACCGGGGACGGACTGGACGATCTGTGCGCGTTCCTGTCCGGAAAGATTGCCCAGGCCGTGAAATGACCGGGCCGCTGGAAGCTTCCCGCCCCGTGCGCGTCAGGGTGCAGATCCGCGGGATTGTGCAGGGGGTCGGGTTCCGTCCGTTCCTGCACCGGCTCGCGGAAACGTGCGGACTGCGCGGCTGGGCGCGCAATACCTCCGGCGGCGTGGAGTCCGAAGTGGAGGGCGATCCGGATGCGATCCGGCGGTTTCTTGACGGGATTCGGCAGGATCCGCCGCCGCTCGCCTGTGTGGAATCCGTAGAAGCCGGGATGCCCGGCGAACCGGCGGGCTATCCTGATTTTTCGATTCGGGAGAGCCGCGTCTCCCCGGATTCCACGCTCGTCTCCCCGGATATTTCGATCTGTCCGGACTGCGCGCGGGAGCTTGCCGATCCCGACGACCGGCGTTACCGCTATCCGTTCATCAACTGTACGAACTGCGGCCCGCGCTACACCATCGTGCGCGATCTCCCCTATGACCGCGACAAGACCTCGATGAGGGAGTTCCCCATGTGCCCGGACTGCCGCCGCGAATACGGCGATATCCATGACCGCCGCTACCACGCGCAGCCGGACTGCTGTCCCGTATGCGGCCCGCGCGCGTTTTTTCTGGATGCTTCCGGCAGGGAGCAGGATGGGGATCCGTTCGCGCTGGCGCAGAAGCTTCTGGCGGCAGGCGGGATCGTCGCCGTAAAAGGGATCGGCGGGATCCACCTTGCCTGCGGCGCGGAAAACGAAGCGGCTGTCCGGCGGCTTCGCGAAAGAAAGAACCGTCCGTCGCGGCCGCTGGCGCTGATGTGCCGGTCGATGGAGGACGTGCGCCGCATCTGCGAGGTGTCCCCGGACGAGATGAAGCTGCTGGAAAGCCCGCGCCGCCCGATCGTCCTGCTGAAAAAGCGGGTCCGCGCGTCGTTTTCGGCGTGCGCATCCGGGCCGCGGCTGGGAGTGATGCTCCCGTACACGCCGCTGCATTTGCTGCTGCTCGACGGGACAAGCGGCGGGCCGCCCGTCCTTGTGATGACAAGCGCGAACTTGTCTGGCTGCCCCGTGCTTCTGGAAAACGGGGACGCCGTACAAAAGCTGTCCCAAATTGCAGATGGATTTTTATTGCATGACAGGCCGATCCAGAACCGCTGCGACGATTCCCTTGTGACGGAGTGGAACGGCGGCGCGTACTTTTTCCGCCGGAGCCGCGGCTATGCGCCGCAGCCGCTGTTTGCCCGTGAGGACGGTTCGGGGATCCTCGCGTTCGGCGCGGAGCAGAAAGCGTCGTTCGCGCTGGGACGCGGATCGCACGTGTTCCTCAGCCCGCATATCGGTGATTTGAAGAATCTGGAAACGCTCGATCACTACCGCGGGGCCATGGAGACGTACCGCCGCCTGTTCCGGATCACGCCGCAGCTTTTGGCGTGCGATCTGCACCCGGATTACTTCTCCACACGGGAGGCCGAAGCTGTGTCGGCGCGGGAAAATCTCCCGCTCGTCAGGGTGCAGCACCACTGGGCGCATATGGCCGCGTGTATGGAGGATAATCTCATTTCCGGTCCGGCGTTCGGGATTGTCTGGGACGGGACCGGGCTGGGAACGGACGGCACAATCTGGGGCGGGGAATTCCTGAAAGGCGATTTTTCCACCTTCTCGCGCGTGGGAAGCATCCGCCCGATCGCCCTGCCCGGCGGGGATCGCGCGGTGCAGGAGATAGGCCGGATCGCGCTGTCGCTGCTGCACGACGCGGATCTTCCCGCGGACACCGCGCCCCTGATGCCGGAAAAACGGCGCGCTGTGGAAGCGGTGCTGCGCGCCGGGGTATCCTGCCCGCAGGCGAGCAGCATCGGGCGGCTGTTCGACGGGATCTGCGCGCTGATCTGCGGGAAAGGCTCCGTCAGCTATGAGGGCGAGGGCGCGTCGATCGTCGAGGGACTTTCGCCGCAGGAAACGCCTGTCTGGGACGCGCCGGAATCCGAGAGCTATCCGGTGTCGTTTTATCAGGACGGGGATCTCCGTCGCTTCGATACGCGCCCCCTGATCTGCGCCGTCGCGGCGGATCTCGGCGCAGGCGTGCCGTCCGGGGAAATTGCCCGGAAATTCATGGCCGCGCTGTGCCGCATGGCGGCAGATCAATGCGCCGCGCTGAATCCGGAACGCCTGCCGGTGGTATTGTCGGGCGGCGTTTTTCTGAACAGGTTCCTGCTCTCCGGCGTCACGGAGCTGCTGCGCGGGGCGGGGTTTGAGGTTTTTTGCCATAAAAGGGTTTCGCCCGGCGACGAGGGGATCTGCCTGGGGCAGATGGCCGTTGCCCGGGAGCAAAGGAGGTTGCAGAATGTGCCTTGCCATTCCGATGAAGATTACGAAAATTGACGGCCTGACCGCCACAGGCGAAGCGGGCGGGCTGCTTCAGGATATCCGGATCGATTTTCTGGAGGATGTGAAGTCCGGCGATTATGTGATGGTCCACGCCGGGTTTGCCATCCAGAAGATGACCGAGCAGGAAGCCCTGGAAAATCTGGAACTGCTGGAGGAGATCCGCGATGCGTTATGACAGTCGCTTTGCGCGTCCCGACGGCGTGGACAGCGCGCTGGAAAAGATCCGGGAGCTGGCCGGGCAGACAGGCCCCGTCAAGCTGATGGAGGTGTGCGGCACGCACACGATGGCGATCGCGAAAGCGGGATTAAAAAGCCTGCTGCCCGGGGAAGTCAGCCTGATTTCGGGGCCGGGATGCCCTGTCTGCGTCACGCCCGCCGGGGTGATGGACGCGGTGCTGGATCTGTCATCTCGTCCGGATCTGATCCTGACGAGCTACGGCGATTTGCTGCGCGTGCCGGGCACAGTGCGCGGCGACAGCCTCCTGCGCCGGAAAGCGTCCGGCGCGCATGTGGAGGCCGTCTATTCGCCGATAGAGGCGGTGGATCTGGCGCAGGCGAATCCGGAGCGGCAGGTGGTGTTTCTCGGCGTCGGGTTTGAGACGACCGCCCCCGGGACAGCTGCCTGTATTCTCGAAGCAGCCCGCCGGAAGCTTAAAAATTTTTCGGTGCTCTGCCTGCTCAAGCTGACGGAGCCGGCGTTGCGCGCGTTGACAGCGTCGCCGGATTTCGCGGTGGACGGGTTTCTCTGTCCGGGACACGTCGCGGCGATCACCGGGTCGGATCTGTTCCGTTTTCTGCCGGAGGAATACGGGCTTCCCGCCGTTGTCAGCGGGTTTGAACCGGGCGATCTGGTGTTCTCGGTGCTGGAGCTGATGCGGATGCTTGCGGCGAAGCGTCCGGAACTCAAAAACGAGTACACGCGTCTCGTCAGGCCGGAGGGGAATCTGATTGCCCAGCGGGCGATCCGTCAGGTATTCGAGCCCTGTTCCAGCGACTGGCGCGGTCTGGGGGAGGTGCCGTCCGGCGGCCTTTCGATCCGCGGCGAATACGCGGAGTTTGACGCGGCAAAGCGGTTCCCGTTCCAGCCGCGTTCCGGCTCCGACGTTCCGGGATGCCGCTGTGCGGAGGTGATCCGCGGCGTACTGTCCCCGGCGCAGTGTCCCCTGTTTGGGAAGCTGTGCACCCCCTCCGATCCCGTCGGCCCCTGCATGGTTTCCGGCGAAGGCGCCTGCGCCGCCTCCTTCCGCTATCTGCCGTGACAGGGGCTCTGCCCCCGTGGCCCCCGGCAGGGCCTCCGCGGCCCTGCACCTGCGCTGGGGACTTGTCCCCAGACCCCAACGCCGCCCCACCGCGGAGGGTGTTGAACCGTAGTGTCGAGACGGATCCGCTTTCGTGAATGGGATCTTAAAATTGATTTTTTCGCTAAATTTAAAAAGGAAGCTATGATAAAAATTATTGAATATATTAAAATGTGAAAAATTGGGTTGACTTTTTCAAAATGACTCTGCTATAATGGTGGCGAACAGAGGTGTTCCAGTTTTTGGAACACCTCTTATTTTTTTATTTTCAGGATGGTGATAGTCATGAACACAGGAGATAACGGTTTTGTCCTTCTCTGTGCGGCCCTCGTGTTTTTTATGACGCCCGGTCTGGCGTTTTTCTATGGCGGTCTTGTGCGCCGGAAAAACGTCGTAAATACCATGATGGCCTGCGCAGGTATCATGGGACTGTCCGTGGTGATGTGGGTCCTGTTTGGGTTCTCGCTCTCCTTCGGCGCGGATCACGGCGGGATCATCGGCGGATTGGAGTATCTGTGCCTCAACGGACTGGACTTCAATGAGGTGTCGTCGTATGCGCCGACGCTTTCGTCGTTTACCTTTGTGATTTTCCAGATGATGTTTGCCATGATCACCCCGGCGCTGATTACCGGTGCCGTAGCCGGACGGATGCGCTATAAGGCGCTGTTCCTGTTCATCGCGCTGTGGTCACTGGTGGTGTACTACCCGATGGCCCATATGGTGTGGGGCGCAGGCGGATTCCTCGCAGAGCTTGGCGCGGTGGATTTCGCAGGCGGAAACGTGGTGCATATCAGCTCCGGTGTCAGCGGGCTGACTTTGGCCATCCTTCTGGGACGCCGCAGCGGTCTGGAGCATACGTCCTACCGCGTGCATAATATCCCGTTCGTGTTTTTGGGCGCGGCAATGCTCTGGTTCGGATGGTTCGGGTTCAACGCCGGTTCCGCGCTGGCAGCCAATGGCCTTGCCGCCCATGCGTTTTTGACCTCGGCGGTTGCTTCGGGAGCCGCGCTGCTCTCGTGGATGCTGATCGATGTGATCCGGGATGGAAAGCCGACGCTCGTCGGAGCATCGACGGGGCTTGTCGTGGGGCTTGTGGCGATTACGCCGGGCGCGGGATTTGTGCCGGTCTGGTCGGCTGTGATTATCGGGCTGCTGGTAAGCCCCATCTGCTGCTTTACGATGAGCTTCCTCAAGAAGAAGCTGAAGATCGACGACGCTCTCGACGCGTTTGGCTGTCATGGCGTCGGCGGGATCTGGGGCGGTATTGCAACAGGGCTGTTTGCGCGCAGCGATATCAATTCCGTCGCACGGTGGAACGGCCTTGTCTATGGCGAAACGGGACTTTTTACAGCGCAGGTAATCAGCATCGTGGTGACGATTGCCGTCGCGCTCGTCGGAACGCTGATTTGCATCGGGATTACCCGCGCCGTCACAAAGCTGCGTGTGGAGCATAAGGATGAGCTGCTGGGTCTGGACGTGACGCAGCACGGCGAGTCCGCGTACCCGTCGTTCAACGGGTTTGATTGAGGAAAGGGGGTGCTGCGGCTATGATGTACAAGGTGGAAGCAATTATCCGTGAGGAGAAGCTGGAGGATGTCAAGGCGGCTCTCCATGCGATCGAGGTCAACGGCGTGACGGCCTATCAGGTGATGGGCTTCGGCGCACAGCGCGGTTATAAGACGGTGGTGCGCGGTCAGGAGATCGACGTGATGCTGGTCCCCAAAATCAAGCTCGAGATTGTGGTATCGTCGGAGGAATGGAAGGAAAAAACCATCCGCGCGATTCAGGAGGTGGCGCGCACCGGCGAATTCGGCGACGGGAAGATCTTCGCCTATGAGATTACCGACGCGGTGAAGATCCGTACCGGCGAAAGCGGCTATGATGCGCTCCAGTCCTCTGACGAGGGATAAGCTCGCGATGATATTCTGCTGATGGCGGTGTAATAAAAAAGCCCTGTCCGGGCGGGAGGTGGAATCCCATGCCGGACAGGGCTTTTCATACTGGAAAGAAGCGGAAAATTGGTAATCAGCTGTTCACAACGTTCTGGGGCTTGCCTGCGAGGAACTTCTCGAGGTTGTCCACCGCGATGTCCATCAGACGCTGGCGGGACTCCTTCGGCGCCCAGGAAATGTGCGGCGTGATGATGCAGTTCTTCGCCTTGAGCAGCGGGTTGTCCCCGTGGATCGGCTCGGTGGAAACAACGTCCAGACCGGCCGCCGCCACCTTGCCGCTGTTGAGCGCGTCGGCGAGATCCTGCTCCACGATCAGCGGACCGCGGGAGTTGTTCAGGATGATGACGCCGTCCTTCATCTTGGCGATGCTGTCCTTGTTGATGATGCCCTGCGTGGACTCGAACAGCGGGCAGTGCAGGGAGATCACGTCGGACTTGGCGAGAAGATCGTCAAGCGTGGTGTATTTCATCGTATCGGATTCCAGGGACTTGTTCTCGTACTGGTCGTAAGCGAGGACCTTCATGCCCAGCGCCTGCGCGATGCGGGCCGTCGTCTGGCCGATGCGGCCGAAGCCGATGATGCCTATCGTTTTGCCGTCAAGCTCGATGAGCGGATAGTTCCAGTAGCACCAGTCGACGCAGCTCTCCCAATCGCCGTTGTGCACGGACTGGGAATGCTCGCCGATGTGGTGGCAGATTTCAAGCAGCAGGGCGATGGCGAACTGGCCGACCGCCGCCGTGCCGTAGGTGGGGATATTGCACACCGGGATCCCGCGATCCTTGGCGGCCTGAACGTCCACCACATTGTAGCCGGTTGCCAGCACGCCGATGTATTTCAGCGTCGGGCAGCCCGCGATTGTCTCAGCGGAAAGGGGCGTCTTGTTAATGATGACAGCCTCCGCGCCCTCGATGCGCTCCGCAATTTTATCAGCCGGGGTCCTGTCGTATACGGTCAGGTCGCCCAGCTTTTCAAAGCCCTCCCAGCTCAGATCGCCGGGATTCTCGGTATATCCGTCTAAAATTACAATTTTCATGGATTAGTCCTCCAGCAGTGCCCATGCGCGGTTGATGACGCGCTTTGTATTCGCCACGATGATCTCCGGATCCTCGTCCTTCCACGGCTTGACCTCAAACGACAGGACGTACGGGTTCTCGGCGCAGAAGAAGCCCTCCTGCTTGAGCACGCGGAAGAAGTCGAGCAGCTCGGGGGTGTCGTTCGCGCTGTCCGGGAAACCGAAGCGCGGATGCTGATCGCCGTAAGCCTCACAGCCGGGCTTCACAACGGCGTTGCCGATGTGGAAGTGCGTGATGTACGGGCGCAGGGTGCGGATGACGAACTGCGAGGTCTCGTAGGTGGTCGGGAAGTGGCTCAGGTCGACCAGCAGGCCGAAGTTGCTGTACTTCATGCGCATCTGGGCGGCGAACTCGGCGGCGTACGGGGCCGGGCCGATCAGAGCGGCCTTGTCCATATCGTAGTCGAATACCTCCAGCTCCACCATCATGCCCTTTGTGGCGGCATAGGCGCACACGTTGCCGGTCGTTTTCAGCAGCTGCGCAAACGCCTGATCCTTCGTCTCCGGCGACCATTTCCCGGCGAGGAACGCGATGCCCTTTGCGCCGAGGAACTCAGCCTCGTCCACAGCCTCGAGCAGCGTCTTTTCAGCAGCCTGACGGCCGGCCTCGTCGATGTCGTTCGGGTTCAGCTTCGGCCCGAGCAGACGCGGCTGAGCGCCGTAGCACACGCGCAGATGCGCCTGCGCCATCATGTCGCGGGCCTTTGTCCTCGTCTCGTCGTCGTTGAACTTGCAGACCTCCAGCGCGTCGAAGAAATCGTCGCACGCGATCTTATGGATGGAATCCAGCACGTCATAGGACGGGTGGCTCATCCACTGAATGGTCCCAATCTGAAAATACTTGTGGATTGAATCTTTCATGATTGAAAACTCCTCCCAAAAAATTCACTTCGCGTCCGCAGGGAAAAGCCCGGCCGAACGCACGGCAGGACGCACCTGAGCGTCCCCCGGATAAAATTGCCTGCCATGGGATCCGCAGCCCCGGGATTCCGGAAGCGGGGAACCCATGCTCCACCATAAAATTTGCGGTCCGGATGCTTCTTTCCAGCAGATTTGTCCGGTATCCGCGCCAGACAACTTTATTATAGCAAAAGCAGGATTAAAATTCCAGATATTTTTTTCATTTTTATCGTACAATATCCACAGAGCACCACAAACGTGGGCATATTTGCCCAATCGCGCACCCCGCCGGGCGGAGGTACGACGCCTGCGCATTCTGCCCACCGCGGGTGTGGTATAATGTCAGCAGAACGTTATAAACGCGGGTATAATAGCTCAATCGGACATCCCTCCGAGATTCCGTGCTCTTGCTATGTTTACTCCTATCGCCGAGGATCCCGGCCGTGGGGGCTAGGGGGACGCGGCCAGAGCGCTCCCCCTTGGGGGATTTTCAAGGGGTCCTCCCCTTGAACGATCTTTTGCTTCCTTTTCTGGCGTTCAGAAAAGGAAGGCCCTTGGGGGTTCGGGGGCATGGGCTGAACAGCCCCCGACGCCGGGACCTCCGAGGTCCGATAGAATAAAAAACGGTGAAGCAAAGTGCTTCGAACCCACCGCAGGTGTGGTATATTTGTATTCGGCCTGCCGGAAACGCTCCGTATTATCGATGCTCCAGAAGATCCCGTAAGGTGACGTGGTCCACCACCCCGCGGATCGCGCCGTCCAGCTTTTCCCACAGGAGTCTGGCCGCGCAGCCGTCCGCGCGGGCGCACGGGTTCGCCCCGTCCCCCACACATTCCACAGGGGAGAGGCTCCCCTCCGTGAGCCGGAGGATCATCCCCACGGTATACGATTCCGGCGGCCTGCACAGCACATACCCGCCCTGCGGCCCGCGCACACTGCGCACATACCCCGCGCCGCGCAGGACCGCGATAATCTGTTCCAGATATTTTTCTGAGAGCGCCTGCCGCTGTGCCGCGTCGCGCAGCCGCACCGGACCGCTCCCGCCGTGCTCCGCGAGATCCAGCATCAGCCGCAGCGCGTAGCGCCCCCTCGTTGAAATTTTCATCGATCTCCTCCTCTGTCAGGGACAAATTCCCCGGATCGCTTCCACGGGCGTTCCGGGGCCTGTCCGAATGTTCCGACAAGCCGGTTATTTTACCGCGCGGAACGCTTCCTCCAGATCCTCCAAAATGTCGTCGATATGCTCCGTGCCGATCGAGAGCCGGATCGTATTCGGCCGGATTCCCTGCTCGCGCAGCTCGGCCTCGGTGCACTGGCTGTGCGTCGTGGTAGCCGGATGGATCACCAGTGATTTCACGTCCGCTACGTTCGCAAGCAGGGAGAACAGCTCCAGGTGATCGATGAACCTCTGCGCCTCCCTCGCGCCGCCCTTGATCTCGAACGTGAAGATCGAGCCGCCGCCGTTCGGAAAATATTTCCGGTACAGCCGCTGCTGCTGCGGATCCTCCGAGACGAACGGATGGTTGACCCGCTCCACCTGCGGATGGCCGTGCAGGTACTCCACCACGCGCAGTGCGTTTTCGACGTGGCGCTCCACCCGCAGGGAGAGCGTTTCCAGCCCCTGCAGGAACAGGAACGAATGGAACGGCGAGAGCGCCGCGCCCATATCGCGCAGGAGGACGGCGCGGACCTTCGTCACAAAGGCTGCCGGGCCGGCCGCGTCCGTAAAGCTGACGCCGTGATAGCTGGGATTCGGCTCGGTAAGCGACGGGAATTTGCCGGAAGCTTTCCAGTCAAATGTGCCGCCGTCGACGATTACGCCGCCCAGAGAGGTGCCGTGCCCGCCGATGAATTTTGTCGCGGAATGGACGACGATATCCGCGCCGTGCTCGATGGGGCGGAGCAGGTACGGCGTCGCGAAGGTGTTGTCCACCACGAGCGGGATCCCGTGCCGGTGGGCGATTTCCGCGGCGGCCTCGATGTCTGTGATGTCGGAATTGGGGTTGCCGAGTGTCTCAAAAAAGAGGCACCGCGTGTCCTCCGTGATCGCCTCCTCGATGGCCTCGGGATTCAGGAAATTGGCAAACGTCGTGTCGATGCCGTATTCGGGAAGCGTGTGCGCCAGCAGGTTGAAGGTGCCGCCGTAAATATTTTTCGCGGATACGATGCGTTCCCCGGCGTGCGCGAGATTCTGGAAGGTGTAGGCGAGCGCGGCGGCCCCCGAAGCGACCGCCAGAGCTGCGGCGCCGCCCTCCAGCGCAGCCATGCGCCGCTCAAAGGCGTCCTGCGTGGGGTTCGTCAGGCGCGTATAGATGTTCCCGGACTCAGAGAGATCGAACCGGGCCGCCGCCTGCGCGCAGTTTTCAAATACATAGGACGAGGTTTGATAGATC
Source organism: Candidatus Gallacutalibacter pullicola (assembly GCA_018712265.1). Classification (GTDB taxonomy): domain Bacteria; phylum Bacillota; class Clostridia; order Oscillospirales; family Acutalibacteraceae; genus Gallacutalibacter; species Gallacutalibacter pullicola. Next base: position 19,054 of record DVHF01000024.1, read on the forward strand.
GGCACAGCGCGCGCACCGGTCGCCGGATCCGGCGTCTCCTGTCCGGCGTGGAGCTGTAAGGTTTCAAAATGGAGGCGGCGGTCCGCCCGTGTCTTTTTGGCCATGAGGATTCTCCTTTTCAAAAATGTATTCCAGGGTGTATCTGAAAGGTCAAAAGTATAGGGGAAGTTCGCTGAAAAAGATGGATACAAGGCGCGGATCCGCGGCAGTCCCTTCGTGCCGCAGGGGCGATGGGGCGCAGGAAATGATGTTTTTCGCCCCGTCCGGCGCATTGGACCTTTGTCCAATGAGGATACGAATGCCGAGGACCTTTCAGATACATCCTAGTATTCCTATCAATTTACAAGGTTATTCTATCGCGGATGCCTGCGTTTGTCAACACAGGATCCCATGACAGGAGCTGTCAGCCCTGATTATGAGCGCGCCCGCGGCCCGGTTCAGCAGATTCTGGGGAGCTGCTGGCCCGTCAGCTTTGCCAGCAGGCGGCTCCCGCCAAGGCGCGTTTTCAGCACGACGCGGCCCGGCTGATCCGCCGTGACCGTACCGATCCGCGCG
>DVHF01000025.1 GCA_018712265.1 Candidatus Gallacutalibacter pullicola
CCCTTGAACGATCTTTTGCTTCCTTTTCTGGCGTTCAGAAAAGGAAGGCCCCTGGGGGTTCGGGGGCATGGGCCGTATGGCCCCCGACGCCGGGACCTCTCAGGTCCGATAGATAAAGCGGTGAAGCCTGCAGCTTCAAATATTCCCCCCGCCCGGGCTGGGCGAAAAAAACTCAACACTGGAACCGCTCAGGTTCGATAGATCATATTCGGTGAAGCCTGCGGCTTCAAATATTCCCGCCTTACTGCTCTCCGCCGACGGAGGGCAAATCCGTCTCGAATGTGATGGAAGATCCGTCACAGCGCGCGAGGACGGTTCCTTGCGTATCGGTGCGGTAAACCGTGACATTCAGCTGTGCAAGCCTGTCCATCACCTCCTGGTGCGGATGCCCGTAGTCGTTGCCGGCGCCGCAGGAAACAATCGCGGCCTGCGGCGATACCGCTTCCAGAAACGCCATGCTGTTCGATGTAGAGCTGCCGTGATGCCCCAGCTTGAGCACGTCGGCATCCACGGAATAGCCCAGATCGAGCATTTCTTCCTCACTGTCGGCTTCGGCGTCCCCTGTGAACAGAAACGCTTTCTCCCCGACCGTCAGCTTCGTCACTATCGAATAGCTGTTGAGATCGCCGTACTCCTGGCTGTTCGGCGCAAGGATCTCCATCCGCGCGCCCGCTTCCTCAAAAATAACGGAACCAGCCTGCGCGGCGGTGATGGACAGCCCCTTTTCATCGATCGCCGTCAGCAGATTTTCATATACCTTTGTGGTCGGAATCTGGCTGTCTGCGATTTTCGGCATATAAATCGAACCAATATCAAAATTCTGCACCACATCCGTCATACCACCGATGTGATCCTCGTGCGGATGCGTTGCAATCAGATAATCAATTTTCTGGACGCCCAGATTCTGCAAATAGCTCACAAGCTCCTCCGCCGTGGACCGGGTGCCCGCATCTATCAGGATATTTTTGCCGTTCGACAGCTGGATAAGCTCGCTGTCCCCCTGCCCCACATCCAGATAATACACAAGCGTCTCGCCCTCCGCCTGAAGCGGCGCGGCGGCCTGCTGTGCGGAGCTGTCCGGCAAATCCTGCGCAATCAGATCCTCCAGCCGGAAATCCCCGCCCGCATACCATCCCAGAAACGCAAGCACCAGCGCAATCGCTATCACATACCACGGCCTGCGTGAACGGGGACGCTTTCTCATCCTCTTTGCTGCCATTTTGTCCCTCCTGAAAGAAAAAGATGGCATAGAAGCCTTTCTATGCCATCCGGCTGTTTCGATCCCTGCCGAAGCTTATTTTTCGGACTTGAACAGATTAAAACGGAAAAGCTTGGATTCGTCCTCCTCGTTTTCACATACAATAAACGCTTCCGCGATTTTCCCGCCCTCGATCAGCCGGGTCAGCCCGACCAGCTGGCAAAGCTTGCTTTTCAGATTCAGATGATCCCCCTCGGGCGTAACCAGATAGACGTTCCCTGTACAGCTGTCCAGTACGTTCAGGAACTCCGGGACGTCAATATCGTGAAGCTGCATCATGGAATGTGCCATAAAAATGTCCTCCTTAATTGAAACGAATAAAAGATTCCCGACGGACACTTCTATTATAGGCAACCATCCCGTTTTTGTCAATGATTTCCGCGGAATGCGCGCCGCAGGACAAAAGAACGCCGGATCAGGAGACGATCCTGCCGTCCTGAATCGTCACCGTGCGCCCCGCCTGACCGGCAATGCCCGGATCGTGCGTGATGAGCACCACCGTTTTCCCCTGTCCATTCAGGCGGCGCAGGATCCCCATCACCTCCGCGCCTGAGCGGGAATCGAGGTTCCCGGTAGGCTCGTCCGCAAGAAGCACCGGCGGGCTCGCCGCGATCGCCCTCGCCACAGCCACACGCTGCTGCTGTCCGCCGGACATCTGCGAGGGCAGATGGTGCAGCCTGTTTTCCAGCCCCACGCTTTGCAGGGCGCGGCGGCTCAGCTGCCTGCGCTCCGCCCGCGGGATCCCCCGGTACAGCAGGGGAAGCTCCACATTTTCCGCGGCGTCCAGGCTCGGGATCAGGTTGAACCCCTGAAACACAAAGCCGATCTCCCGGTTGCGGATCCGCGAAAGCTCGGCCTCCCCGAGCTGCGAAACGTCCTGACCATCCAGAAAATAGGAACCGCTCGTGGGCGCGTCCAGACACCCCAGCAGATTCATCAGCGTCGATTTTCCGGATCCGGACTGCCCGATAATTGCCACAAATTCCCCCTCGTCCACCCAAAAGCTGACGTGATCCAGCGCGCGGATCTCCTCCCCGCCCTGTCGGTAGATTTTACAGGCGTCGCGGACATCGATCAAATGGGCCATCGTCCCCAGCCCCCTTACAGGAAAATTTCCGCACAGCGGCGGATACCTTTCTAGTATTGCCGCAAGCGTCGTGTTTATCCCGAAGCAACAGGGGGTTGTATACTAACGCCGCTCGGCCCGCTGGCGGCGGTAGAAGAAAAGCCCCGCAAGATCGGCCAGCGCCCAGCCGATCGGCACGGACCACCAGATCCCCGTCACGCCAAAGGCGGGGATCGCCGACAGCACATACGCCAGCAGGACGCGCGTCCCAAGCGAGATCACCGTCAGCACGACAGAGATTCCCGGCCGCTTGACCGCCCGGAAGAAGCCGTAGCACAAAAACAGCAGGCCGATGCCGCAGTAGAACGCGCCCTCAATCCGCAGATACCCCACGCCGATCGCCAGAATTTCCGTCTCGGCGGGATCGATAAAGATCGTCAGGAGCGGCTCCGCGAAGATCCACACGGCCGCCGAGATGATCAGGCAGAAAACGAGACACGAAAGAATCGCGCTTTTCAGTCCCCGGCGGATGCGATCGTGCTTTCCCGCACCGTAATTCTGCGCAATGAACGTCGAGAACGCGTTTCCGAAATCCTGCACCGGCATATAGGCGAACGAGTCGATCTTCACCGCGGCGGCAAAGGCGGCCATCACGCCCGCGCCGAAGCTGTTGACAAGCCCCTGCACCAGCAGGATCCCGAAATTCATCACCGACTGCTGGAGACACGTCAGCGACGAAAACTGGAACAGCTCCCACAGCAGGCCGCGCCTGTCCTGCGGGGGATCCTTTTCCTGCGTCCGCAGCCATGGCAGGCGCAGGAGAGCATAAACCGTGATCCCCACGCCCGACACAATCTGCGAAATGACGGTCGCCTCCGCCGCGCCCGCCACACCGCGCCGGAGCGTCAGCACAAAGAACAGATCCAGCCCGATATTCAGCACGGCGGAGATCCCCAAAAACAGCAGGGGCGTCCGCGAATCGCCCACGGCGCGCAGCAGCGACGCGAAATAGTTATACAAAAACACCGGCACCAGACCCCAGAAAATCACCCACAGATAATCGCGCATCAGCGGCAGCACCTGTTCCGGCGTCTGCATGAATACCAGGAACCATTCCAGCCCCGCGAACATGACCGCGTTCAGCACCACCGTAAACGCCGCGATCATCCAGAACGACAGCCGCACACTGGCCCGCAGACGCGGGAAATTCCGCTCGCCGAACCGCAGCGAGAACACCGCCCCGCTCCCCATCGACAATCCGAGCAGGATGGATGTGAGGAACGTCATCAGCGAATAGGCGGAACCGACAGCCGCCAGCGCGTCCGCACCAAGGAACCGCCCGACGATCAGTGTATCCGCGATATTATAGCATTGCTGAAGCAGGTTCCCCACCATCATCGGGAACGCGAACAGCAGCATTGATTTTGTAATAGGCCCTTCCGTCAGGCTTCCCTTCATTTTTCTCTCTCCTGTATTCAAAATAAGGTGCGATAGGATTGGCAAACATTAAAAGTTTTGCTCAAGCTTTTTCAAAAGCTTGC
>DVHF01000026.1 GCA_018712265.1 Candidatus Gallacutalibacter pullicola
TTTAAGGGGGACAGGAGTCCCCCTTAAATGGTCTTTTTCCATCTTTTCTTCCATAAGAAAAGATGGGGCCGGCAGGGGTTTGGGGGCGCGGCCTGAGCCGCCCCCAACGCCGGGACCTGCGAGGTCCGATAGAAATAAAAACGATGAAGCGTAAGGCTTCAAATATTGCCGCCACGTCCGGGCAGGGCGAAAAGTTTTCAGATCGGTGAAGCCGAAAGCTTCAAAAAAGTCTGGGCCTCGGCGGGCGGTTGGGGTCGCTCACCGGGGCCTGGATGTGTTACCGGAACAGCAAACGCATTTTTCGCTCCGGTAACTGATGGTATTTTATCCGCAATTCCCCCGGGTTATGCAAAAATCTTTATTTTTCCGTGCTTTTTGCCTTGCCAAAGGGGAATTTTTGTGCTATCATAAAATAGTTATGAAGTGCGTTGGAGGTGCATTATGACAGCTGTTGAGCTTATTTTCGGAATTGTGCTTCTGCTTTTTTCCGTTGGGATTATCGTAGTCGTCCTGCTTCAGGAGGGCCATCAGAAAAATATGGGTACAATTACCGGCGGTGCGGATACGTTCCTGTCGCGGAACAAAGCGCGTTCTGTGGACGCGTTCCTGGAACGCTGGACAAAGGTGATTGCAATCGGCTTTTTTGTGCTCGTGATTGTGATCAACGCCGTTATGTTCTTCACCGGAATCTGAAATCAATAAACGCCTGCCCCGCTTCTTACCATGGAGCGGGGCTTTTTCGTATCAAAAATTGAAATCGCTACGTGTCGCGGAATGGCGCGCCGGAAATTTGGAAAAATGAGAATGGACAACAGGCCGCATTTTTAGAGGTCTGAAAGGAAAGAAAAGAGGAAATATGAAAAAATCATCAAAAAAGAAAAACCAGAAAGGGGATCTGCGGGAGCGGATCCTGCGCGCAGTGGCAAAAACGCCGGGCCTGAGAAAGCGCGAGCTGCTGCGCCGCCTGAAAATAAAGGACAAGGAAAGCTTTTACGACGCGCTTGACGGGCTGATCCGTGACGGCGAAATCACCGAAAGCGGACGCAGGCATCAGCTCAATCCTGCCCAGCCGGACGGAAAAACGGTCCGCGCGGAGCTTGTCTCGCTGTCAAAAGGGTTCGCGTTCGCGCGCCCGGAGGACGGCGGGGAGGACGTTTTCATCCAGGGGTACAGCCTTGGGGACGCGATCCCCGGAGATATTGTCCTGCTGCGGAACGTGAAGGAGTCCCCGAAAGGACCGTATGCGGAGATTGCCTCCATCGTGGAGCGCGGCCCGCGCACGGCGTCCGGGACGGTCGTGGAGGAGGACGGTGAGCTTCGGTTTCGCCCGGATCCTCCAATCCGCTACCGGTTGCGTATGACAAAGGATTCCCTGCACGTGCAGGAGGGCGACAAGGTGCTGGCGGAGCTTGTCCCGGCGTGGCGCAAGGACGAATACCGCGCCTGCATCATCAAACGGTACGGCTCAGCGGATCGCGCAAGCGTGTGTGTGGACGCTATCATGGAGCAGAACGGGATCTCTCCGCAGTTCCCGGAGGACGCCGTCTGGGAGGCGGAACAGGCCGCGTCGGAGGCGATCAGCGAAGAAGTTCTGAAGGAACGCCTCGATCTGCGCGGCAAAATGATCTGCACCATCGACGGCGAGGACGCGCGCGATCTCGACGACGCCATTTCCGTCAGCCGCACAAAGGCGGGCTACCGGCTCGGCGTGCACATCGCGGATGTGTCGCATTATGTGCGCGAGGGCGGCAGTCTGGACAAGGAGGCCATGAATCGCGGCACATCCGTCTATTTCCCGGACCGCGTCGTGCCGATGCTCCCCACGCAGCTGTCCAACGGCGCCTGCTCCCTCAACGCGGGCGAGGACAAGCTCACGCTTTCCGCCATCATCGACTTTAACGGCGAGGGCGAAATGCTCTCCTATAAGTTCCGGAAAAGCGTGATCTGTTCGCGCGTGCGCGGCGTCTATTCGGAGGTCAACCGGATTTTCGACGGGAGCGCGGACAGGGATCTGAAAAAGAAATACGCCCCGGTGATTCGTTCACTGCGCGCCGCGCGGGAGCTTGCGGCCCTGCTGAAAGAACGTGCCGTGCGCGATGGGAAAATCGATTTTGAAACCACTGAACCGAAATTCACCCTCGATTCGTGGGGCGTGTGTGTGGACGCGGAGCCGCGGACGCACGGCGAAGCGGAGGAAATGATCGAGCAGCTGATGATCGCCGCCAACCGCGCCGCCGCGACGCTTGCGCGGGAAAAGGGACTGCCGTTTGTGTACCGCGTGCATGAACAGCCGCAGAAGGAACGGGTGGCCGAATTGATCCGGCTGGCGGAGCTTTTGGGGGTCCCGGCGCAGATCCTGCATAAGGAGAACCCCACCCCGGCCGATTTTGCCGCGCTTCTCGAAAAGGCCAAGGGATCGCCCGCGGAAAAGATCCTCGCCCACCAGACGCTGCGCACGATGGAAAAGGCGCGCTATCTGCCGGAGCCGAAGGGCCATTTTGGGCTGGCGCTCGCCGATTACTGCCATTTTACCTCCCCCATCCGGCGCTATCCCGATACGGCGGTGCACCGCATCCTGTCGGCTTACCTTTCCAAAGCCAAGCCGCAGGAGCTGACCGGAAAATTTTCCGCCTTTGCGGAGGCGGCCGCGAAGCAGTCCTCCAAGAGGGAGATCGCCGCGATGACGGCCGAACGCGCCGCGGACGACTGCTTTATGGCGGAATATATGCGCGGCCATCTGGGCGAGGAATTCGACGGCGTGATCAGCGGCGTGAGTGCGCGCGGCGTCTTTGTGGAGCTCCCCAGCAGTGCGGAGGGCTTTGTGCCCATCGAGAGCTTTGAGGGCGCACGCATGATTTTTGACGGGATGCTTTCCTATACCGACGAGCTGACCGGACGCAAACTGACGATCGGACAGCCGCTGCGCGTTCTGGCAGCAGCCGCCGACGTCGCGTCGGGCAGGATCGATTTTCTCCCCGTGGGCTGGGATGCGGCGGAAGAAAAATAACCGCCGTTCCCGGTCAGGAACCGGAAAAGATTCTTCCGCCCTTCCTGCATAAAATCTGGAATAATTGTCCAACCTACTGACATAGAAATTACCGAAAGGCGGAAGTGTTGGTATGGAAAACGTATTGAAGCGCATTGGACAGACGGCAGGCCGCGTGATGGAACGCAGACAGGACTCCGATTCGGTGGAAAGGCTCTCCCGGCAGATTCTGGAGGAGCTGGACGAGGTGATGCGCCGGAAAGCGTGCAACGAACGGTGGTTCCAGCTGGAAAGCGACGAGGATCTGGTGGAGGCGTGCGTGTATGAGAGCAGGGAGCTTGCGGCGAGGTACCGCTATCTTCTGCGGCAGGCAAAGCTGCTGGGGCTGCGCGCCGACAGGATATAGCGGGCTGCGACCTGCTTGAAATGCGGGATCCGTCCGCTTGGGATTGTGCCGCGCCATCCGCCGCGCAGAACGGTGCGGCGCTGATCGGAAAGCTTTGGGGGAGGAAAAATCATGGACAACGTCACTCTTTTGCTGGGAGCGGCCGGGATTTTCGGCCTGCTGGTAGTCATTCAGATCATCACGAGGGCGGGACGTCCGGTGCGGCGTGCCGTCGGCGGGATCCTTGCGGGTTGGGGCGCACTGGGCGCGGTGAATCTGGCGGGTCTGTATACCGGCGTCGTGCTGCCGATCAGCTTTCTGAGTCTGGGCGTGTCGGCGGTGGCGGGAATTCCCGGTGTGACGCTGCTCCTTTTGCTGAACCTGCTGCTCTAAATTAGGGTGTATCCCAAAAGCGTCAAGCCCCCCGTTGGGGGCTTTTTTTCTGCAAAAGCAATACAAAAAAATTATGGCAAGGTATAAAGGATAGGTATTAGACATTCCAAAAAGGCCGTTTTATAATAAAGACAGCGGGCGCAGCCGGTGCCTGATTCTGGATGGACATCCGCCGCGGCGTTTTCGGTATCCCTCCCGGAACGCCGCGGATCTGCTGCCGGACCTGGAGATTCCGGCGGCAGGGGAGCAGGAGCCAAAACCGGTTCCCCCGCTTATTCCGGGACGCAGTCTCTCCCGCTCGCTGTCCCGGACGGCACGGATCCGGCGGTTCCGCGGTGCGGCACGACACTGCGGGCCGTCCCCGTGCCGGAAGATATCAGAAAACCTCTCACAAACCAAAAAGCGGTCCGCCGGTGTTTCCGGGGACCGCTTTTGCTGTTAAAATGTGAAGTATGTTACCGGGCGGGCAGTACGCGGGCGCGCACAATGCCCTCGTTCTCCTCCAGCTTTTCGGAGATGCCGGGCTCCACCTTGCCGGAGACATCCAGAATGGTGTAGGCGTAGTCCTTGCGGGACTGGCTCTGCATACTTTCAATGTTTACGCCCTGCGCCGACAGCGCGCCAGTCAGCAGCGTGATCATGTTCGGGATGTTCCTGTGGATGATGCACAGACGGTCGTAGCCCTCGCCGCGCGGCATCACCACTGTGGGCAGGTTGACGGAATTGCGGATATTCCCGTTTTCGAGATATTCCACCAGCTCTTCCGCCGCCATGCACGCGCAGTTGTCCTCGGATTCCGGCGTGGACGCGCCCAGATGCGGCAGCGCAATGACGCCCTCCTCGCACAGCAGATCGTCCGACGGAAAGTCAGTCGCATAGGCGCTCATCTTCTTTTCGCGCAGGGCTTCCAGAATCGCCTTGGAATCCACCAGATCGCCGCGCGCAAAGTTCAGCAGACGGACGCCGTCCTTCATCTTGGCGATCGCCACGGTGCCGATCATGCCGCGTGTATCCGGTGTGGACGGGACGTGCAGTGTGATATAATCGCTGTTGGCGTAGACCTCGTCGAGCGTATGCGCGTGGTGGATCGAACGGGAAAGCCCCCAGGCCGCGTCGACGGAGAGGTACGGATCGTAGCCGTAAACCTCCATGCCGAGGGATTTCGCAGCGTTGGCCACCAGGATGCCGATCGCGCCGAGGCCGATCACGCCGAGCTTTTTGCCCATGATTTCCGGGCCGACAAACGCGGACTTGCCCTTTTCCACCAGCTTGCTGATTTCGTCGCCCTTGCCCTTGAGCGTTTTCGCCCAATCGATGGCCGGAGCGATTCTGCGGGAGGAAAGGAGCAGCGCGCACAGAACGAGCTCCTTGACCGCGTTGGCGTTGGCGCCCGGGGTGTTGAATACGACGATGCCCTCCTCGCTGCATTTATCGAGCGGGATATTGTTGACGCCGGCGCCTGCTCTGGCGATTGCCAGCAGGCTCTGCGGAAATTCCATGTCGTGCATCGATGCCGAGCGCACCAGCACAGCGTCCGGATTTTCCAGTTCCGGGCCGCAGACGTAGGTTTCCGGCAGCTTTGCAAGGCCGGAGGGGGAGATTTTATTCAGGCAGGAAATACGGTACATGATCCAATCACCTCAACCATTCTTTTTTTCAAAGTCGCGCATAAATTCGACCAGCTTCTCGACCCCTTCCACAGGCATCGCGTTGTAGATGGAGGCGCGCATCCCGCCGACGGAGCGGTGTCCCTTCAGGTTGACAAAATCGGCCGCTGTGGCTTCCTTGACGAATTTGGCGTCCAGCTCGTCGCTGCCGGTCACGAACGGCACGTTCATGATGGAGCGATCCTTCTTCACAACGGTCCCCTTGAACAGGCTGGACTGATCCAGGAAGTCATACAGGATCCCGGCCTTATGCTCGTTGATCTCCTTCATCTTCTCAAGGCCGCCGATCTCGTTCTTGATCCAGTCGAGCACCAGCATGCAGATGTAGATCGCGTAGCACGGCGGCGTGTTGTACATCGAGCCGTTGTCCGCGTGGATCTGGTAGTTGAACATGGTGGGCGTGATGTCCATCGCGTTGCCGATCAGATCCTCCCGGACGATTACAACGGTCAGGCCGGCCGGGCCCATATTCTTCTGCGCGCCGGCATACAGCAGGCCGAACTTCGATACGTCGATCGGCTCGCTCAGGATGCACGAGGAAATATCGGCAACCAGCGGCACATCGCCCGTTTCCGGCAGCTTGGTGAAGCGCGTGCCGTAGATGGTGTTGTTCATGCAGATATGGAAATAATCGGCGTCCTTGCTGAACGCGGCCGGATCAAGATCCGGGATGTAGCTGAAGGTCTTATCCTTGGACGATGCGACGATATGCGCTTCGCCGTAGCGGGAGGCCTCCTTCTGGGCCTTGGTGGCCCACTGGCCTGTCACAACGAAATCGGCCTTGTGATTTTTGTTCATCAGGTTCATCGGAACCATAGCAAACTGGGACGACGCGCCGCCCTGCAGGAACAGAACTTTATAATTGGAAGGGATGCCCATGACCTCGCGCAGCAAACTCTCTGCTGACCCGATGATCCCCTCATAAATTTTTGATCGGTGAGACATTTCCATGACTGACTGGCCGCTGCCCTGGTAATCCAGCATTTCATCAGCAGCGCGGCGAAGCACGGATTCCGGCAGCACCGACGGACCGGCAGAAAAATTGTAAACGCGTTTCATGTTTCTTACCTCCACTCAAAAACCAAAAAATCTGCAATTTTCCGGCTGCCAAAATGCAGACCGGATATCATCAATTATAATGCTTTACCCTATTGAAGTCAAGGCAAATCGGGTGGGTTTCAGGCATTTCCGGTACAAAATACAGCATCTTTTTCAAAAATATGTAAAAGATCCCCTTTGTATACGCGAAAATTTCCCGCCTGATCCGGTACCAGGGATATTTTATGTTTCGGGAAGCGCCGCGCAGTCCGGCTGTGCCGGCCCGCAGATTGGCTCAAAAAATCCCCCCGCCGTACAGGAATACCGCACAGCGAGGGGACAAATCCGTTTATTTTTGGTACGACTTTTCGCCGCGCGCGATAACAAGCTCCAGATCCCAGTCCGGGGTGAGGACAACGAGATCCGCTGATTTTCCCGGCTCGATGCTGCCGATCTCCTTTTCGCAGCCGATCTCCTTCGCGGGGTTCAGCGACGCGCTGCGGAATACCCGTTCCGGCGGGATGCCGTACGAGATCAGGTTGCGTGCCTCGTCCAGCAGGTTTGTGGTGGAACCGGCGATGGTGCCGTCTGCAAGTCTGGCCTGTCCATCCTGCACATACACTGTTTGCCCGCCGAGTTCAGAAACGCCGTCGGGAAGCCCCGCGGAACGGATAGAATCGCTGATAATCACAGCTCTGTCGTCCCCAAGCACCTGGAAAGCGATTTTCAGCACCGCCGGATGGATGTGAAAGCCGTCGCAGATGATTTCCGCGCGCACGTCCGGGTGGGAGAGCACGGCGCCTACGGCTCCGGGAGCGCGGTGGTTCATGCCCGTCATGGCGTTGAACAGGTGCGTTGCGTGAGAGATGCCGAGCGCAAAGGAACGCGACGCAGTTTCGTAATCCGCAACCGTATGCGCGAGCGAGATGGTGCAGATCCCCTTGACATGGCGGATAAATTCCTCCGCGCCGTCACATTCCGGCGCAAGCGCCACAAGGCGGACGATCCCGCCGCAGGCGTCGTTCAGCTCCATGAATTCCCGCCAGTCCGGGCGGCGCACAAATTCAGCTTTCTGCGCGCCCTTGCGGCTCTCCGCGATATACGGCCCCTCCATATTTACACCGCGGATGGCCGCGCCTGCGGGCGGGTTTTCCATGCACGCCTGCGCATTCTTCAGGGCGGCGAGGATCCCGTCGTGGGAGATGGTCATGGTGGTGGGGCAGAAGGAGGTGACCCCCTTCGTGATGAGATATCCGGCCATTGCGGCGAGTGCGTCCGGCGTAGCGTCGCAGGTGTCGCTTCCGGCGCAGCCGTGGATGTGGATATCCACGAAGCCCGGGACGATCCGCCGCCCGGAGAGATCGAGCGTTTCGGCGGCCTCGCCCAGTTCTATGCCGATCGCCGCGATCCGCCCGTCCTGCACAGCGAGATCAGAGCGTTCCCATTGGAAATCCCCGTTCAGGATCTCGGCATTTTTCAAAAGCATATCATACATATCAATATCTCCCCTCTTATTCGACAGAGGAATGGCTCAGGATATAGAATTCCTCCTGGCTTGGGAGCCAGCGTTTTTCCAGCTTTTCGAGCGTGTCGTCATAGCGGCGCGCGTCCTCCTCACTGATCGCCATCACAGGGCTGTCGCGGTAAATCCATTTGCGCCCGTCCAGCGCGCCGGGAGCCAGCTCTTTCACCAGCATAGCCGCAGGATATTTCCCGTTTTCCGCACAGACATGGTACTTTTTGCAGCTTTTGAAGCCGCGGGCCGTGTAATTGGCGGGGCTGCCGAAGATAACGATAACATCGTAGCCCAGCTGTACCGCCCGCTCAAAGGAATGTTCCATCAGGAGCTTCCCGTAACCCTGCCGCTGGTACTCCGGATCGATGCTGACAGGCCCAAAGGTGAGGATTTCTTTCCTCTCACCGTTTTCATCGGTCAGGCTTGACTTTGTATACATAATATTTCCGATGATCCTGCCGTCGAGCTCAATCACAAAATCGAGTTCCGGTATAAAATCCTCATGTCCCCGCATGACGCGCACCAGATAGTGCTCGACACAGCCGGGGACATAAATATTGTAAAAGGCCCTCCTTGTGATCCTTTCCACCTCCGCATAGTCGGACTCCTGCTCGTTTCGGATATGGATTCTTTTTTCCATGATGAAACCTCCGTTTTTTAAGGAATATCTGAATAAACTAAAAGCAGCCGGGATTCAGATACATCCCGCTTCGATCCCTTCTATTATATCTGATTTCAACGGATTTTAAAAGGGAAACTGTCCGCGCAGAAAAATTACTCCTGCGTATAGCGGCGGTTCTTTTTGAGACGGAGCAGATCGGCTGTTTCGAGGATGCCGTTCCTGTCGGTATCGGCGGCAAAGAAGAGCAGTCCGGAGGGCTCCCGTTCCCCGTTGAGCATCGCGTACAGCAGTTCCTCGTCCGCATCGGTGAGACTGCCGGTGAAATCCAGATCCCCCAACAGGACAAGCTCCAGACGGTCAACCGTCTCCCCGCCGCACAGCAGCTCGAGGACCCCGCCGGTTGCGGCGTTCCCGGAAGTAAATTGGCCGCCGTCGGGACGGAGGGCGGAAAGCTCGCAGTCCTCCGGAATAGTGAGCTGTGCCGTCAGCTGGCTGAAATTCATGGGACGCGGCAGGATCAGGAGCCCATTTTCCCGATCGATCGGGAGGCTGCTTGTGATTTCCGGATTGGTTGGAGGTTCGGGATCCGGTTCCTCAGATCCCGATTCTTCCGGCGGATCCGGCTGGGATTCGTCCGGAGGCACTGGGGGATCGTCGCGGTAGTCCTCAAGATCCCCGAAAAACAGGGTGTCTCCCGATTTGACAAGCACAAAAAATCCGTCCTCAAAGGCGCATACTGATAACAGTTCGCCATTTGGGACGGAATACTGCGCGACGGTGTCCCCCTCGTCTGTAAATTTTTCGGCGGAGGACGAAGCTGTGCGGATCACGATCTCGTTGTCCAGGGCCGCCGCACAGGAGGGATCACCGCCGGACGAAAACAGGAACCGCAGGCTTTCTTCCTCGCTGTCCAGAGAAAAGACAGCGCCGTCCGCGTCTGCCGCCCGGCCATCGCCGATCACATGGGCCGGAAATGCGGGCACATCCGAGTCGTGCAGAGGGAAGTCCTGTTCCGGTACGGCGCCTCCCGCGTCCCACACACCGAGCGCCGATTTTTCCTCTGAGTACGATGCAAAAACGGTATTGCCGCAGCGCAGAAGTCCCCAGAATTCGCCTCTTTCCGTAGGGACCTCCAATATCTGCACGCCCTGCCGGTTAAACAGGAAGAGACTGGACGGCTTATGCTGCGACAGCGCCAGGAAATTCGCGGTGCTGTTCTCCGATTTGACGAGCGTGCCCGGCGAACCGCAGAATACGCCTTTCAGCTGTACCACAGAGGTGGATTTCAAGACGCCGTCCACAATCCCGCAGCCGATCACTTTGGTGAAAGAGCGGGTCTGATCCCCCGCTGTCAGGGTGGGGCAGACAAGATAGAGCGTTTCCCCGTCCCCAAAAGCGTCGGTGCAGTTGGCCGAAAGCGAGGGTTCCAGCGATTGCAGGATATTTCCTTCCTGATCCAGAAGAAACAGGAGGGTATTTTCTTCGGAGGGGATGATCAGGAAAATCCCGTGCTCTCCCGCGGAAATCAGACGCGCATTTTCCGGAGCTGGAAGATCCTCGGGCAGCTCCAACGCAGTCCCTTTCGTATCGGCAGCGGCGGCAATGGAGAAAAACAGAATGACAGCCATCAGGCATCCGCAAAAGGAGAGCGGCAGGGAATATTTTATGATATTTTTCATCAAAACACCTCCCTTTATCGTCTTGAATTTTATCTATATTTTCAATTACTAGAATAATCACATCCAGAAAGAGAAAGTGAAAATCGTGATAGAATTTCACGAAAATATAGGGCAAAAACAGGGCATCAGCAAAAATATTTAGTGAGGATGTTTTATTACTCTTTAGGCGGTTTCCTGCGGAGATAGAGAAGGATGACCAGCAGCATCCCGGCGATAATTCCCAGCAGCAGGAGAATGATCGCGACAAGGAATCCTGTCATAAAAGCAGGAAACTGATTCTGTTCAATTATGAGCGGGACACCGGATCCGGTGGAGGCTGAAACAGATTCCGTTTGCAGAATGGTTTCTTCCGGTTGGTTGGACAGATCCTCCGTTGGCGGCTCAGGTGTGTATTCCTCCCGGTCGTCTGCTGCACCGGAGCTATCCTGCATACCGGCGGTTTCTGCGGGCTCCTCTTTGGCGCTTGAGGAAGTCTGTTTGTTTTCATTCTTGGGAGGCTCGGATGCGCTTTCGTCCGATTCCGGATCCTCCTCCGGTTCCCCGCGATGTACCGCGATCAAATAGGTTCCTTTTTCCTCCCCGCTTTCGGAGGTCACGGTCACCGTAATATCCGTTGTGCTCCCCATTTTCCCAAGTGTTTTCCTGCTCACCCGGACAGAACCGTTCTCCTGCGCTTTTGCGGTAAACGTAACACTCGAAACCTCAGACGGCACGCTCAGCGTGTACTCATAGATATCCGGAGAAAATGCGGGATCCAGGCTCCCGTCGGATGGAATAAGAACGGAAAGCTTTGCTGTCGCGCTCCCTTTATCTTCCGGTGTTTCCTCCAGACGGTGCACCGTAACCGTATAAAACTGTTTTTCCGATTTATCCTCCGACGTCACGGTGATTGTAAATATCGTCAGACTGCCGCCGGACCCCAGATTTTTTCGATCCACGCTCACAGTGCCGTCCTCCGCGGCCCGTGTGTGAAACTGCATCTGCGTGATCTCAAACGGGACCTCCATTGTGTAGTCCAGAATTTCCGGATCAAACGCCGGGAATAATTCTCCCTGCACCGGGATCAGCCGTTCCAGCTCCGCCAGAGAGGATTTTTCGTTCCCCTCCGTTTGTTCCTTTTCACGATACACAAAAACTGTGTACTCCGCTTTATTTTCCCTGTCCTGCGAGGATACCGTAATGGTAAATTCCGTGATGTTCCCGGCTGACAGCAGCGTTTTCCGGTTGACGGAGGCCGTCCCTCCTTCCGCCGCCTGCATGGAGAAATCGATCCGGCTCACCTCAGATCCCACTGTCATTTCATAAGAATAGGTATCGGGAGAAAACGCAGGATCCAGCGTGCCGCTTGACGGCCTCAAATATTCCAGATATGCCGGGGAATCGCTCTCCGGCTCCTCCTCGCGGTAGACCAGGACTGTGTATTCATCTTTCTCGTCCCCGCTTTCCGATGTAACTGTGATGGTGATTTCCGTCGTACTGCCCTTTGCGCCAAGCGTTTTCCGGCTGACAGCCACGGTCCCGTTTTCCACAGCCTGTGTGGAAAACTCCATCCTGTCAACCTCCGGCGGGACCGTCACCGAGTAGGTATGGATATCCGGTGAAAATGCAGGCTCCAGACTTCCCGCTGACGGAGACAGCTCTGTAAGCTGTGCCCGATCCGACGGCAGGGCGTCTACCGCAACAGAAAAGGTCCCGCTGTATTCCTGTGGGAGCGACTGCTCATTCCACGCGGCAAGATCAAAAATTTCCGCCTCCAACTCCACAGAGCCGGGCGGAATCTCTGGAGAAACGGCGAATGTCAGGAAAATACAGTCGCCGGAAAGACGCGTCGGAGCAATCCCCTCGCAGACGTATGTGCCGCGGATTTCGTCCTCACGTTCGTATGTCTGAAGCGTACCGCTGCGGATCTGTTTGGAATGGGAAATATTTTGAAGCGTCAGCTGGCCGGGATCATACGATACAGAAAACCGGAATCCGGCGACAGGGCTTTCCAGATCGCGGTCATGCGCCCGGATAATCAGCTGAAAGCTTTCTCCCGGGTAGACGCTTTGCGGCTCTGTGCGCAGAGAAAAGAGCGCGCCGCTTTCCTCTGCGAATATCCCGGGTTGGGGAACCGCCAGCAGGCAGAACAAGAAAAACAGGGACATGATCAGCGCCGTATTCCATCTCCTTTTCATCATCCGGCCCTCCGCTATCTGGAAATTATTACCTGAATTATAGCACCGTTTCGACAAAACAACAAGTATTTTGCCAAAAATCGTCAAGAATAAATGGAGCAATCCCCCATCCCAACCTTGAGGAATGCTTACCTCTATATCCGGGAAGATCTACACAGGGCATCCCGGCACGGAGAACCGGGGTCACCCGGGCCCTGTCACGGGAGGATCCCCTTGCAGACGGGGAATTTTCGTGTATAATAAAAATACGGCGTGAGCCGGAACGAAATACGCAAAGGGGATACCCCGTTGAAAGAAATTTATCTGGACAACAGTTCCACAACAAAGGTCTGCCGCGAGGCGGCGGACAAAGCATACCAGATGATGACGGAGTGCTACGGCAACCCGTCGTCTCTGCACACGCTCGGATTTGCCGCGGAACGCGAAATGCAGCAGGCGCGTGAACAGATCGCCCGCAGCATGAGCGTCCGGCCGGAGGAAATCACCTTTACCTCCGGCGGGACCGAGGCCGACAACATCGCGGTTTTCGGTGCGGCATCCCAGAAAAGGAAGCAGGGAAACAGGATAGTCACCACTGCAATCGAGCATCCCGCCGTGCTCGAGCCGGTGCGGCGGCTGGAACAGGAGGGCTTTGAGGTTGTATATCTCCAGCCGGACGGGGAGGGTCATATCCGGCCCGAACAGATCCGCGAAGCCATCGACAGCCGGACCATCCTCGTCAGCATGATGCTGGTCAACAACGACGTGGGAACCATTCTCCCGGTGGAGGAGGCCGCGCGCGCAATCGCCCGCGCTAAAGCTCCGGCGCTGCTCCATGTGGACGCGGTGCAGGCGTACGGGAAAATCCCGGTCAGGCCGCAGAAGCTGGGGGCGGATCTGGTGACGGTCAGCGCGCACAAAATCCACGGGCCAAAGGGGATCGGCGCGCTGTATCAGGCGAAAACGTCGCACATTCCGGCGCGCACGTTCGGCGGCGGACAGGAGAAGAACCTGCGCCCCGGCACGGAATCCACCCCGCTGATCGCCGCGTTCGGGGAGGCTGTTCGCGTCCTGCCGGAGCTTTCCGCACAGCGGGAAAAAATCGCCGCGCTCAACCGTATATGCCGTGACGGACTGGGGAATATCCCCGGGATTGTGATCAACTCGCCGGAGGATGCGCTGGAATATGTGCTGAACTTCTCGACAGGGTCGGTGCGCTCGGAAACGATGCTCCATTTTCTGGCGTCGAAGGGGATCTATGTGTCGAGCGGATCGGCGTGTTCCAAGGCGAAGCCCAGCCATGTGCTGGCCGCGATGGGCCTTGACAGCAGGCGGATCGATACGGCGATCCGCGTCAGCTTTTCGCGGGAGAATACGGAGGACGATGTGCGCGCTCTGCTCGATGCGCTTGCAGAGGGTATGGCGTCGCTTGCCAAGAAATAGCGGAGGGTTATTATAATGAAAGAAATTATCCTGCTCAAGCTGGGGGAGATGGTTCTCAAGGGCCTCAACCGCAGCACGTTTGAGCACGTTTTATTGAAGAACATCAAGCGCCGCATGGCGCGGATCGGCAAATTTGAGATCCGCAGCGCGCAGTCGACGGTCTATATCATCCCGCAGGACGATATGATCGACATGGACGAGGCCGTGGAGGCTGTGGGGAAGATTTTCGGCGTCATCACATTTTCGCGCGCCTGCGAATGCGAAAAGAATATGGACAGCATTTTGAAAACCGCCGCGGAATACCTCGCGCCGCAGCTGGAAATGATCCAGACCTTTAAGGTGGAGAGCAAGCGCGCCGACAAGTCGTTCCCGCTGAAATCGCCCCAGATTTCCGCGGAGCTGGGCGGCTATCTGCTCGAAAAATTCCCGCACCTGCGCGTGGACGTCCATCACCCGGATCTCGAGATTACGGTAGAAATCCGGGACTTCGCGGCGTATGTGCGCGGCGGCGTCATCCCCGGCGCGGGCGGGATCCCCGTAGGCACGGGCGGACGGGCGGCTATCCTGATCAGCGGCGGCATCGACAGCCCCGTAGCCGCGTGGAGCATCGCCAAGCGCGGCGTGGAGCTGACCGCCGTCCACTTTGCCAGCCCGCCCTACACCAGTGAGCGCGCCGAACAGAAGGTGGTGGATCTTCTCACCCGCGTGAGCGAGTACGCCGGCCGCATGATGATGTTCACCGTGCCGTTCACGCACATTCAGGAGGAGATCCGCGAAAAATGCCCGGAGGATCTGTTCACGCTGATCATGCGGCGGTTCATGATGCGGATCGCCGAACGGATCGCAAAGCGCGAGGACTGCGCCGCCCTCGTCACCGGAGAAAGTCTCGGTCAGGTGGCGAGCCAGACAATCCAGGCGATCGCCTGCACGGACGCGGCTGCCTCGATGCCGGTGTTCCGTCCCCTCATCGGGATGGACAAGGCGGAGATCGTCGCGCTGGCGCGGAAGATCGACACGTTTGATATCTCGATCCAGCCGTATGAGGACTGCTGCACGGTATTCACGCCGAAGCATCCCCGCACGCGGCCTGATCCGGCGATGATAGAGGAAGCCGAGGCCGCGCTCGACGCGGACGCTTTGATCGAAGAATGTATGGCGAACCTGAAGCTGACGAAAATCGGCTGGGGCAGCCGCAGGTCCTGATCGGGAAAGAGGTTGAAAATCATGAACGCGGAAATTATTTCGGTAGGTACAGAGCTTCTGCTCGGGAACACAGTCAACACAGACACGACGATTATCGCACGGGAGCTGTCCCGCCTGGGGATCAACCTGCTGTTTACCGGCACGGTCGGCGATAATCCGGCACGGCTCGATTTCACGATCCGGCAGGCGCTTTCGCGCAGCGATCTGGTGATCACGACAGGCGGTCTTGGTCCCACCGGCGACGATCTCACCAAGGAGACGATCGCCAAAGCTGCCGGAAAAAAGCTGGTATTCCACGAGGAAAGCTTCCGGCGGATTCAGGAGCATCTGGCGGGCCGCGAGATGGCGGAATCGGAAAAAAAGCAGGCGTATCTGCCAGAGGGCTGCACGGTATTGAAGAATAATGTGGGCACAGCCCCCGGCTGCGCATTTGAGACGGATGCGGGCAAGCTTGTGATGATGTTCCCTGGGCCGCCGTCCGAGCTCATTCCGATGCTGC
The DNA here is from genome assembly GCA_018712265.1 of Candidatus Gallacutalibacter pullicola. Lineage (GTDB taxonomy): Bacteria > Bacillota > Clostridia > Oscillospirales > Acutalibacteraceae > Gallacutalibacter > Gallacutalibacter pullicola. Next base: position 15,588 of record DVHF01000026.1, read on the forward strand.
GCGATTACGGAGCGCCCTATCTGCTGAAGCGTGAAAACGCCGCGATTGTCTCTAAAAATATCCACGTGTTTGGTCTCGGAGAATCCAGGGTCGCGGAGCTCATCGCGGATCTGACAGAGGGCTCCAACCCGACCGCCGCGACGTATGCAAAGGAATGTGAGATGTTTGTCCGCGTGACGGCGCGCGCCGCCACCGAGCAGGAGGCGGAGGCGCTCTGTCAGCCGTTGGCGGATAAAATCACAGCCCGCCTTGGCGACGTGGTATACAGCACGCAGGCGGACAGTTTGGAGGAGCTCGTCGTCCGGGAGCTGTCCGCACGCGGCCTGAAGCTTGCGACAGCGGAATCCTGCACCGGCGGGCTTCTGGCGAAGCGGATCACAGACATCCCGGGGTCCTCGGACGTCTTTGAGATGGGCGCGGTGACGTACGCGAACCGGATCAAGACGATGGTGCTTGACGTACCGGAGGACATGCTGGAGCGGCACGGCGCGGTGAGCGAGGAAGTCGCGCGCGCGATGGCCGAGGGGATCCGCCGGAAAGCGGGCAGCGATCTGGGGATCGGGATTACAGGGATAGCCGGGCCGGGCGGCGGCACGCCGGAAAAACCCGTCGGCCTGGTATACATTGCCCTGAGCGACGGCAAAGAGACATACGTGCGCCGTATGTCCGGGACAGGCCGCCCGCGCAGCCGCGAGTACCAGCGCACCGCGGCGTCCTCCAACGCCCTCGACATGGTCCGCCGCTGGCTCGAGGGCAAACCTGTTCTGCCGTGACAGGGCTCTGCCCCGTGGCCCCGCCCGGGGCCTGCGCGGCCCCGGGACCCCGCGCTGGGGGACCCGTCCCCCAGACCCCCAACGCCGCCCCGGCCCGGAGGTTATCGAACCGCGGTGTCGAGACGGATCCTGTTTTGCGAGGGTGTTTTTTGTAATCGCTTGGGGGAACAAAAGTGGAAGTTCCGCGCGGGTCGCGCGTAAGTTGAGGGGGAGGGAACATTGTTCCCTCCCCCTCAAACTCCCTCTGCCCAAGGGGGAGCACCGCAGCTGTGGTGGATGAAGCCGTCAGCGGGGACCATGTCCGGCAGAGAATTTCCGTGGTGAGAGAATAAAATCAACCGTATCGAATCAACTGCGATCGAGATCAGAAAAGGGACACATCAGCGATGTGTCCCTTTTGTCGCATAAGAGGATCGGTAAAAACGTTCCGCCCTTATTCTTTCCTCCAAAGTACGCGCAGAACTTGAGGGGAAATTTCTCCCTGCTGTGCACCGAGCCATGTGGAGAATCAGGGGAGTGCCGCATAACAGCAAGGGAGGGGATCCCGCGAGGCAGACGGCGAACTCCTTTCCCAAAAGTGGATCCGTCTCGACTGCGAGGCTCCTAAACCTCCGAGCTTGGGCGGAAACGGGTCCGGGAAGATTCCCCCGCGGGGCGGGGGAAATGTCACGAAGTGACAAAGGGGGACGGCCCGCGTGCGGGGAGTCCCGGCGCGGGGGAATGGGGAAGATTCCCCCACAGTGTGGGGGAAATGTCGCGAAGCGACAAAGGGGGACGGCCCGCGTGCGGGCGCAGCCCCCATAAGTCCGCGCGGAGTGCGGACAGAATCAGGCGCCGAGGGCGCGCATGAGCTGCTTTTGGCTCTGACCTTCGCAGACAGCGACGATTTCGTCGCCTGCGTGGATGACGGTGAAACCGTTCGGGATCACCATTTTTTCGCCGCGTACCACAGAGATGATCAGCGAGCCCTGCGGCAGAACGAGATCCTTGAGCATTTTGCCATCCAGAGCGGTGTCCTCCGGCAGGGTGATGGCGCAGATCCCGGCGCGTCCCTTATTTAGAGTGGCGAGCAGGTGCATTTCTGCCACATCGACTTCCTGCTCAATCAGGCGCGTGATAATTTCCGTGCTGCTCACCGCGATGTCCGCGCCCAGGGTGCGCAGGGCTTTCATGTTCCGTGGATTATTTGCGCGGGCTATCACTTTCTTAACATGAAATTCCCGTTTGGCAAGCTGGCACGCCACCAGATTGTCCTGATCCGTGCCGGTCACAGCAATAAAGCAGTCGGCGTTCATCGTGTCGGCATTTTCCAGAACTTCCAGCTCCGTGCCGTCTCCGTGGATGATTTCCACATCCAGATTGTTCGCCAGACGCTTGCATTTGATCCGGTCGCGCTCGATTAGACGCACATCGTATTTGCGGTCCAGCATATTGGTAGCTAGGTGAAATCCAAGCTTGCCGCCGCCCATAATGATGATTTTCATAATTTACGGCCTCCGTCAGTCAATAATCTTGGCAGTGATCAGCTGATCACCTTCCTGAAGAACAACGCGGTGTTTTTCGCTGACAAGCTCCATGGAGCCATTGGGATGGAGCACGCCGAATAATGCTTCGTCATCAGGCAGCGGAACCATGTTGGCACTGCAGTCCCAGAACTTTTTTGCGGCTGGGGTAAAACTGAAGCGCGCCGTTGATACATCGAATGTGATATGCCGTTCTTCGGAGCCCGAAGTGACGGCTGTGACCATCGCGCTGCCCGCAAGCTTTGTGGGACAGATCGTGCGCAGGCCAAGCTTCTGGAATACATCCTCGCGATCCGGATCGGAAATACGGGCGATGACATTCTCAATCCCAAAAAACTGTTGGACAATTTGGGAAACTGTGATATTCAGATTATCGTCAGGCGAGGCAACCACAACAGCGTCGCAGCTTTCCACGCCGGCGTTCCGAAGGACATCCATGTCCATCGGCATCCCGCAAACGCTCACACCGTTAAAATCCGGGCTCAGACGGCTGAAATTTTCTTCATCCATGTCGATTACGGATACATCATGACCAGCCCTGTCCAGCAGATCGGCGACTCTGGATCCAAGCCTGCCGCAGCCGACCACCAAAATATTCACTTGACAACCTTCTCCTTCTCAAGTTTGTAAGTTTTTGTAAATTACCGCCTCTCTCCCGGCGGTTGATCGGATTATAGCATATTGGTTTGTTGTTTACAAGCTGTGCCCCAGAATTTTACAGGATTTTGTGCTGGGCTTTGCGCATCATTTTCCGGATGATACGGCGGGAATTTAACTTATTAAAAGGAGAATGTGGAAAACAAAGCGCAAAATTGATCAGACAACTTTTTGCGTATCCGTCAGTATGAAGGAGGAAAAAACAGGATGGAGGGCGATGTTTTTGAAAAGTGAAATCAAAACCGGGACAAATGGGAAAAACTTGTGGAAAAAACCGGGGGAAACGCCTTTACAGTTTTAAAAAAAGATGCTACAATTTAGACAAGTGCAGTTATGCAGGGCTGTGCGGGAATTTTTAAACAATCCTTGAAGGAGGAAATAATTGACATGGTACAGAGAAAAATGAAAACCATGGATGGTAACAGCGCCGCCGCGCATGTATCCTATGCGTTTACCGACGTTGCTGCCATCTATCCGATTACTCCGTCCTCTGTGATGGCGGATGAAACGGACAAGTATTCTGCTGCTGGCAGAAAGAACCTGTTCGGCAGGGAGGTAAAGGTAACAGAGATGCAGTCTGAGGCTGGCGCGGCTGGTGCTGTGCATGGTTCTCTGGCAGCTGGCGCTCTTACCACCACCTACACCGCTTCCCAGGGCCTTCTGCTCATGATTCCGAATATGTACAAGATGGCCGGTGAGCTCCTGCCGGGCGTTATCCACTGCTCCGCCCGTGCCCTGGCGACCCACGCGCTCTCCATCTTCGGTGATCATTCCGATATTTATGCCTGCCGTCAGACAGGTTTTGCGATGCTGTGCTCCAACAGCCCGCAGGAGGTCATGGATCTCGGCGCTGTTGCGCATCTTGCGGCAATCAAGGGCCGTGTCCCGTTCCTCCACTTCTTCGATGGCTTCCGCACCTCTCATGAAATCCAGAAGATTGCTACCTGGGATTATGAGGATCTTGGCAAGCTGCTCGATTGGGATGCCGTTGCTGCGTTCCGTCACAACGCTCTGAACCCGGAGCATCCGGTTCTCCGCGGCAGCGCGCAGAACGACGATATCTTCTTCCAGGCTCGTGAGGCGTGCAACAAGTATTATGATGATATCCCGGGTGTCGTGGTTGACTATATGAATAAGGTCAACGAGATGATCGGCACCGATTACAAGCCGTTCAACTATTACGGCGCTCCGGATGCGGAGAAGGTCATCATCGCGATGGGCTCTGTCTGCGAGGCTATCGAAGAGGTTGTCGATTACCTCAATGCTGCCGGCGACAAGGTCGGCGTGGTGAAGGTACATCTGTACCGTCCGTTCGTTGCGGATTACATGCTCGACGTGATGCCGAAGACCGTGAAGAAGATCTCCGTGCTCGACAGAACGAAGGAGCCGGGCTCCATCGGCGAGCCGCTGTACCTCGATGTTCTGGCTGCTATCAACGGCACTGAGTTTGGTTCCGCTGCGGTTTACACCGGCCGTTATGGTCTCGGTTCCAAGGATACCACTCCGGCGGACATCGTTTCTGTTTACCGCAACATGGAGTCCGACACGCCGAAGAAGCGCTTCACCATCGGCATTGTCGATGATGTGACGCACCTCTCCCTCGACAACAAGGAGAACCCGGATACCACCCCGAAGGGCACCCATTCCTGCAAGTTCTGGGGCCTTGGTTCCGATGGTACCGTCGGTGCGAACAAGAACTCCATCAAGATCATCGGCGACCATACCGATATGTACGCACAGGGCTATTTCGCTTACGACTCCAAGAAGTCCGGCGGCCTGACGGTTTCCCACCTGCGTTTCGGTGACAAGCCGATCAAGTCCACCTATTATATCAGCAAGGCTGACTTCGTTGCTTGCCATAACCCGTCCTATGTGGACAAGTATGACATTGTCGAGGATCTGAAGCCCGGCGGAAGCTTCCTGCTCAACTGCCAGTGGGATACCGTCGAGGAGCTCGACAAGAGACTCCCGGGCAAGATGAAGAAGTATATTGCCGACAACGACATCAACTTCTATGTGATTGATGGTATCAAGATCGGTAAGGAAATCGGTCTGGGCGGCCGCATCAACACGATCCTCCAGTCCGCATTCTTCAAGATTGCGAACATCATTCCGTCCGAAGATGCTATTAAGTATATGAAGGACGCTGCGACGAAGTCCTACGGCCGTAAGGGCGAGAAGGTCGTCGCGATGAACCATGCTGCTATCGAGCGCGGCGCTACCGACTTCAAGAAGATCGATGTTCCGGCTTCCTGGAAGAGCGCTACCGACGATACGGTTGTTCATAAGGCTACCGGCGACAGAGCCGATCTGGTGGATTATGTCAACAACATCATGGTTCCGGTCAACGAGTACAAGGGCAACAAGCTGCCGGTTTCCGCGTTCATGAACCATGTGGATGGCACTGCGCCGCAGGGCTCCTCTGCTTATGAGAAGCGCGGTATTGCTGTTGATGTGCCGGAATGGAATCCGGACAACTGCATCCAGTGTAACTTCTGCTCTTATGTCTGCCCGCACGCTGTCATCCGTCCGGTTGCCATGACCGCTGACGAGGCTGCGAAGGCTCCGGCAAACATGAAGATGAAGGACATGACCGGTATGCCGGGCATGAAGTTTGCTATTACTGTTTCTACCCTCGACTGCACCGGCTGCGGATCCTGCGCTCAGGTATGCCCGGGCATGAAGGGCAACAAGGCTCTCACACTCCAGTCGATCGACAGCCAGATGCCGCAGCAGGAAGTATTCGACTATGGCCGCACCCTCGACACCAAGCCGGAAGTGCTTGCCAAGTTCAAGGAGACCACCGTCAAGGGCAGCCAGTTCAAGCAGCCGCTGCTTGAGTTCTCCGGCGCGTGCGCGGGCTGCGGCGAGACTCCGTATGCGAAGCTCGTTACCCAGCTGTTCGGCGACAGAATGTTTATTGCTAACGCAACAGGCTGCTCCTCCATCTGGGGCGGTTCCGCACCGGCTACACCGTACACGGTGAACAAGGACGGTCACGGTCCGGCATGGGCGAACTCCCTGTTTGAGGATAACGCTGAGTATGGCTATGGTATGGCACTTGGCCAGAAGGCTGTCCGCGACAGAATCGCTGAGTATGTTGAGAAGATCGAGGCTTCCACTGAGGCTTCCGCAGAACTGAAGGATGCCTGCGCGAAGTATCTTGAGACGAGACAGGACAGCACCGCTAACAAGGAGCCGGCAAAGGCCCTGATTGCAGAGCTCGAGAAGGTTTCCGGCGGCGAGGTTGCT
>DVHF01000027.1 GCA_018712265.1 Candidatus Gallacutalibacter pullicola
AATCCGCTTAAAATGCCGCTTTGGTAAATCCTTTAAAGCGTCTGAAAGCGATTTTCTTCCTTCTTATTGGAATTTACAGAATGTGCCTTGTTTCCCCACAAAAATAATGCTTACATCAAAAACTGCCTAAAAATAGGTCGATAAATTGGAAATTTCAGAAAATTTTTGTGTTTCAAATTGACATAACTGGAAAATAAAGGTATTATATTGTCAAAACCAAAGGCTGAACAATATAACGGAATAAGGAGATGCTGAAATGAAATCAACAGGAATCGTAAGAAAAGTTGACGAGCTTGGCCGTATTGTGCTGCCCAAAGAGCTTAGAACCACCTTTAACATCCACGAAAGGGACTCTTTGGAGATCTTTGTGGACAATTCCACCATCATTCTGAAAAAGTATGAACCCGCCTGCACTTTTTGTGGTAGTATGGACAATATTATCAGCTTTGAGGGCCATAATGTTTGTCAGGAATGTGCAAAAAAATTGGCGGCGCGGTTCGGTAATTGATCTTTTACAGATTACATAAGAAAAGCTTTCCCTGCTGCGGATCTGCGGCAGGGAAAGCTTTTTGTTTTGTCAGATTTAGGGTGAATCCGTGAGAAAAGCAAGCAGATCCCGGAAAACCTCGCTCCGGTTCGTCTCACAGAGCAGGACGTGCCGCGCTCCCGGATAAAGCTTGACAGTCACCCTTTTATGTCCGGTTCGGAGCAAATATTCCGCCGACTTCCTGACTCCTTTTCCAAAATCCCCTACCGGATCCTGATCGCCCGACGCAAACAGAATCGGGATATCTGGAACGGCGCGTCCCCACTTTTCCGAATTGATCTGCGCCTGCAAATCCAGAATATCGCGGTAGCCGGACACAGTCAGTGAAAAACCACACAGAGGATCGCGTGTATATCGATCCACCTCCGCTTCGTCGCGGGAAAGCCAATCGTTCGGCGTGCGTGCCGGGGCAAAATATTCATTGAATTTCCCTGTGGAAAGCTTTGCAAACATCGGATCGTGCCCGAGCGGTCCTTTCCGGCGAACAATTGTGTTTGCGACGGCTCTCTGAGCTTCCAGCTTTGCTGTACCGGGACCGGCACCTGTCCCAAGCAGCACAAGCGCCGTCAGATCGTTGCCGTATTTTGCGGCATAGCTGCGCGATAAAAACGATCCCATACTGTGGCCGATCAGAAAATACGGGAGCTCTTTCCTTTCCGTATGCAGGATCGAGAACAGGCGGTGCATATCTTCCACCAGATTTTTGCATCCGCCCTCGCCGAAATATCCATACACCCCTCCGCACGAAACCGACTTTCCGTGCCCCAAATGATCGTTGGCCGCTGCAAAAAATCCGTTTTCCGCCAGATATTCCATAAAGCTGTCATACAGCAGGCTGTGTTCAGCCATGCCGTGTGCAATCTGGACGATCCCGCGTACCGGCACGCCGTCCTCCGGTCCGGCTGTCCGAACAAAAATCCGCTCACCGTTCACGCAGGAATCAAAATAAAATTCCTTTTTCACGATCTCCATACCGCTCCTCCTTTTCCCTTTTATACTGCAAGCTGCCAGATCAGCAGAAAATGCGACGCGCTCCCCGCCAGCACAAACAGGTGCCACACGCTGTGCATATAGGGGATCCTTCCCCCTTTGCCATACAGGACAGCGCCGACCGTGTAAAATACGCCGCCTGCCAGCAGGAACACCATTTCCAGAATCGTCAGCCTGTCGAACAGCGGCCTCATCACCAAAACTGCCGACCACCCCATGCAAATATAGCTCACGAGGGAAAGCTTTTTGAACCGGTTCATATCGACGGCATTGAGGACGATCCCTAACGCCGCAGCCGCCCAGATCGCCACGAAAAAGGCCCAGCCGAGAAGTCCGCCAATCCCCAGAAGCAGGACGGGCGTATAGGTTCCGGCAATCAGCAGGAAAATCGTACAGTGATCCAGTATCTGAAATACCTTTTTGGCTTTCGTAATTCCAAGCGCGTGGTAAAGCGTTGAGACGGTATACAGCAAAAACATCGTTCCGCCGTAAATGGACAGGCTCACGACATTCAGCGGCGTATGCGGAGAAAATACCAGCAGGCAGATGAGAGCCGCCGCAGCCAGCAGCGCCCCCGCGCCGTGTGTGACAGAGCTGAACACTTCCTCTCCGACCGAATAGATCGGCAGGTTCAGCTGTCTGCGCCGTTCCATCCGCCGTTTCTCCCTTTCCGTTTTTCCAAGTTCTTTTTGTACAACGTGCAGGCTGTCCTCCATTTTTCTTTCCCCTTTCTTAGGGTGTATCAGAAAAGTCCTCAATACTGTTAAATTCACCTGAAAAGCAGCGTCTGCTGCGCCCGTCACCCTTGCAATACGAAAGTATTACTGCGGATTCGCGCCTTGCATCCACCACTTTTCAGCAAATTTTCCAGCACTTTTGACTTTTCAGATGCACCTGAAAATTTGCTTTTATGGCCTTATCATCTAGTTTTAAAAACTATGTCATGTATATCATATCACCATATTTGCCTAAATATAAGAACAAATTGTAAACAAATTAAAAATCAAAACTCACAAAAATAACGCCGTCCAGCATCGCAGAACAATGGCTCTGCGGCTGGGCGGCGTCACTGCTTTCAAATGCCCTCTGAGAACTCATACAGCACCAGGACTGCACAATCTCCCGACGTGCGGTCAAACAGGCGTGTGATCCCCCTTGGGCGGACGGGGCTGCGATTCAACCTGAACGGGTGCCGGATTTTCCGGATCCGGCGAGACGCCGCGAAGGTATTCGCTCGGGGAAACGCCAAAGGTCTTTTTGAAGCTGCGGTAAAAGGTCCTCATGCTCTCAAACCCGGAGGTGAGGGCCGCGTCCGTCAGCGATACAGATTCCTGCGTGAGCAGCAGGGCCGCATTCCGGCATCTCAGGTTATTGACATACTCCGGTATCCCGCACCCGAAATACGTATGAAACAGGTGCGAGAATCGGCTCTTGCTGTATCCGAAGCGGGCCGCCAGCGTTTCCAGCGTAATATCGTACCGATAGTTTGCGTCAAGATACACCAGAATATTCCGAACCAGCGAGGTATCGATTTCCCCCGCCGGTTCCGTCAGCTCGAGGTGTTCCGAGAGAATCGCGAGCACTGTGTACAGATACCCTTTTGCGAACAGCTCCGGCGGCTTCCTGCCCATTGACGAGCAAACGCCTCTCAGCTTTTCCAAGCTGTGCAGGATCTCTCGCTCTCCCTCCGGCGGCTCCTCCCACAGCTGCTTCCGGAACGTCCTGTGCGCCAGAAGCTTCCGGAACGACGGCACGTAGTCCAGCGGAACGGTCAGCACGATAGAACGGGAGCTTCCCGGCGTTGTGTAATAGTGCACCACATAGCTCGGAACCAGAATCACCTGATTCTCACGGGCGATCCCGCTCTGCCCGTTGAGCGTAAATTCCATCTCGCCCTCTGTCACATAAACAATTTCAACGCAGCTGTGAAAATGCGCAAAGCAGGTATTGTTTACCAATTCCCAGCAGCAGGGATATTTTTCACTGTCCCGGCTGTGCTCGTAATATCCGTCCATTTTCCGATCCCTCCCGTGCATTTCCCAGGCTTACCCGCCCAGCATTTTTTGGCACAAAAAACAGATTGAGTTGGCACGACAAGTCCATTCCTTTCTATTATAATTTACTCAAACAGTAAGTCAATATCCTGCGATAAAAATCAGCGGAAAATTGGTGCGTTTTTTCGCTTTTTCGACATGTGGGAACCCTTTCCCGCTGCGGACGGCGGAAAACGATATCATAAAAAAGGAGCGGTTTGTTATGAAATTAGGTGTAATGACAGTCCTTCTCGGCGACCTTTCTTTGGATGAAACGCTGAAATACCTCAAATCTCTCGGCGTTCAGGAGGTTGAGATCGGCTGCGGCGGAACTCCCGGGACGGCTCACGCGGATGCCATCAAATTCATGGAGCATCCGGAGCTTATCGATCAATTTATGGAGACAATCGACAAATATGGGATCGGCGTGGCGGCGCTGTCCTGTCACGGGAATCCGGTCCACCCCAACAAGGAGATCGCGAAATCCTACCACGATCAGTTTGAAGCCGCGATCTGCCTGGCAGAAAAAATTGGCGTAAAAACAGTCGTTGGCTTCTCCGGCTGCCCGGGCGACTGCGACGAGTCCAAATACCCGAACTGGGTGGTTGCCACCTGGCCCGACGATTTCCAGAAGATCAAGGAATGGCAGTGGAACGAAAAGCTGATCCCCTACTGGAAAAAGGAAGCCGCGTTCGCGGAAAAGCACAATGTCCACCGCATCGCCTTTGAAATGCACCCGGGCTTCTGCGTCTACAACCCCGGTACGCTGCTGCGCCTGCGCGAGGCGGTCGGCCCGGTGATCGGCGCAAACTTCGACCCGTCCCACCTGTTCTGGCAGGGGATCGATCCGGTCGCGGCGATCCGTGCGCTCAAGGGCGCAATCTACCACTTCCACGCCAAGGATACCGCCATCGATCATCTCAACTGTGCTGTCAACGGCGTGCTCGACACCACTCCGTTCAACCGTATCCCGGAACGTTCCTGGAACTTCCGCACGATCGGCTACGGCCACGGCGAGGACGTATGGCGCGCCATCTTCAGCGAGCTCCAGCAGACCGGTTACGACGGCGTGATTTCCATCGAGCACGAGGACGGTCTCATGACGACCCGCGAAGGTCTTGAAAAGGCGATTGAGGTTCTCAAGCGCACCATCATCTTCGAGACCCGCGACGGCGGTATGTACTGGGCATAAAAAGGAGTAATCATCATTATGTATACCATTGGCATTATCGGCTACGGCGGCATGGGCGGCCATCACGCAAGACAGCTGCTCTCCCTCCCGGAGGAATTCCGCCTCGCCGGCATTTACGACATCAATCCCGAGCGGATTCAGGCGGCTGAGAAGGACGGCATCCACGGCTATCCGTCCCTGGACGCGATCCTCTCCGATCCGGAGATCCGGACCGTCATTCTGGCAGTCCCCAATAACTTCCACAAATCCCTTTCCATCCAGGCGATGAAGGCAGGCAAGAACGTGATCTGCGAAAAGCCCGTGATGCTCAACGCCGCGGAGCTTGAGGAAGTGATCGCCGTCTCCAAGGAAACAGGACGCCAGTTCTCCGTCCACCAAAACCGCCGCTGGGACAAGGATTTCCTGATCATGAAAAAGGTCCTCGAGGACGGCACCATCGGCAAGCCGTTCTACATTGAGTCGCGCGTTCAGGGCAGCAAGGGCATCCCCGGCGACTGGCGCTGCGTCAAGGAGGCCGGCGGCGGGATGCTGCTCGACTGGGGCGTGCATCTCATCGATCAGCTGATGTATCTGGTGGACAGCCCTGTCGTGGAGGTTTACGCACATCTGCTTTCCGTAAAATTCCCCGGCGTGGACGATAACTTCAAGCTGATGATGCGTTTCCGCAACGGTCTTTCTGCGCTCGTGGAGGTGGATACGTATACCTTTATCAACCTGCCGCGCTGGCACGTTTCCGGTGACGCCGGGACGATGCAGATCGACGACTTCTCCTGCACGGGCCGGATCGTCCGTGCGCGTACTGAGGAAATGCACTGGGAGCAGGGGATCGTCTATACCGTCGCCGGACCGACCCGCACGATGGCTCCCCGTCCGAAGGAGAGTTTGGAGGAGCTGGAACTGCCGCCGATGGAATGCGATGCGCGCGATTATTACCGCAATTTCCGCGATGCGGATGAGGGGAAAGCCCCGCTTGCTGTTACACCGGAACAGGCGTTGCGCGTGATGAAAGTAATTGACGCGGTGTTTGCGTCTGCGGAAAAGGGCGCGTCAGTTTCACTGCACATCTAACGGGAAGCAAAATATAAAGTTTTCGCCAGCCTTTTTCAAAAGGCTGCGGGGGCGCGGGGGCTGGCCCCCGTAAAACCGGAACGCGAAGCGTTCCCCCAAAAAGCTGAGCGAACAGAGAGGACGAACCATCCGGTGGATGGTTCGCCCGAACGCTTTCGCGGACCCCAGAGGCACCAGACTAAGTCTGGACGCACCTGCGGTGGGCAAAACGCGCCGCGCGTCGTGACCTCCGCTGACATTCCGATAGTCTTTGGTATTCTGCCGCGGCGGCGAACTGGCCGCTATGCGTTTGAACATCCGGAAAGGAGAAATTCTATGTACGACTGCGGCTTTACCAGAGAAAATCATTGGTTTCGATACCGCGCGGCGGCAATTATCGTAGAGAACGGATGCGTCCTTTTGGCCGGCAACGAAAATGAGGATTATCTGTATTCCGTTGGCGGCGGCGTCCATATGGGAGAAACCGCCGAGGCCGCGGTGTTGAGAGAGGTTTTGGAAGAAACGGGCGTGCAGTATGAAATCGATCATCTGGCGGTTATCCACGAAAATTTCTTCAATGAGAACAGCGGAACGCTAAAAGGGCTGGACTGCCACGAGATCAGCCTCTATTTTTTGATGAAGCCCAGAGGAACGCAGGAGCTTCACAGCAACAGCTATACATGCGGAGCAAGGGAAGAAATGCACTGGATCCCCATAAACGATCTCAATAAATACAAAGCCTTCCCAAGCTTTCTAAAGGAATATCTCAGCACAGAGCATAGCGGAATCGAGCATATCGTCACAGATGAACGAATATAAAATTTCTTTTGCAAAATATAAAAATCAAAAAGGAGTTGTAGATCTATTATGAAAAAGTTCCCGATTGCGCTCCAGCTGTATTCTGTCCGCGAGGACATGGAGCAGGATTTTGAGGGCACGCTGAAAAAGGTCAAGGAACTTGGCTATGACGGCGTCGAGTTTGCCGGACTGTTCGGCAAAAGCGCCGCTGAGGTCAAGGCTCTCGTCGAGAAGTACGATCTCGTTCCGATTTCCGCGCACGTCCCGTTTGTGGACATGATGGCGGATCCGGAAAAGGTGCTCGGCGATTATGCTGAAATCGGCTGCAAGTTCGTCGCTATCCCCTATCTGACTGAGGAATACCGTCCCGGCACGGATGGGTTCCAGAAAACCATCGACGGCGCGCGTCTGCTGGGTGAGATCGCCAAGAAAAAAGGCATGCAGCTGCTCTATCACAACCACGATTTTGAGTTCGTGAAGCTGGACGGCAAATACGCGCTCGACGTGCTGTACGACACCATTCCGGCGGACCTGCTCCAGACAGAGCTTGATACCTGCTGGGTAAAGGTGGGCGGTGAGGATCCCTGCGCTTATCTGCGCAAGTACGCGGGCCGTTCTCCGGTGGTGCATCTCAAGGACTTCTACAAGGCCGGCGAGGGCAAGGACGGAATGTACGAGCTGATCGGCATCCAGTCCACAGAAAAGGCCGCCGACCGCAGCTCCTTTGAGTTCCGCCCGCTCGGCAAGGGGATGCAGGATTTTGCCGCTATCCTCAAGGCCACTGAGGACGCAGGTGCACAGTGGGTCGTCGTGGAACAGGATCGCCCGAGCATGGAAAAGACCCCGATGGAATGTGCTGAAATCAGCATCCAGTACCTGAACGATCTGATGAAGTAATGCGGCGGGCGGATCATATCCGCTCCCGGCCAATCAATAAATAAAAAGGAGAAATCCCTATGTCTGACGCTGTACTGAACCAGTTCACCCCTCCCACGGAGGAAGAAGCCATCGATACTTCCCGCAAGCTGAAGGTCGGTATCATCGGAACCGGCTGGATTGCCGAATCCCACATCGAGAGCTACAAGCAGATGCCCGATGTTGAGATCGTCGCCGCGGCTGATCTGATCCCCGGCAAGGCGGAAAAATTCTTCAAGCGTTACGGTGTGGAGGGCGTGCGCCTGTATCCCGATCACAAGTCGATGCTTGACGCAGAAGCCGCCAATCTCGACGCGGTGAGCATCTGCACCTATAACGTCACGCACGCGGAATGTGCCATTTACGCGCTCCAAAAAGGTGTGAATGTCCTGCTCGAAAAGCCAATGTGCGTTACCATCGAGGAAGCTGCCGCCATCATGAAGGCTGAAAAGGAAAGCGGCAAAATCCTTTCGATCGGCTTCCAGCCGCGCATGGATGAAAATATGCAGATGATCAAAAAGATCGTGGAATCCGGCGAGCTGGGCGACATCTACTACATCCAGACCGGCGGCGGACGCCGCCGCGGTATCCCGAACAGCACATTTATTGAGAAGTCCACAGCCGGAATCGGTGCGCTCGGCGATATCGGCTGCTACTCGCTCGATATGGTCCTGAACGCTATCGGCTATCCGAAGCCGCTCACCGTGACGGGCTACACCTCCAACTATTTCGGCACGAACCCGCTCTACAACAATCCCGCGGACGCCGCCCGCTTTAACGTGGACGATTTCGCCGCCGCGTTTGTCCGCCTGGAGGGCGGCATTGTGCTGGACTTCCGCATTGCATGGGCTATGCACGTTGACACTCCCGGTGACACCATCATCATGGGCACAAAGGGTGCGTTGCGCATCCCGTCCACAGAATGCTGGAACGGCACGGTCGGCGGCCCCATGACGCTCTATCACGATGTGGCCGGCAAGCAGACCGAGACTGTTATCCCGCTCTGCCCGGAGGGAGATTCTTTCGGCGGGCTGTTCTACAAGAAGATCCGCTCCTTCCTTGACGCTGTCAAGAACGGCGGTTCCGCTCCTGTTCCGACCAGCCAGATTCTCTATAATCAGGCGATCATTTCTGGTATCCAGAAATCCGCGGAGCTTGGCCGCGAGATTGAGATCGAAATTCCGGAAATCTGAGTGCCTGCGGCAGACATCCCGTCTGGTTATCCCTGCAATTTTTAATAAGTGCTAAAGAGCGCGGATCCATTTTTACGATGGATCCGCGCTCTTCTTTTTTATAGATCAAATGTGCTCACAGTACACCGTGATTCTGTCTGCGGCATCGCAGATGCCCCATTTTTTGAAGTCGATTTCCAGCTTCTCCCTGCCCGAAAAATCCTTAGCCGTCAGCATTCTTTTCTGCGTGCTCAACTTTCTGCCGCCCGCGTAAGCTTCACAGATAATCCGCGCGTCCGATTTCAGACATTCGCCATCCTCTGCGGCAACATCAACAGAAAAGCAGAGGACGTCAGGTGCGCAGTCCATATTATCGGCCGTGATATTCTCCGCGCACAGTCCCAGATCGGAAAAGCTTTGTCCGTCGATCTCCACCAAAATGTCCCCGATTTGAACCGGCGTACAAATGACGCCGGATCGGTTATGGTTTCCAAACATCTTACGTCTCCCCCCTAACGCAAGTGAACTAACGTTATTGATATGAAAAATTCTCACAGCTATTGTGAAAATTTCGCTTTTCGCAAAAAGAGAATTCATGCGGCAGAATTATACTGCGCACGCGAAGCGTATTTCACAAATCACAGCAGGATTTATTTCACTGAAAAAGCGTCTCACGCTCCAAAGGCATCCGCCATCATCTTTTCTTCCAAAATCTTTTAGACTGTCTTATTACAACCCTTCGTCTGGGAGAATAAATATCTGCCTGCAATCATGAAAGGAGTTTATTTTCTCAAGTGTGACCGAATTTCTTATATCGCATTGGATGATTTGGCCTATCTCCAGTTTGGAAAAATCAACCGTCTTTACAGTTTCATTGACTATTTGATAAATTTTTACTTTTCCATGAACCGTCATGGTTACCGAGGCCGATTCGCCGCTGTCCTCCAGCAGCAATTCGATATATTTATCTTCTTGAGAAATTGAGGTGATTTCGCCTGTAATATATCTCCTTGGGATATCGTCATAGGAGTATTGATTGGAAGTCGTTTGTAAAACAATCAGTAAAAACGCTGCTATAATAAAAACTGTTGCGATCAATAATGATACATATTTTATTCTGGTTTTCACAGATCATTCCCCTCCATAATATCAATTATTTTATTAGGGTGTATCTGAAAAATCAAAAGTGCTGGAAAATTCG
>DVHF01000028.1 GCA_018712265.1 Candidatus Gallacutalibacter pullicola
GCTGGACAGATGAGCGCAGGGCCGCCAAAGGCCGGTATGTGCAGGAGCATCAGCTCGGCCCCAACAGTTCCTGCTTCACCAGCCGCATTCGCTGCGACAGCTGCGGCGAGAACTACCGCAGGCAGCGGTCACGGCACAAAGACGGCAGCTTTGATTCCGTATGGCGGTGTGCGTCCAGCGGAAAATGCCAAAGCCCCAGCATCAAGGAAGAAGTCCTCAAAAAGCTGTGTGCTGAGGCTATGGGGTTGGAGTCATTTGACGAGATGGCTTTCCGTGAGCATATCGCCTGTATTCACGTCACAGCTCCGTTTCAGCTTTCCATCCGCTTCTTTGATGGTCACACCTTTGAAGCGGCATGGGAAAACAAACGGAAAATGCCCAGGCACACAGAGCAGCGCAAGCAGCATATGCGGGAAGTAATGATACGGAGATGGAGGGAAAAACGTGGCGAAAGTAACAACGATACCTGCAACGATAAGCCGCTTCACGGCGACCCCAATTCACAGTAAAAAGAAACGCCGAGTCGCCGGATATGCCCGCGTTTCAACCGACCATGAGGATCAGGCTACAAGCTACGAGGCACAGGTCGATTACTACACAAACTACATCAAAAGCCGGGACGATTGGGAGTTCGTTTCCATATACACGGACGAAGGAATCTCGGCAACGAATACCAAAAAGCGCGAAGGCTTTAAGGCAATGATTGCCGATGCTCTCTCCGGGAAAATCGATCTAATCATCACTAAGAGCGTGAGCCGCTTTGCCCGCAATACTGTAGACAGTCTTACAACAGTACGTCAGCTGAAGGATGCAGGAATTGAAATTTATTTCGAGAAGGAAAACATCTGGACCCTGGACAGCAAAGGAGAACTGCTCATTACCATCATGTCCTCGCTGGCACAGGAGGAAAGCCGAAGCATCTCTGAAAATGTCACATGGGGACAGCGCAAGAGGATGGCGGATGGCAAGGTCAGCTTTGCCTACAGTCGATTTATGGGTCTGGATAAAGATAAAGAAACAGGGAAAATCGTGGTAAACCCGGAACAAGCGGAGGTTGTCAGGCTGATCTTTCGAATGTTTCTGGAAGGACTTACCCCTCACTCAATTGCCGCAGAACTGACGAGCCGGGGTATCAAAACTCCGGGCGGCAAGGATGTGTGGAACCAACAGACGGTGCGCAGGATGCTCTCGAACGAGAAGTACAAAGGCGATGCCCTCCTGCAGAAGGAGTTCACGGTGGACTTCCTGCAGAAAAAGATGAAAAAGAACGAGGGCGAGGTCCCGCAGTACTATGTGGAAGGTAACCACGAGGCAATCATTAGCCCCGCAGTATTCGACATGGTGCAGGCGGAGCTTGCCAGGCGCAAGGAGGGCGGCACACGCTACAGCGGTGTGAGCATCTTCTCCAACAAGATAAAGTGCGCCGACTGTGGCGGATGGTACGGCTCAAAGGTCTGGCATTCCACAGATTCTTACCGCAAGGTCATCTACCGCTGCAATCGCAAATACAACGGCGAGAAGTGCCAGACTCCTCATGTTACGGAGGATGAGATCAAAGCGGCGTTCGTCTCGGCGTGCAACCGGCTCGTGACCGAGAAAAAAGAAATCATCGCCAATGCGGAAGTCATCCGCAAAACGCTCTGCGTCACCACAGCCTTGCAGGAAGAAAAGAGCAAGCTGGGAGAAGAGATGGCGGTGCTGGTGGAAATGACGCAGAACATCGTGGCGGAGAATGCCCGTGTTGCGCAGGACCAGGACGAGTACCAAAAACGCTACGATGGACTGGTTCAGCGGTACGATGCGGCGAAGGCTCGGTATGATGAGGTGGTGTCCGCTATCTCTGCCAAGGAAGCGCAGAGCGAGCGGCTGTCGGACTTCATCAAGGTACTGAAAGCCCAGGACGGGACCATCAGCGAGTTTGACGGCAGCCTTTGGGGCAGCATGGTCGAGTTCGTCACGGTCGGTAGGGACAAGGAGATTACGGTCACCTTCCGGGACGGTACGGAGATACAAGCGTAATTCAATACAGGTCAGTATGACACTCGGTTTAGGCCGGGTGTCTTCTGCTATTTATGTATAGATATATTTACTGCCTGCGCGGCGGAACTGGGCTATTTTATGCACACCTACTCCGTAACGGTGCGTACAGCATTGTTATGAGGGGTGTGCAAAAACGCACATGTGCGGGTGCATCGTTATGGGACAGAAATGTGCTGTCGTTATGTTGTATCAATTTAGATACGGCAACAGATCCCTGTTGTGGCTGCGGAAAAGCTCTGGCCCAATTTGCAGAGGGAACGCAGGCAATTACATACGGCGTGGAAGTGGATGAAGCAAGACGGGAAGAAGCGTTGTCCCGTCTGGATAAGGTAGCGTTTGGAAGCTATTTCAGGTCAGATATTGGTTCACGGTCATTTCACTGTGTCTTTTTAAATCCGCCCTACCTCTCTATGGCGTCAAACACCGGAAATATCCGGGCAGAAAAGGCTTTTCTGAGCAGCGCCAGGTTTCATCTGGTATCAAACGGGGTGCTTATTTATATCATTCCGTTCTACCGTGCAACCTACGCAATCTGCCATATGCTCTGCGAAGATTTCCGGGATCTTACAGTATTCCGGTTTATTGGAAAAGAGTATGAGCGGTTCCGGCAGGTGGTTTTCCTGGGATACAGGAAATCCGCGGAGGATCCCGCGGCAGATCCGCAGGAAGTACAAACGCTTTATGAGAGCCTTTTGGAACCGGAAAAGCTGCCGGACATTACAGAGCTTCCGGCAGGCCGGTATCAAATACCGGATAAATCGTGCGGGGAACCTGTCTTTCAGGGGGAAATCTTCAACATCCGTGAACTGGAAGAACAGCTCCGCCGCGATTCTCCGGAAATCCGGAAATTTCTGTTTGCCGGAAGCAATTTGGAACTTGGCGCAAAGCGTCCGCTTCTGCCGCTGAAAATTTCCCAAATTGGTCTGCTTGGCGGCAGCGGGATGATGAACGGATTTGTGGACTCAAAATTTCCTCATGTGGTAAAAGGTAAAATCATCAAGCAGAAAAAGACGGAAATCCAGACGGAGCAAACCGGGATCTCGGTCCGTGAAGTGACTTCCAACCGGATGGTTATCCATATTCTAACGAACGACGGCATAAAACGTCTTGTTTAATTGGAGGTAAAGATAATGTTAATTCCCGAAGATCCCAGATGGAAAGAAATCAAGCTTCAGGACAGCGTTTCATACGAGTGTGTCCGATGTGGGAGGTGCTGCCGTCATGCAAAAGATTCCATTCCGGCGGATAACCTCGATCTGTACCGTATGGCAAAAGTGTTCGAAAAAAAGGAGGATCCAAGAGACGCGATATCTGTATTTATGATGAAAAACGTCCATCTTCTTCCGATTACGGAAGGCGGTTTCCCTGTTACGTTTCTTAATACAAAGGGATTGGATGATTCGTGTATCTTTTTGCAGGACGGAAACATCTGCACCGTTCAGAAACAAAAACCGCGGGTGTGCCGGATTTATCCGTTCACAGTCAATCCCGACCCTTCCCTTCTTGATTTTGAATATGCTATTTGTACGGAGAATCCCCATCACTTTGCGGGAAATAAAGTAGTAGCCAAAAACTGGTTCCGCCGGTTTTTGAATGAGGAGGATCGATCCTTTTTAAGGGATCAGGCAAACTTTGCTCTTCAGACAGAATTTCTTCTGCGAAGAATCCCGGACAGCAGGAAAAGAATAGCAATCATGCTGATTATGAAATATCAGTATATTCTTCTGGATGTCAGCCAGCCGTTTCTTCCTCAATACAGAAGGAACAGCCTCCAGCTGTTTCATGAACTGGAGGGATTGACGGATGTATCGTTATAGTCTGGATATGGAAAACTTCCTCCGCTTGCTGGAGAAACTTCCGGAACAGAAAAACAGACAGGTTTCGGAGGGAACTGCGTATCTTCTGCAAAGCTTTTTGGCGCCCCGGATGATGGGCCAGACCGTCTTTTTCAAAGATCTGGACTTTTCTAGGTTTACCG
>DVHF01000029.1 GCA_018712265.1 Candidatus Gallacutalibacter pullicola
GCCAGTTCTGCGGGATCTCCTCGTTCAGAAGCATTCCCCCCGCCACTATGGCATAAAAAGCGAAAAACAATACCATCAGCACCCCAAAGGAAAGAAAATTCTGGAAATACTGCCGTATCTCTTTCTCCGAAGTTTTGTGCAGAAACATCCGCAGGAGATACCGGAATACAATAACATCCACAACGACAATCAGAACTGCGCCAAAAATGCATCCTGCCATCAGGATAAAATACCAGAGGGAATACCTCTCCAATATCGATTCCGGATCGCCCTCTGTGCCCAGCAGATTCAGAAATTCCGGGTTCAGCAGTCCCAGCAGAATAACCAGCGCAAGCGCAAAGACCCCCGTCACAAGGCCCATTCCAATCACAATGGGCGAATTTCCTCTGCCATCAGAAATGAATCTCCGACGTTTTGATCCGTCCACCCTTTCACCTCACTTCAGACAGCTCTGCCCCGACACAGCGGTCGGGTATATACCGCCCCTGAAATAAGTTCAGGGAAACAGAAAATTCCCCTGTGAGGTCTGAGAGGACTCCTCGGAAAATTCCGTTGAGGAACCGCTCTCCCCTGTTTCGGGACCAAGGCTCCGCAGAATTGTGACCTGAGTGCCATAATCGAGCTCGTCGCCAGCCTCGTGATCGCGGTATCCAATCATGAAGCCTTCGGGGACCGTGTCGCTGTAATCCTCCTCCAGCACGGGAAGGAATCCTTCTGCCGTCACGCTGCGGGAAGCATCCGTCAAATCCAGACCGGTAATATCCGGAAGCGTCCGTGTCCGAGCACCGAGACTGACAATCACTGTGATGGCAGAACCCTCCTCCATTCTTCCGCCCGGCATGGGATCCTGGGAAATGATATGGCCTTCCGGCACTGTGTCGTCAAACTGCTTATCAGAGACAAGGATCCTGTATTCTGTATTTTCCGAGGACGATTCCATCAGATCGTCATAATTATCCCCAAGCAAATCAGGAATTTCGATCATGCGCACTGCATCCTCCGGAGTCGCTTGAGACTCCGGCGTACCTGCCGTCTCCACGGCGGGTACAGACGATGAGGACACCCCAGAAGGCTCTTCCGTTGCCTGCGGACGGGACAGCAGCGCAAAACCAGCCGCACCAAATATGACAAGCGCCACCAGGAACGAACAGATTACCCATACAAATCCCGGTACCCGCGGACGGCGTTCCTGCCTCCTGTCTCTGACGGGCGGATCAGGTTCGCGGTATTCCTCCTGCGGGCGGACGGGATCCATCACGGCTGTCACTGTGGGCGCGGCGGAAAGCTCGTCCCGCAGGCGTTCAAAGGTAGGCGTGCGCTTATCGGGAGAAACCTGCAGAGCGTGCGCCAGCGCGGAAACCACATACTGCGGCAGAAGACGCAGCGTAGCCGCTGGGACAAGCAGCCTCGTATCGCTGCGCCGTTTCAGCGCGTCCGGAGGGAGTTCCCCTGTCAGCGCAAAAAACAGCGATGCAGCAAGTCCATATACATCGGTCGTTTCGCCCGACACGTAATCCGTGACATACTGTTCAATCGCCGCACAGCCCGGAACGAGTTCCGGCGGCAGATCGGCATCCACACGCCGCACTGTATCGATACAAAAGCCGGAAAGCTTCATTTTTCCGTCCATCAGGATAACAAGCGTATCCGGGGAGATCCCCAGATGGCTCACCCCTGCGCTGTGGACAATCCCCAGCGCATTGATTACCGGCATAAAAAGCGGACGCGCGTCGTTCCAGCTCAGGCTGCCGCCGCTCCGCTCCACAAAATGGCGCAGCGTGATGCACTCCGACCATTCAGCTGCGCGATAGACTGTATGGTTTTCCTCGAAAATATCATAGATCTGCTCAATGGCAGAAAGCTCCCGCAGATGTGCCACATCGCGCGAGTAGCTCAGGAATTTGGAAAGACATTCGTTAAAAACGATTTCGCTTCCGCCCAGAACACGGATATCGGTTTTGTTTTCTGCCCGTTCGCAGATAGTCTGGGGAAAAAGCTCCCTCAGTTCGATGCGGAGCTGGAGCTTTTTGTCGTATCCGATATAGGAAATTCCTTCCCCATTGCAGCGTCTGGCCCTGCCGACTATATAGCGGTCCTGCAAAACGGTTCCGTAGGGAAGTGCGCCCGCCATCTGCGGCTCCTCGGGATGAAACCCGCAAACAGGGCATACTGTGCTGTCCCCCATATCCGCCATGCAGTTCATACACAAATGCTCAAAGCTGTCCATTGCTTCCCCCTGTCCAGGGCGTATCAGAAAAGTCCTCAATACTGTTAAATTCATCTGAAAAACGGCGTCTGCTTCGTTGCTCACCCTTGCAATACAAAAGTATTGCGGCGGATTCGCGCCTTGCATCCGCGGCTTTTCAGCGAATTTTCCAGCACTTTTGACTTTCCTGATACGCCCTAATAAAAAATCCGCCCGGAGCCATGCCGGCCTTGCAAAAGGCCCGCGCCCCAGGCGGACGCTTTCTATTATTGTGGCCGGAAAAAGGGAATTTATTCCTCGTCGCTGTCCGGATTATCCCAGTTATGCCACACGTTCTGGACATCGTCGTCATCTTCCAGAATGTCCAGAAGCTTCTGCATCTTCACCGCGGACTCCTCGTCCGGGATCGCAGTGTAGGTACTCGGAACCATCGCCACATCCGCCGAAAGGAACGTGTAGCCCTTCTGTTCCAGATCCTCACACACGCCCGAAAAGTCCTCCGGCTCCGTATAGATTTCAAAGACATCGCCGTCCGCCTGGAAATCGGTCGCTCCCGCCTCCAGGCAGTCCTCCATCACCTTGTCCTCTTCGAGGCCCTCGCTCTCGATATCGATCACGCCCTTCTGCGTAAACAGGAACGATACGCATCCGTTTGTACCGAGGTTTCCGCCAAACTTATCAAAATAGTGGCGCACCGCCCCAGCGGTACGGTTACGGTTATCGGTAAGGGTTTCGACAATCACAGCGATTCCGCACGGGCCGTACCCTTCATAGGTAATGCTCTCGTATTTTTCGGAATTGCCTTCTCCCGCAGCCTTTTTAATAATACGATCGATATTGTCATTCGGCACATTATTAGCCTTTGCTTTGGCAATGCAGTCCTTCAGCTTGGAGTTGGAGGCAGGATCAGGGCCACCGCCTTCTTTTACGGCTACCGCAAGCTCACGTCCGATTTTTGTAAAAATCTTTGCTTTCGCGCCGTCGGTTTTCTCTTTTTTCCGCTTAATGTTGTTCCATTTTGAATGGCCTGACATAAAAATCCTCCTAAATGTACAAATCTACCTTTCATTTTATCACACTTTTTCCTTGATGGCAAGAGCAGAAAGATGCGCCTGCTCAAACATCGCATTCAGCTGTTCCTTTCCCTCCGGGCGGTCTGTTCCCGGCCACGCTACGACTTCCTCCAGCTGTGTATTCATCACGCTGAAGGCCATGCGAAGCTGTTTCTCGACAACCTCCGCGCCGAACATATCTTTAGAGCCCAGCGTCATTAACAGAGCGGCCTTTTTCGGCTTTTCTATGGGCGGACGGAGTCCCAATACAAAACGGGCTTCAAAATAGCGCTGGAACCGGTCAACGATCGCCTTGAGCGGCGCGGGAAATGTGAGATTATACACAGGTGTCGCGAACACCAGAAGCTCCGCGCGGCGGATCATACTGTCGATCTGATCCATATCGTGGATAGAACAGGCTTCCGTCCGCTGACAGAATCCGCAGGCCCTGCACGGCGCGATATCCTCGTCGTAGGCGCTGATGATGCGAATTTCATACTGACGGCGATCGTGAAACGGCTGTAGAAAAGCGCGCAGAAGATGTGCTGTATGACCGTGCCGGTGCGGAGAACCAAAGAATACAAGAACCAGTTTTTTTTCCTTCACAAAGGATTCCCCTCTTTCATATCCCACCGCAGATGTCGTCCCTCCGGCCGGGAATTTGATTGAGCTAGATGCCCTTATAATAACTTTCCTTGCATTTATTGTATCATTGGAGACGGGAATTGACAAGCATCCTGTACCAATATGTTTTGAAAAAAAGCAATTTAGCTCTTGATTTTTTTTAAAAGATCCGATATAATAAATTCCGTTATATGCGCCGGTGTGTTGGAATTGGCAGACGAGACGGACTCAAAATCCGTTGTCAGCGATGGCGTGTGGGTTCGAGTCCCACCACCGGCACCATGAAGGGTTGACAAAAAAGATGTCAACCCTTTTTTCTTAGGTTGTATCTGAAAAAACAAAAATGACGAAAAAGACAAGAAAAGGAAACAAAGAGATTGTATCATAGAGATAAGGAAGTGATAGAATGAGCATCCATCGATATGAAATGACAGATGCAGAGTGGGCAA